>CAYWBC010000050.1:0-29447 GCA_964456285.1 uncultured Bacteroidales bacterium
TCTCAATACTCACTCTCACTCTCACACTTTCTTCCATTCCAATAATTAAAACCAGAAAATAGTATTCTTCAATTGGAAGTATAAATCAGAGTAAGTGTGTAGAGCGAGAGCGAGATACTCTCACACTCAAACTTTTTGATTCGTAAAAAAACTTAGAGTATAATTTTTCTTTCATATTGTCAGGCTAATATATTGGGAGTCCATAGATGAATTGCAGAGTGAGAGCGAGCAGTCTCACTCTGTATCTCAATACTCACTCTCACTCTCACACTTTCTTCCATTCCAATAATTAAAACCAGGAAATAGTATCCTCCAATTGGTAATATAAATCAGAGTGATTATGTATAGTGAGATCGAGACATCTCACTCCGTATCTTTTTATCCGCCGTAGTTTTTACGAAGGTGGACAATACTTACACTTACAATCTGTATTCAAGTCAATACTTTTTATACTAGCCTAATTTTTCCAAAAAGTTGGAGTGAAGAGCAATAAAATAGAATAGATTTCAAGTCGGCCAACAAGCATTATGAATGATAAAATAATCTTTACTATGGGGGATAGATGAGAAAAATTATTCATTGGGCCTACCTTACCAATTCCCGGGCCAATACCTGCCAGACAGGTAGCTACAGCACTTGAGGCTGTTTTAATATCAAGGTTTAATAATATCAGGACAATACTTCCAAGTATAAAGACTAATATATAAACAGATATGAAAGTAATAATAGATGTATTCATTTCATCTCCAATTACTTCGTTATTGATTTTTATTGGAATTACTGCATTCGGTGAAATTAGTTGACGCATTGCTTTCTTGATATTTTTAAGAAGTATCAGATGTCTTGCCATTTTTATGCCGCCTGCAGTTGAACCTGTGCAACCGCCAATAAACATTGCCAGGAATAAAATTAACCAGCCAAAGCTTGGCCATAATAAATAATCAGTTGTAGAAAATCCTGTGCAACTAACGATAGATATTAATTGAAAAAAGCCCTCTCGAAAGGATACCTCAAATGTTTTATTTGTACTAAAAAATAATGATAATGTTAGAGTTAATCCCAGAAATAGTATGATTTTCAGGTAAAACTTTATCTCTTCATTTTTCTTTACTTTTTTAAAATCTCGTGCAAACAAATAATAATAAAACACAAAATTGGTTCCTGCTAAAAGCATGAAAATCATCACAGTGTACTGAATGTATGGTGAATACCCTGCCAAACTGTTGTTATTGGTTGAAAATCCACCAGTTGCAACAGTGCCAAATGCATGGCAAATACTATCAAACAGATTCATTCCTCCCATAAGCAGGAAAAGAGTTTCTAATATTGTAAGTGAAATGTAAATTAGCAATAAACGTTTACCGACCGACTTGATTCTTGGGCGAATCTTATCTTGTAAAGATGATTCAAGAGAGAACAGATGGTAACCACTTGTTCGAAGAGCAGGCATTACAATAATTACCAAAACAATAATTCCTATGCCGCCTATCCAATGAGTTAAACTTCGCCAAAATAAAATTGATTTTGGTAAGGATTCAACATCAAATAATATGGATGAACCAGTTGTTGTAAATCCTGACACAGATTCGAAAATTGCATCAACAAATGAAGGGATTGCAGATGAGAGCAGATAGGGTAGGCAACCCACTAAACTAATTAAAATCCAGGAAAGAGAAACTGTTAAGTATGCTTCTCTTTTCTTCACAATTAGTTCTTCTCTTTTGTTTCGCGAGATGAACTTTAAAAATAGAGCCAAAACAAAAGATATTGCCGCAGAAATCACAAAAGGCATTATAGGCTCAGAGTAATACGCAGCCACACCAACACAAAAAAGTATAGAAGCACCAAGTATTAAAAGATTACCGCTTATTACTTTTAGTACTCCCTTGATATTAATTAATCTGCTCATTAACTTATGTATTGAAAAAAACTTTAGATCTGTAAAAAAGAAGATGTTTAATGACAGGATTATATCATTGGCACATCTTCTTTTATTTAGAAATTATACATTAGTCAGATTACATTATGTAAAGATCTTCCATATTTTTTCCATCTGTGTTAAAACACAGCAAATTATATTAAAATATGTCCAGGAGAACTTTAATTATAATGATAGTGGCTACTAAACCTATGACTATAATCCACATACCATATTTTTCAACAAACTTTTGTTCGCCTTTATCTGATTGTTTTTCTATGCTATTTTCCATGGGATTAAATATTTATTAATTGTTAAATTTTTGAGGTCCATTTTTCCGGAATTATTTGATGTTAGCAATTCAATTTCCAGAAATGTCTGGACCATAAGGTTGATATAAGAATAGATTATAAGGAATTAGCCATCAATCAATCCTAATTGGATCGATAATACATTGACTAAAAACATGAACGATTTATGCCAAGATTAGCAGTTGATGGGAGGTGAGCTATCTGATTCGAAAAGAATTACATTTATAAAATGAGTTTTTAAAGGTGGATAAACTGATTTTATTAGTATAGTATAACATGTAAGGTTTGAAATACCTGCATTAAAAATTATCTCTTTTTCTGATTCACTTTCTTCTTCCAGGGCAAATAAGAAGTCAGAACTTTTGAATTGAAAAGTATTGGATTTTGAATAATCAAGGCTAATACTGTAATTAGAATCGGCATCAAAATTAGGCACAAATTCCAAATAGTAATCTATGCCAAAACCTGAATAGCAGAAAAGAATGACAAAAATCAATACGGTAAGAAGCCTCTTCATATTGAGAATTTGAAGCCCAAAAGTACTATTTTTTAATTAAGAAAAGATTCAATTCTATTCTTTATAATCAACATCCATATGTGATTAGTTATTTATGTTTACTTGTTTATTTATAAAATCAATATAAACAATACATTAGATATAATTATATGAAGTTATGATTGAAAAATAGCATACAATATTTGTACTCAATTCTTTCTAGCCTTTCTGATCTGTTGCCTATTTTTCTCTAGTTTGTATCTTCTGTAATTCTGATTTATAATTACTTTCTGTTCAAACAGATAATCACCAAAGGAACGCATATGTTTCATATACTTTTCTAATGTTGAATTTTTATATTGATAACAGAGGTTTCTATCCTTTCCCTTGTAATACCCATTATCTTTTAAATATTTAAAGTATCTCACCAACCATATATCATCGTACTTAGTAACAATGCAATCATCACCGGTTACCTCCACATAATTTTTGATTGATTTTTTTGAAAGATTATAGGAATTAGGAGCATGCTCTTTAATAAACCCTTCCCAATAGTCTAAAATGTAATTCTTTTCAAACAATCCCAGTTCCCTTTTCAAATCCACGTATTTTGAATCTTCCGTATTGCTTATGAAATTGAGAAACTCCTCTTCCGATGAAAACGCTCCCTCATGGTAATCGGTAATTATCTTGTCTATTTCTGTTTGGTCAGGATCTTTTCTAAATTTTTTTGGACCAGAGTAAGTTAAATGTAAAATTCTTTTGCGTGTAGGCTCAGTTTTTCTTTGCAAGAGAATAAACATTACACTTCCAACTTTTTTTTCAATGCTGTCTATTAAAAGATTTAAATTATTGACGGGAATATGGTATTCACCTCCTATTACATATCCATTGTACCAATTTTCATTTTTTATACTAATTGGAAACCTGTTCCCATTAATAAAATCATAAACAGGGACCTCAATATCTTTCCCGCCAATCATACGAATCCTGATTAGTATCTGCCTGCCGTGTTTGCTTTCGTATCGTTTTAAGGTTCTGGATATTTTGTAGGGTAATTTCATTAGACACCATAATTAGACACCTATAAAAATACGTGTAATAATCATAAAATAAGGTATATAAAATAAAAAGATATTAAATTGATTCCTAAATGGACTTAGTATATTATTCCTTTATGAACTGGATGAGAGAAGGCTATTGTTTCCATTTTATTAATATTTGTCTTACTATTTAATATGGTCCTTGTCTCCTCAGAACAAAAGTCTATTACTGAGTGTATCTAGGAAATATTTTTTGCCTAATTTTGATAGCATTGATATTTTTATAAACAAAAACCACACACCATGAAAAAAAATTTATTTTTTATACTGTTTGCTATTGTATTAACTTACTCGCTTCAAGGTCAGGAAAAGATAAAAATTGAAAAGGCAGAAGATCTTCCAAAACACAACTACCAACTTTCAAAAACAAATCTCACTGAGCTTATTAAGGATGATAAGCTACTTATTGATCTCGCCAATAAAATTGGAGAAGACCTTAAGGTTGATCTGAACAAGTATGAATTTTCAGACAATTCTATTCTGAAAGGCTATTATGACGATTTAGGAACAGTGGCAGAAATCAATGGAGACTATGAGAAGTCACTTAGTTATATATATAAATCAAGAGACCTGGCCGAAAAAGAATCAGAGAGATTAATAAGAGGATGTGAGTTTGAAGCATATGCTATGGCTCAACTAGAAAATATTGAAGACAAAGAAGAGTTCAGACAGTTTATGAAAGAGAAGCTTGCATCTCACCTTGACTCCCTCCCTTTTGATATTATTCAGGAAGATATTGAAAGAAGAAAAGGAAGAGCAGATTTTTTCAATGAGAATTTGTTAATTGGATTTTTAACAGGAGAGTTACAAACCACCGTAGATAAATCAGAAGGAAATGTTCCTCTTGATGTGGCAATGGGGGTATTAAATATCAAAACATCCTTGAGCTTTTACCTTCCAAATAAAGAGGTTTTTGCTGATGTATTTTCTGATTTGATCGACAGAAAAGCTGTAAAAATTGAGAAACAAGATATCTGGAAAGAAAGAGAAGTTGTTTTTACGGAGTCAGATAGTCTCGAACCAATTGTAGTTGGTATTTGGGATACAGGAGTTGATATGGAAGTTTTTCCAGAGAACAACAGGTGGATGAATAAGAATGAAGTAGTTGATGGGAAAGACAATGACAATAATGGATACATTGATGATGTTTATGGGGTAGCCTACGATTATGAAGGAAGAAAATCGAAGGATATGTTAATTCCTGAGGCTCATAATCTGGAGAATCTGGAAGAAATGCAGCAACTTGATAAAGGTCTGATTGATATGATGGCCAATGTTGAGAGCAATTTTGCAAAAGAGTTTAAGAAGAAATCGGGGGAAATGACGCCCGAAGAATATGAACAGTTTTTTGAGATATTAAGTCTTCTTGGGACCTATAACCATGGAACTCATGTTGCCGGAATTGCAACAGAAGGAAATCCTTTTGCCAAGATACTAATGGCACGTTTGACTTTTGATTACAAAACTCTTCCGGATATACCTACTATGGCAACTGCTGAAAGATGGGCAAAAATGTACGAAGATGTTCTGGAATATTTCAGGAACAACAATGTACGTGTTGTAAATATGAGCTGGAGCATGGATATCAGGATTGATATAATGCCTGCCCTTACAAAAAATGGGGTAGGAGAAAATGAGGAAGAAAGATATGAGATAGCTAAGAAAATGTTTGATATTCATGAGAAGTCTTTTTATAAAGCAATGGAAGCTACGCCTGATATTCTTTTTGTTACTTCTGCCGGGAACAGCAACAACGATGTTGATTTTGCAGGCTCTATACCTTCAAGTTTCAATTTCCCGAATATTTTAACCGTTGGAGCGGTTGACATTGAGGGTAAGAAAACAAGTTTTACCACAGAGGGAGAAAGTGTGGATGTATATGCAAACGGCTACGAAGTGGAAAGTTACATACCTGGAGGAGACAGGGTGAAATACTCAGGCACCTCAATGTCATCACCGAATGTGGTGAATCTTGCCGCAAAAATTTTCAATGTGAATCCAAAACTTTCTGCAGAAGAGGTGAAAACCTTAATTGTTGAAAATGCTACTCAATCTGAAGAAGATCCAAAAGTATTGTTGATACATCCTGCGAAATCTGTTGAAGCAGCAAAAAAGACCTTATAAATTAAGTCTGCCAATAAAAACAAAAAGCTCTAAACATAAGGTTTAGAGCTTTTTTGATTACTAGTTGTTTATATCTTGAGTCTTAGATCAGGCCAGCTTCTTTCAATTTTGATTTGTCAATGAGTTCTATGTTATTGAATAAGCTGTTATTATCAGTCAGAATTTTTCTGATTTTACGACGGGTGTTGTGCCTTGGGTTGCTGTCACTGTTTCTGATACTATGAGCAATTTCTCTGAATTGTTCATCCATTTCCTTTTTCTCCCATACTTTGCTTATACGGGGAGCTAATACTTCACAATACATTTTATTTTTATGTTCATAGTACCATTTCACTCCTGTATAACTTAAAAATTTACTATTGTTGGGTTGCATAGAAATATCCAATCCTGTAACAGGACATTTTTTAATTAAGTTTTCAGTATTTGTTTCCTTCAATTCAGGGATGTGAATTTTTAATTCATTCGGATGAATGAATCCATTCAGAAAATCATAGATCTTATCCAAGACGTTTATTTCCATCCTAATAAACAAGCTTTAAATAAGATAAGTAAGTTATTGAATCTAAGCACTCATGTCAAATAAATGGTCATTTTTTAATTACCATCTTTTCAACTATTTGAAGAAATAATTAACTGCCCCCCAGTTCGTTGTTTCTGAAACAGCTATCAACATGATCATTCACAATACCCACAGCCTGCATAAAGGCATAAATGATGGTGGAACCGCAAAATTTAAAGCCTCTCCTGCGCATATCTTTACTTGCTCTATCTGAGAGTTCAGATGTAGCTGGAAGCTCTGAGATACTTTTATAATTGTTTTGAATGGTATTTCTATGAGTGAAACTCCAGATATAAGAATCAAAACTTCCGCTGTCCTTTTGAATTTCCAGAAACAGTTTTGCATTGTGAATGGAAGCGTTAATCTTCTGACGATTTCTTATAATTCCGGCATCACTTAGAAGAATCTCTCTTTTCTCATCATCATATGAAGCAACCTTTTTAATTTCGAAATTATCAAAGGCCTTGCGAAAATTTTCACGTTTATTCAATATGGTCTGCCAGCTTAATCCAGCCTGAAAACAATCAAGCGTAAGGTGCTCGAATAACAATTGGTCATCGTGAACAGGTACACCCCACTCTGTATCGTGGTATTTAATCATCAATTCATTATTGGTCGACCAGTCACATCGGGTCATGGTAGTTAGGAATTAGGATTCATTAATAAATGTTTGATACTTTCATGTAAATCAGGGAATGCAAATTGAAATTTTTGTTTTAATAAATTTTCAGGACTCACTTTCAGATCGCTAAGAAATAATTCTGACATTTTACCCATTATCAAAGAGAGTAATTTTCTGGGTAATCTGAGTTGAATCGCTCTGACATTAATTATTTTTTGTAAAACATCATTCAAATCTTTCTGGGATACAGGATTGGGAGAAACACAATTGTATATCTCTGGTTTGAGGCTACTTGTTGCAATGGAAAAGATAATCTTCGCCATATCATCTATATGTATCCAGGAAAGGTATTGACCGCCTTGTCCAAACAATACATTCAATCTCTTTTTTATTGGCAATGTAAGTTTTGGAAAACTTCCTCCCTGGTTTGAAAGAACTATTCCAATCCTAAGAATGGAATAATTTATTTTAGTTTCATCAAGCCTTCGCACTTCATTTTCCCAGTGACTACATAATGTGCTAAGAAAACCAATTCCCTGGCTTGATGTTTCAGTAAGTTTCTCATCAGGGCGATTTCCATAATATCCTATTGCGGAGGCATTAATAAATTGTTTAGGACTAATTTCTTCTTTTATCAATGTATCCACAAGAAGACGCGTACTGTTTATTCTGCTGTTATATAGGATTTTCTTTCTTTTGGAAGTCCATATTTTTTCTCCAATTCCAGCACCGCTCAGGTTGATAATAATGTCTTTGTTTAGTAGTGCTTCGGTATCCAGGATACCTTTTAATGGATTCCAGGAATAACTTATAAATTTTGAATCGGCAGTTGGATTTCTGGATAGGAAATATACATTAAACCCAGACTTCCCAAAATAATTGGCAATATGTTTTCCTATTAAGCCACTGCCGCCAACTATTAAAATACTTTTCATTTCAGACAAATAAATACTGTATCAATAAACCTATAGAAAGAAAGGTTTCAGATATAAAACAAAGCAACAGAGACCAGGGTTCAATGCTTCTTTATTACTCGTATTTAATTACCTCTGCCGGGCAGTCTTCAGCAGCTTCTTTTATGCCATCTTCAAATTGAGAATAATCTACTCCTGGTTTCACAATTGCTTCATCGGGCATTTCGAATACTTCGGGACAGGTTTCTTCGCATAGAGCACATGATGTGCAACCATCTTCAATCCAAACTTTTTTTATTGCCATCTTTTTAATAATTAAATGAATTATGTTTTAATCATAGTTAAAAGCATCTTAAAATTTCCAGGGGCATCTACAGAATGAGGAACATTGGCAGGCATAATAATTATGTCTCCTTCTTTGAGTGTATGGCTCAATTTATCAATTGTAATTTTGGCTGAGCCATCAACAATTTGCACCAAAGCATTAAATGGAGCAGTATGCTCGCTCAGGTATTGTCCCTCTGCAAATGCAAACAAGGTCACGCTTCCAGCATCATTCTTTTCAATAATTTTGCTTACAATTGATCCCTCTGAATACTCAATGGAATCTTTTAAGCTGTATACTTTCGAATTATCAAAGCTTGTCATAGTATCATCCTTCCTAGTAAAGTTAATTTATATATTTTCTTAAATCCAGTCTTCCTGAAGAATATTGCCTTCAATTCCAACAAGGGTTACCTTTATTGGTACTTTTCTACTTGTCTGATCTACAGCCATTTTTGTCATTTGCAGCAATCCACCACAACAGGGTACTTGCATAATCATAACATTCAAGGTGTTTATTTTGGATTCATCAATCAGGCGTTTTATTTTTTCGACGTATATATCCTGACCAGTATCCAGTTTTGGACAAGCAATAGCCAGACTTTTGCCTTTCAGGAATTTCTGATGAAAATTGCCAAGTGCAAATGCAACACAATCGGCCGCTAACACTACATCTGCATTTTGAAAGTATTCTGCAGCAGGATTGATGAGGTGCATTTGAACAGGCCATTGTCTGAGTTCAGATTGTCCAGAAATCATTTCATTTCCACTTTTTGAAGCTGATTTTACATCAAAGCTCATTGTTTGGGATCCAGGACATCCTCCGGTAGCATGATCATCATGAACATTGCTGCTATGCACTTTGCTTATTACCTGATTCACATCAAGCTGGATCATAGATTCATTCGTTTTTAAGAATTTCACTGCTTCCTTCAGAAAGGCTAATTCATTATGTTCTTTTAAATGTTTCATGTGAGCAAGCACAGTGTTTTCACCTTTATCAACCATAATCTCCATCACTTTGGTTTCATTGTATGCCTCTGCTTCACGCTTTTCAATAGTAATTGCGCCCTGGGGGCAATGACCCAAACAGGCACCAAGTCCATCACACATTAAATCACTTAATAAACGGGCTTTTCCATCGATAATTTGCAGGGCTCCCTCATGGCATGAAGGGACACAATCACCGCAACCGTTGCATAGGTTCTCATCAATATTTACAACTTCTCGTATCATAGATTTATTCTTTTTATTGAAACAAAAATATGCATAGATTTACATACTATATGTAACTAATGTTACAAACGGAAAAATTATTTTGAAATGGATTGGATTGAACCCTGTAATAAGAATTGCAGCTTTTGTTTTTTGAACTATGCAGATATTCTGGAGAATAATTTCTTGTTCAAGGGGATTTCGCCAAAAGAAATCGGGTTGCTGATCAGAGACATACATCACCAGGTTAAAACATGCAAAAAGGGAGAACTTATTGCCAGTAGTGGAGATCAATATAACAATCTAAATATTATAGTTAAAGGAGCTGTAATTGGCGAAATGACAGATTTTGAAGGTCGTACAATCAGGATTGAAGAATTGAAGGCTCCTGATACCATAGCATCTGCTTTTATTTTTGGAGATAAGAATGAATTGCCCGTGGATGTTTCTGCATCTGAGGATACAAAACTATTGATTATTCCAAGGAATGAATTATTAAAATTATTGAAGAAGAGTGATGTAGTTTTACTCAACTATCTGGATATTATGTCAAACAGAGCTCAACAATTATCCAGGAAAATAAGATTGTTGGGTATGCAAACTATAAAAGGTAAGCTTGCATTTTACTTATTGAACATTACTAAGAAGACCGGGAAGAATGACATCGTATTGCCAAATACTCAGAAAGAAATTGCAAATCTATTTGGCGATGCCCGACCTTCTATTGGAAGGGCTTTTCGACAAATGGATAATGAAGGCTACATCAAAGCCCGGGGAAAAAATGTGACCATACTTGATAAAACCGGGCTATCCAATCTTTTGCGATGAGAACTATGTGGGGCGCTTTGTGTTTACTCTGTGTAAAAATTTACTACAGTGAAGCACAGAGTAGATACAGAGTTACACGGAGCAAACTATAGGGCAATAAAATCTGTGTGGATGAGGAATTACCAGGTTTGAACAATCATTCCCTTGGCAAGTTGGTCTGCAGTGTCTTTTCCTTTTATATCTGCAACCAGCTCAAGCGCAAAATTAATAGCTGTACCTGGTCCCCTGCTTGTAAAAACATTACCAGCCTTAACCACAAGCTCAGTGCTTAAATTGGCACCGAGTAATTCATTTTCAAACCCAGGATAACAAGTGGCCTTCTTGTTCTCAAGAATATTGAGTCCTCCTAAAACCAGAGGAGCAGCACATATTGCGGCTACTTTTTGACCTGCATCATTGAATAGCTTTAATTGCTTTTTTAATTCTTGGTGTGCATTTAGGTTATGAGCTCCCGGCAAACCTCCGGGCAAAATAAGTATTTCTGCATCCTGAAAGTCGACTTCTTCAAAAAGACAATCAGCATCAACTTTAATACCATGTGCTCCTACAACTGATAAATTATTGCTCACTGAGACTATGGAGGTGGGAATATCAGCCCTTCTTAAAACATCAACTATAGTGAGGGCTTCAATTTCTTCAAATCCTTCGGCAAAGAAGACGAGTGCTTTTTTCATAGCGGAATGATTTTAATTGAATGTATTGTTTGTTACTCTCATAATTACTTCACGTCAGTTTGATGTATGAAACAAACTTAGTTCTTGAAAGATTGCAACTTATGAATTTGTTTCTATTTTTGGAATTATGGAAATTTTTGGCAGTAAGCCCACTCCAATATTCCCATTTTCCATCATTTCATTCTCCTTAAATTTTAAAAGCATAAGAGATAAAAAACATTCTACTTTTCTTATATCGAACTCAGGTTGTTTAAATCCAATAAATAAGGCTAAAGTCTTGTCGATGAGGCAAAAGCTCATGAACAGGATATACCCGGATACCATAATTGAATGTACCTGCGTGCTCGTTGAGAACCTCTATCTCAAAAACAGCTATTCCTTCTTTAGATTCAATCATTTTAAATTGTTGCAGGCTCACCAGTTCTTTCATGTTTTCAGAAACAATTAACTCAACACCAACTTGTGATGGATTTATCTCGTTTAAATCAAGTGTTACTTTGCCATAATACTTGGTTCCTGTATCAATGGTTTCGGTATTTTGCTCAAACATTTTCACATCAATAACCTCGATGTTGTTCCATGAACGACTAATGCGTTTTTTCCAGGATGAAATTTGTTTAGCCATCTCATAATCATTGGCCTTCATTTTTGTTAAGCGCTCATATTCCCTGTTATAGTATTGTTTAGTATAATCGTTTATCATTCTCCTGGTAGTGAATTTTGGTGATACTTTAGAAATGCTGTTTTTAATGAATCGAACCCATTCAGAAGAAATCCCATTTTCATTGCGATTATAAAAGGCGGGAAGGATCTCATTTTCGAATAAACTATATATAATTTCCGCATCAAGGTCATCCTGATATTGCTGATTATCATATGTTCGTTCATTTGTTAATGCCCAGCCGGCGTCTGGTTGGTATCCTTCAACCCACCAACCGTCAAGTACACTAAAATGCAATGTTCCATTCATTACTGCTTTTTCCCCACTTGTTCCGGATGCCTCCAATGGTCGTGTTGGAGTATTGAGCCAGATATCAGCCCCTGAGACCAGAAGTTTTGCCAGGCCAATACTATAACCTTGCAAGAACAAAATTTTACCAAGAAAATCTGGTTTTTTTGATATTTCAATAACCATTTTGATCAGATTCTGACCCTCTTTATCTGCCGGATGTGCTTTTCCTGCAAAAATGAACTGCACAGGCATTTCCTTATTATTAACGAGTTTGGAGAGGCGATCTAAATTTCTAAATAACAAGTGTGCTCTTTTATAGGTAGCAAATCTACGTGCAAAGACTATGGTTAAAGCCTTGTCTGACAATGCATTATTTATTGCCATTATATGTTTTGGATCTTCATGTCTCTTGATCCAGTTTTCCTTAAATCTAGATCTTATAGAAGAGATGAGCTTTGTTCTAAGATTTTGTTTCAGATCCCAAATTCGCTTTTCGTCAATATCATAAATCCTATTCCAGTAATCCTGGTTGGTCTGATTATCTACAAAGTTGCCTTCAAACATTTCATTGTATACTGATTTCCATTCTTTGGCTGTCCATGTTGGCCAATGCACCCCGTTTGTAACGTATCCGATATGCAATTCTTCGGGTAAAAATCCTGGCCATAATGGGGCGAACATTTCGCGTGAAACAGCACCATGCAACATGGAAACTCCATTAACTTCCTGGGCGAGATTTGTAGCCAGATAGCTCATGTTGAATTTTTCTTTCCAGTCGTTAGGATTAACCCTTCCCAAGGCCATAAACTTCTCCCAGCTAAGATTTAACCTTCCAGGATAGTGGCCAAGATATTTTCTGAGGAGATCTTCATCGAAATGATCGTGACCTGCAGGCACGGGGGTATGCGTAGTAAATAATGTTGATGAGCGTACTATTTCTCTTGCTTCAGAAAATGTTAATTGTTCTTCCATCATGAAATGGCGGATACGTTCTAATCCGCAAAAGGCACTATGTCCCTCATTGCTATGGAATAAATCAGCTTTAATACCAAGTTCTATTAATGCTCTTATTCCACCAACACCAAGCAGGAGTTCTTGTTTCAACCGGTTTTCTCTATCACCACCATAAAGTTTATGAGAAACTTCCCTGTCTTGGGGAATATTTTTTTCAAAATCTGTATCAAGGAGTATCATTTCGATTCGTCCAACCTGAAGTTTCCAGATTCTTGCATACATAATTCGTCCGGGGAGCATGATCTGAACTGTTTTTAAATCACCGTTCATTTCTCGCACAGGGGTTATGGGCATTTTTGAAAAATGCTGGTAATCGTATATTGCTTGCTGCTCTCCTAATAAGGTCAATACCTGATTGAAATATCCAAATCGGTACAAAATACCGACTGCAACGATATTTATTTTTGAATCACTTGCTTCTTTGAGGTAATCGCCGGCAAGAATTCCCAATCCGCCTGAGTATAATTTTAAAGAATCATGAAAACCAAATTCCATACTGAAGTATGCAATTTTTGGAGAGGAAAGATCTGCAATTCCAGCCAGGTAATTTTTAAAACGTTCATGAACATTATGAAGTCGTGAAATGTAATCAGAGTCTTTGCTTAAAGCCAGGAGCCGTTTATAGGGTACTTGTTCAAATAGAATTTCAGGGCTATAATCACTTGTTTTCCAAACTTGAGGATCGATGGCTTCAAACAATTCCTGTGCTTCATCATCCCAGGTCCACCAAATGTTTTTTGATAATTCGTTCAGCACTTCTAATTCTTTGGGAAGTTTGGAGCGCACAATTATTCTTTTCCATTTTGGCTCGTTGGCAGAGGGGAGTATGTATTCATGAATTTGTTCCGTAGACTTTTCATCTATTTGTATAAAATCGTCTGATCTCTCAGATACTTTTTGGAGAGCAAGGTTGTAAGCCTTTTTGTAATTTTCCAGTTGGGAACTCCAAAGTGCCCGTTGTGAGATGCTTTTGGCATTTTCCTTTACTAACTTCAACTGATCTTCAGAAAGTGAGTATACTGCTAATATAGCCTGTAATATTTGTGCAGTTACTTCAGCGTCATTAGTATCACTACGCTCAATAATTGTAATGGCCATACAAAGTTCTTTACACTCATCCTTTAACCACCGTCCTATACCGGTTAGCGATGTGGTAACTGTTGGAACGCCAAAGGCAAGGCTTTCGAGAGGAGCATAACCCCAGGGTTCGTAGTACGATGCAAATATTGTTTGATCACAACCTGACAGGATATCATAATACGGCAGATTGAAGATGCCATCCAGACCATTTAAATAGGATGGAACATAAATAAGTTTTATATTATCTTCTTTGGCATTTGTAAATCCCAACTTATTCAGCCGGCCTAAAATAGGATCCAATTCAGGATCATGAAGATAATGGGTAATTAATTTTGATCCCTTATGTTTTACATTCTTTTTATCTAATGCCTGTTGTAAATCTTTTCTGGGCCCATAATGATTAGATGGAGTAAATAGAAATGCAACAACAGGTCTGTTAATTTTTTCCTTCCGGAGATTGTTTAATGCATCAATAAAAAGATCTATTCCTTTGTTTTTAAAATCATGTCTGCCACTTGTAGCAAGAATAAATGCATCTTCAGGTATCGTATCGTCAGTTAGAATGGAAGCCACTTTTAATAGTTGTGATCTGGCCAGTTTGCGCTTTTCAATTACATCAGATTCTGAAGGTATGATGCTTGTTTCAAATCCATTAGGGGTTATCAGGTCAACTTTTTTGCCAAGAAAATGAGCGCATTCTTCAGATGTAATTTCACTTACTGTAGTAAACACATCTGCCTGAGATGCAGAAATTTTTTCCAGTGATTGTTTTGAAACTACATTGTACTCTTTTGCGGCATTATCAGGATTGTATTTTTTTAGTTCCTGATATATGGGCTGATTGTTTTCACTTAGCTCACGACCAAGTACAGTAGCATGATTTGTGAAAATGGTAGCTACCTGAGGAATGGCTTTTTTCAGATAAAGGATCCCTGCACTGGTCATCCATTCATGAAAGTGAGCAACAATTTTATCGCTTTTTGACAAGTTAAAAAGTACAAAGTCTTCAATCACATGGCCAACTGCATAACCAAACAGAACGGGTTCAACATAATCCCACTGACCTGAAATCGAATCAAGTCCGTATTCTTCCCACAGTGTGCTAAAAATCTCATCCTTTTTAATCAGTAAATCAGAAAAATCAACGAGAATTGTTATTGGGGAGCCTTCGACTTTCCACCTTCCAATTTTGATTTTTAGACCTTTTAATTGAGCATGAGCATGCCACTCTGAAAACAACTGATGGTCCAGAATAAACTCTGGATTTTCACCTGTTTCATGAACCAGGTCAGGTCCAATAACGATGTAATTGTTTTCGAATTCTTTAACCAATGAAATGGATTTGGTTTTTATAGCTGTATGTAGGCCCCCAATCTGATTGCATACTTCCCAGCTTATCTCAAATAAATTATCGGGTCTTAATAAGGTCGTAGACATTTTTCTGAAAGATTAATAAGATAGAACGAATTATTACTGTATTAATTAATCCTTACTTCGGCAGAGGTTTTTTCTTCGTTTTGCCTGAAGCCTTTGTTTTTGTTGTTGGCTTTGTTGCTTTGGATGCACTTTTTGTATCTGTTTTCTTTTTAGTGATGCCGGTAGTTTTGACCTTTGAAGTTGTTTTTTTCTTGTTGTCTTTCAATCGTAAAATTTCTTTCTCGTATTTTTCAATTTGCAAATTTTTCTCAGAAATAATTGATGAAAGTGTAGCCACTTCTATTTCGGTAATATTTTCAGGCACAGCAGCATTAACTCTTATCATAAAATCACTTAAAATGTTCATGTAATTAATGTATGCATCATAAGGCGAGTCGAAAGGATTGAAATATGAATGTACATCACCATCACTAAATACCTTGGTGCACATATAATAAAAGTGATCACTGGACTGGAGGTATTTCCAGTCGGTTAGAATTTTCGTATCCTTGCATTTGCTGATTTTATCAGTAATTGAATAAAGTCTGTTAAATGCATCTTCCTGCATTTCGTTTCCAAGCCATGCTGTAAGATCACGTTCCTCATCGGCCCATGATATAGGATGGGGAACATGCACTGCAGCAATGGGTTGCAAATTACTTGCCACCTCTGCAGGAGTACTAAAGCTTAAATTTTTCTTTTTAAATACCTGTTTTGGAAAATCTTTCAAAAAATTAAAAATACCAGTATCTGCATTTTGATGTTCTCCGAAAGTTTCATAATCCATAAACAGATTTATAGTTTCTTCTTTTGAATCAAGTTCGGATAGCCAGCCAGCATATTTTGCGGCAGTTAAAGGATATTCATCCCATCCTTTGTTTGAGAAGCGAAAAGCAATATCGTCGCTTAATTTGAAGTTTTTCAGCAATACTTTCAACTTGGGATTAATTGCATTGTAGTATACATAATTCGGACTTTTCCAGCCAAGGACATGTTTAGCACCTTCAGTTAGCATGGCTTTAAAACCCATGTCAGCCACCATAGCTCCAATATCATTAGAATAGATAAGCTCAGTATTTCTGAAGACAGTGGGATCAATGCCAAACAATGCTTTTATCTTTTCTCTGTGAAGTTCCACTTGCTTTTTAAATTCCTCATCATTTTTAACAGATACCAGGGAATGAGAATATGTTTCTGAAAGAAAATCTACTGAGCCTGTTTTTGCCAATTCTTTAAAACTGTCAATTACTTCCGGAGCGTACAATTGAAATTGGTCCAAAGCAATACCGGTAATTGAGAATGTTACTTTGAATTGCACTCCATATTCTTTAATAAGTGAGAGTAACAACTTATTTGCCGGTAAATAGCATTTGTCAGCAACCTTTCTCATTATCGATTCATTCAGGTAGTCATCATAATAATAAGAGTCATTGCCAATATCGAAAAACCGGTATCTTCTTAACCGCATGGGTTGATGAACCTGAAAATATAAACAAATTGTTTTCATAAAAAGCTTCTTAATAGTTAGATTTAGCTATTGTATTAAAGATGCATAAATATCTTTCATTTTAGCTGCTGTATTTTCCCATTTCAGGTTATCAACTTCTGATTTACCGTATTTTAGGAAGTATTTTGATAATCCTTGGTAATTTAAAATTCCATAAATAGCATCGGCCATAGCATCAATATCCCAGAAATCAATCTTTACAGCATGTTGTAGAATCTCTGAGACTCCGGATTGATGTGAAATAATAACTGGTACATTTGATTGCATAGCTTCGAGCGGAGAAATGCCAAAAGGTTCAGAAACGGAGGGCATTACGTAAGCATCACTTAGGGCAAACATTTTTTTCACATCATCGCCTTTCAGAAATCCGGTAAAATGAAATCTCTCTCCAATTCGTAATTTTGCAATTCTGTGTATTGAATTTACTAATAATTCACCACTCCCTGCCATGACAAAACGTACATTTTTCATTTTCTGAAGCACTTTGTAAGCTGCTTCAATGAAATATTCGGGGCCTTTTTGTAAGGTTACCCTTCCAAGAAATGTAACAACTTTATCATTGACGCCTTTTAATTTACCGAAAGATTCCATGTCGTCTATAGGTTCAACGGCATTGTAAACAGTAATAACTTTTTCGGGATCTATTCCATAATTATTAATGATGGTATTGCGGGTAAGGTTACTTACAGCAACAATTTTATCGGCTGCATCCATACCTCTTTTTTCAATATCATAAACTCCGGGATTAACACTTCCGCCGCTACGATCAAAATCAGTTGCATGAACATGAATCACCAGAGGCTTCCCTGAAATTTGTTTGGCAGCCATTCCGGCAGGATAGGTAAGCCAGTCATGAGCATGGATAACATCAAAATCAAAAGTCTTTCCTATTTGAGAAGCAACAATCGCATAATTAGAAATTTCCTGATATAATCCGGCACCATAACCACCGGAAAATTCTAGTTTCCCTTTAAATTTGGTATGAATAAATTCCTTATTTTCAGTGTTTTCAGTTTTCTGCAGTTTTGCATATTCTTCAGGCGAAGTGTAGGGAATAAGTTTTGAATGAACTTCAATAAAATTTATCTGTTTAAGCAATTTCTGATAATCAATCAAAGTATCTCCCATTGAAATATCGCCTGCTCCAATAATATTTGCAGTTTGAGTTTCCTCATCCCCAAATATTTTTGGCACAACAAAGGTAATTTCGGAACCGCCTAGTTTGGTTAATCCTTTCGTTAAACCATAACAGGCCGTACCCAAACCCCCGGAGATATGAGGAGGAAACTCCCAACCGAACATCAATATTTTCATAATACTTTAATAGTAATGTAATTTTTACTTTTCAGATCTTTCTAATTCTTCTGTCTTTTCAATTATGGTTAAAAGTGCCGCTATGCTTTTGGCAGATGAGATTGCACCTCGTGGTGAATGAGGAGGATCTCCGTCATAAATTTCTGAGATAGTTCCAATCCCATGTTCATTCATTGTTGGTTCAAAATCTTTGATAATGTTTTTTATAAAGGAAAGGCCGGATCTTTTGTAAAGATTCAGGTAGCCTTCACAAAAATGTTCAATTAACCAGGGCCAAACTGTTCCCTGATGGTATGCGTTGTCACGTTTTTCCGGATTGCCTTCGTACTTGCCTTTGTAATCAGGATGACTTGGGCCAAGTGTTCTGAGACCTCTGGGAGTAAGCAATTCTCTGCGAACAACTTCAAGAATTGATTTTTTCATTTCATCAGACAGTGGAGAATTAGGCATGGAGGTAGCAATAACCTGATTAGGGCGCATACACCATTCTTTAAATTCCCCGTCTACATAATCTGCGAGGTATTTCTTTTCTTCATTCCAGAAGGTATTTACAAAGGAGGTTTTAACCTTCTCTTCCAATGAGTTCCATTTTTTTATGAAGGCAAGATCTTTTGATTTCTTAGCCATTTCAAGACAAAATACTATTGCATTATACCAAAGAGCATTTACTTCAACAGGGCAACCGGTTCTGTTGATGACAGGCTTTCCACTTACAAGCGCATTCATCCAGGTAAGCGCGATACCTTGTTCACCGGCATAGATCAAACCATTATCAATCATTTTGATGTGATGGGAAGTACCTTCTTTGAATTTGTTTAGAATAGTCTTAATTGCCTTACTGTAATTCTTCCAAACAAATCCTGAATCGCCTGTTTTAATATAGTATTTTTGAAGCGCCCAGATGAACCAAAGGGGAGCATCAACGGAATTGTATTCTAATCCTTCATCAGGTCCAACATCAGGGAAAAGTCCATTTTTCATTCGTGACACCATGGTATCGACTACAGCTTTGAAAGTTTTTTTATCATTCAAAGACAATGTTAAACCAGGCAGTGAAATGAAGGTATCTCTGCTGGATGTATTAAACCAGTGAAATCCAGAAATAATTTCAGTTTTCCTTTCTCTACGTACAAAAAATTGTTCAGCTGCATTAAACAGGCAATTCTTAAAACTGTTTCGAACAATACGTTTGTTAAGTTCGGCAGTAAATTTTCTTTTTAAAGCAGCAGGTGCAGATTGTTTTGTACTAGCTGAAAATATGATGGATTCTCCTTTTCTGGCTGTCAGTTCAAAAAATCCAGGCACAAAAAGATCTTCTTTGTAATCATAGCCCCTTTGTTGTTCTTCCAGGTATTCAATATTGTAATACCAATCAGGAGTTGAAACAAATTCAACTTCTTTGGAAAATTGCATATTCAAATATGGATATCCATCATAAAGTTTGGATTTAATACCATTGGGTATAGCTCTCACCTTTGTGTTTGCATGCAAATTTGCCTTACTCAATCCGTGCATATTTCTAAATGCAAGAAAAGGAGTAAACTTTAATCTTGTTACTTTATCCGCTTCAAGGAGTGTGTAGCGAACAAGAATTTGTTGTTCTTTTTCGACAAGTAAGCTTTCACGAACAATTCGAACATCTCCTACTCTATAGAAGATTTTAAAGACATAGTCGGCCTGAAAATCCTGAACATATTTATGTCCTTTTGGATTGTAATTGTCGCCCTGGTATTTATGAATCCCCAGGTTAAATTCACTATTATTCTGAATAATAGTACAATCAATAGTGGAAATTAAAATATGCTTATCTCCATCAAGATGTTCCATAGGGCAGACAAGTAGACCATGATATTTCCGGGTATTGCAGGCGATGATGCTTGTACTTGCATAAGACCCTGCCCGATTACTTCTTAACATTTCGCGATCCAGCGAATATTCAAGATTTATAAGTTCGGATTTATCAAAATTCAGGTAACTCATGGTTTAGCTGTTTAGAATCTTAGATTAAGTTATCAAATAATGATGTTTATTAACAATTAATTGTGCTATTTTTTAAATATTAATTGTAAATAGACAGTATTTTAAATAATACTATTTTTTCAACTACTATTAAGATAAATTGTAAGTATAATTCTCAAATTATCTCAAATTTATTGTAAAAACAGTCTGATTGATGAAAAAATGTGCTAGATACCCCTTTGATTTAGATTAAAGTGTAAAATTAGGCATTTTTATATTATCAGTCTTAATAATTCCTTTGAATTATATTTTTTTATGATTTATTGAATATAGTGTGTAACAATAAATTCAATAAAGAGTTGTATAAACACTACATTTTTTTCAAATTGCCGGGCCATTGCAATATATTCTCCACCAGAAAATTATTATTGCAACAACAATGGTCTGAATTATAGAATTGTTATGCTTATTTTTAGATGCCGAAATTAACAGCTCATGGAAATAAAATACCAGAAAAATCAAATTCTCCTATTTGCATGTGTAATTCTCATTACGCTATTTCAGTCATGTAAGCAAGAGAAAAATTTTAGTGTAGAAGTAAGTTTTGAAGTGCTGGATCCGACTCCCGTGCGACTGTATTTATTATCGGAAAACAGCTCACTGTTGGTTGATTCAGCCTATCTGGATGAAAATACCACAGTAACATTACGGGGGAAGGCAGAATATTCATCTTTGTATCTGGTAAAGTATTTTAATGATCAATCCATTTTTCTGGTGATTCATCCTTCCGATAAAATAAAACTTGAAATAAATAATGCAATGGATGAGATTTCTTATTACGTCAAGGGCTCAGCTGATTCACGGCTTATTAAGGAAATTTCAGATAATCAAAATCTTGTTCTTAAAACAATTGATCAGCTGAGTTTGGTTTGGGAAGAAAACAGATCAGACAGCGCATTGCTGAAAGATATTGATAGCAGTTACTCAGCCTTATTGAAGAATCACCAGAAATATACCAGGGATTTTATCTATGCTAATCCAAACTCGCTTGCTACTATATTGGCACTGTATCAGAATTTTGGGCGAAAATCACAAGCATTGTTCGATAGGTATGATGATTTGGACATTTTTAATTTTGTAGATTCAAATCTCACTATATTGTATCCTCAAACGGAGGCAGTAAAGGCCTTAAATAAGGAAGTAACGGAAACCAAAGAGCAAATTGCTCATAACAAGTATATTGAAAAACGAGTTGCTGAAGGATTACCTCTTCCTCAATTTGAAGCAATTTCTCTGGGAGGAGATACTATAATTGTTGATGATAATATTAATATAAACATCCTGGTTTTATTCTGGGCATCATGGAATTCCTTTTCAGTTGATGAATTGCTGTCGTTAAATGAATTTTATAAAGAAAGCAAAACAGATAAAATAAAAATCATTACAATATCAATTGATTCATCAGAAGAAAAACTTAGAGATTTCATTCAGAATAATTCTATTGAACTCCCGGTGGTATGCGATTACAAATATTGGGAGTCGGAGCTTGTGGGCAGATATGCCATTAAAAGAATACCTTCAGTTCTTCTAACTAACAAGGCTGGAATAATAACGGCAAAAGATATTTTTTCTGATGAACTTATTGAAAAACTCAAGAAGATAAAATGATGAGGATTTATAAAGTATTTGTATTGTTTTTTTTGATAAGTCTTTTGGCTTGTTCGCGCAAGGAAAAAGCAGTTATTGTTGGAAATTTGCAAAATGCTGATGGTACAAGCTCTACTCTTGAAGAATTGAGAATAACATCTGTCAGGACTATAGATTCTGTAAATATCAAAAAAAATGGAAATTTCAGGTATTCGATACCTTTAAAAGAACCAGGATACTACCAGTTAAATTTTGAAGGAAACAAAAGTCTTACATTAATTCTCTCGCCCGGAGAAAGAGTGAAATTTAGTGCTGATTTTAATGATTTTTATAATAGCAAATCCGTTGAAGGCTCGTTAAATACAGAACGAGTAAATGTGCTTCATGATTCATTGCGTAATACAATTCAAACTCTGCAAACAATCAGTAATAGGTACCAGGTACTTCAGAATGAGGCTGGTTCTGATAAAACAGAAATGGATAGTCTTGCAACATTGTACAGTAAAATTCAGAATGGTTACCATAGGTTTGCCATCCAGTTTATTCTTGAGGATTTTTCTTCACTGGCAAATATTGCAGCTTTGTATCAGGAATTTTCTGCCGGAGAATATGTTTTTAAAACACAATATGACATGCAGTTTTTTAAACTGGTTTCTGATACTCTCTCTAAATATTATCCTAAAGTTAGACAGGTAAAAGTACTTAATGAAAATTACGATGCTATGGTTTCTGTTTATCAGAAAGAGAAATTGTTACAAATGGCGCATATCCAAGAAACTGATTTGCCTAACCTCTTGCTCCAAGATCAAAAGGGGAAGTTGATTTCTTTATCTTCTATGAAGGGTAAAATCGTTCTTCTTAATTTTTGGTCAATAAATCAACTGGAGAGTATAGAGTATGTTGTTGAATTGAAAAAAATATATGAAAAATACCATAAATTAGGTTTTGAGATTTATCAGGTCTCTGTTGATAAATCAATCCCAAGATGGAAAAAAGCTCTGGAATTTGAGGAGTTGGCATGGATTAATGTTATTGATACTGCATTTCCTGCTTCTGCAACCTACACTTTATTTAATGTAAAAGAACTCCCGATGAACTATCTGATAAATGCTGAACAATCTGATATTATTGGGAAAAATATTTCAGCAACAGCTTTGGATAGAACATTATTAAACCTGTTAAATAATTAATAGCTCTGTGCCAAAAGACAAAATATATTTCATCTCTGATATTCATTTGGGTTTGCATCCCTCTGATAAGAGTCTGGAACGTGAAAAGCTGGCAAGAAACTGGCTGGATGAAATAAAGCCTCATGCAAAAGAGCTTTATTTGCTGGGAGATATTTTTGATTTTTGGCATGAGTACAAACATGTTGTACCAAGAGGTTTTACACGTTTTTTGGGAAAACTTTCGGAGCTTGCCGATAATGGTACAAAATTGTATTTCTTTTCCGGAAACCATGATGTTTGGGCCTATGAATATTTTAAAACTGAATTGGGAGCAGAGATATATCATAAACCTATTGTTCGGGAGCTTTTTAAACAGAAATTTTTTCTTGCCCATGGTGACGGACTTGGTCCTGGAGATTATGGTTATAAATTATTGGTAATAGCATTTCGAAGTAAGATTTTACAATGGTTTTTTGCACGCTTGCATCCTAATTTTGCATTGTGGATTGGCAAAACCTGGTCCAGGCGCAGCAGGTTTGCAAAAGGCATTGTAGCTGAAAAATTTGCCGGAGAGGAAGGAGAACTGCAAATTAAGTTTGCTAAAGAAACATTGAAGAAGGAACATTACGATTTCTTCATTTTTGGACATAGACACATACCTTATGATATTCAGCTCGGTGAAAAAGCAAGAGTTATAAATCTTGGCGATTGGATTTATAGTTTTACATACGGTCAGTTAGATGAGAAAGGATTTGAATTGAAACAATACAAAGACAAGGGAGCAAATATTATTCGGGAACGTTACTCATTGGATTAATAATGATCATTCTTTAAAGCATGCTGAAAGAAATATTATTTATTGGTTTTGGCGGATTCATTGGAAGTGTTGCAAGGTACTTTGTTTCAAAATTGAATTTAACAATAGATTTATTTTCAATACCCCTTGGAACTCTACTTGTAAATATTCTTGGAAGTTTGTTGTTGGGATTTCTTACGGGTATAGTAGTTAAGAGTCCCATACTTACATTGGAATGGAGGCTTTTTCTGATGGTAGGAATGTGTGGTGGGTTTACCACATTTTCAACATTTACAAGTGAAAATATGATGTTGATTCACAACGGTCAGTTTCTTTCTGCTGCATTGTACACCGGCCTTAGTTTGTTGCTGGGTTTTATCGCAGTATTTGTTGGATACGCTAGTTCTAATTTATTGTAATATGGAAAACAAAAAATACAGCATATTGAAAATATATGCCAGTACCACTGATAGAATAGATTCAAAATTGCTTTACGAGTACATTGTACATAAAGCAAAGGATCATGGGCTTTCTGGTGTGACAGTCTATCGTGGAATCATGGGCTTTGGTATGAGCAGCAAAATTTCTTCTTCGAAGTTCTGGGAACTGACCGAGAAGTTGCCTGTTACTATCGAAATTCTTGATGAAACCAAAAAGGCAGAAGAATTTTATACGCTTATTGAACCTGAGCTATTGAATATGCCAAAGGGTTGTCTGGTTATTCTGGAGCCTATAACAATCAAGATGCTCAAATCGGGGGGATTAAAGAATTAATTTGAAGAAGCAATCATTTGCTATCCTTCTTTAACAGATCTCGGTCATCAGCAATATTTGTTGTTTTAAAAACTACCTCATAATTCTTCTTTACTTTATCAATAGCAATAAATTTCTGGTATAAGATCAGTTTTTTGCACAATCCATTCTGCTGAACATTTGCTTCAACAGTATAAAGTTTTTTGGAATCATCACGGATTACCTTGATATTAAAATCAGGGTCATTGCACCCTCCAATTTGCCCCTTAAAACCCAGAACCGTTGTCTCATCCAGGTCAACATCCGGTAATTTGCTGCTCTTAAGTTTAATCAAATCTTCCTTGCTCCGGATAACAATGTTATCGATGTTCTCATCAATTTTATAAGCTTGCTCCATGGGTAAATAGCTAACTTCTGCTATTTTCTCTTTTGGAGAGCAAGATGACAGGATGAACAGGACAATAAGTATGAGTGAGTAAATAGTTTTCATATTTGTAGTATTAATACTTTGCACTAAAATTACGAATAAAAAAAAGACCGGACATAATCCGGTCTTTCTATTCTATATGGAGTATTTATATTTTAGAAAATACTCATAGCAACAGTTAAACCTGCCATTACAACAGATACCATTGTCATAAGTTTGATAAGAATATTCAGTGAAGGACCGGAAGTATCTTTGAAAGGATCTCCAACAGTGTCACCAACAACACCTGCTTTATGTGCATCGCTACCTTTTCCACCGTAGTGTCCTTTTTCAATGTATTTTTTTGCGTTATCCCATGCACCACCTGAATTGTTCAGCATGCTTGCCAGAGTGAATCCTGTTACCAGACCACCAGCCAAAAGACCGACAACCCCGGCAACACCAAGCACTACGCCTACTGCTACCGGAACAGCAATAGCCAGTAAGGAAGGAACGACCATTTCGCGTTGTGCACCCTTGGTTGATATAGCCACACACTTTGCATATTCGGGTACAGCTTTTCCCTCCATAATACCAGGAATTTCTTTGAACTGGCGACGAACTTCATCAACCATAGCACCAGCTGCACGACCAACAGCTTTCATGGTCATTGCACAGAAAACAAAGGACATCATGGCACCAATGAATAATCCACCCAGAAGTATGGGATTGAATATCGTAAGATTATAGTATTCAACAAAGTGATCAATTTTAGCATCAGCAATTTCAGCAAGACCGGTAGCAGCTAAGAAATCTGCTCCTTTTTCAGCAGTTTTTCCTAACCATAATTTCACTTCTTCCATATAAGCAGCAAGCAGTGCCATTGCCGTTAAGGCAGCAGAACCAATAGCAAATCCTTTTCCGGTTGCTGCGGTAGTATTTCCTAGCATATCAAGAGCATCGGTACGCTCACGAACTTCCGGAGGAAGATCAGACATTTCTGCATTACCACCTGCATTATCAGCAATAGGACCAAATGCATCAGTAGCAAGAGTAATACCAAGTGTTGATAACATACCAACAGCTGCAAAACCTATACCGTAAACACCTTGTGAGAAATCAACAAATCCACCAGCAAAACCAAAAGCAGCAATAATGCCTGCAACAATGGTTAGTACAGGGATCCAAGTAGAATACATTCCAACAGCAATACCATCAATTATGGTGGTGGCAGGGCCTTGTTGTGCTTGTTCAGCAATACCTTGTGTGGGTTTGTATTCGTCAGATGTATAATATTCAGTTCCCTGTCCGATAATCACACCGGCAAGCAATCCGGCAACCACAGAACCGAATACGCCCCAGGTAATAATGCCAATGGCTGCCATCCCGGCTACTGCTGCAAGTATTAAGATAGAACTTCCAAATGTACCTATAAATAGAGCTCGCAATAAGGTTTTCTGAGTAGCTGATTCTTTTGTACGAACCATAAAAATACCAACAATAGAAAGTAAAACACCAACTGAAGCAACTAATATAGGAGCAGTAATTGCCTGTACCTGATTTGCCCCTACCAGAGCAGCACCAAGGGCCGCAGTGGCAAGTATTGACCCTGCATATGATTCATACAGGTCAGCACCCATACCGGCAACATCACCTACGTTATCACCCACGTTATCAGCAATAGTAGCAGGATTACGGGGATCATCCTCAGGAATGCCTGCTTCTACTTTACCCACGAGGTCAGCACCAACGTCGGCAGCTTTTGTATAAATACCACCTCCAACACGTGCAAAAAGAGCCTGGGTTGAGGCACCCATTCCGAAAGTAAGCATGGTAGCAGTTATTTCAATGTACTTCTCATGCATACTGGTTCCGGCATTAACAAAGTCAAGACCCAGAAAATGAAGGCCGTTTGTCATATGGGCTGTTGTAAAAACTACACGGTCAAGCAGTAAATACCACACTGTGATATCAAGCAAAGCAAAACCAACAACAACCAGTCCCATTACAGCACCACTACGAAAAGCAATTTGTAATCCTTTGTTCAATGATTTAGATGCTCCATGCGCAGTACGAGCTGAAGCAAATGTGGCAGTTTTCATTCCAAGGAATCCACAGAGACCAGAGAAAAAACCACCTGTAAGAAATGCTATCGGCACAAAAGGATTCTGTACTTTTAAATAAGCAAGAATGCTTAAAAGGATAACAAGAATTATAAATACCAATCCAACAACTCTGTACTGACGATTAAGATAAGCCATGGCTCCATCACGAACATACTTGGCAATTTCTTTCATACGATCAGTTCCTTCAGAATTCTTCATCATGTTTTTGAAGAAAAAGAAAGCAAATACAAGTGCAAGTAACGATGCAATCAAAGCCATCATAGGCACTTTCGAAGAAATATCAATCATAATTATAAAATTTAGTGATTTTAAAATGCTTTTATTAAGTTACTAATTTTTTCAAAGAGGATGCAAATATAGTCAAAATGAGTACTATACAAATTAAGTTAAGGTGAAGTATTTGAATATTTTCCGGCAAATTGTGTTGGAGTTCCAATGGGCAATTGGTAGTAAATTAATTTTCTTGCACTTAGCGACGGGGAGTGGTTATTTTTATTGGTTATAAATTGTGTTTATTGTCTTTTTAATTACCCAAGCTAAGCGTAGGTTGTATCTGCGCTTCACCTAATAGTTCTTATTAGACTAACATAGTTCCAAAAACTTGTATTCCTGCATTCATGTTTTTTGGTTGCGCACCATACAATGATGTTGCACTGAATATTCCTGGTAGATGGTGCACTTTGTTTGTGGTATTGTTTACCGTGGGCGATGCCCACGGCTATTGATATTTAGGCCTTTCAGGTTTGTATAATATAATACTCCCTCCTAAGGAGAGAGAGTTTATATTGGCCTTGAAATCCGAAAAGTTTTATTTAGAAATATAGATTTTAATCAGGCAATGTGTGCGTACTTTCAATCCCTGGAATATCGTGCCAAAATGTCCAGGTTAATGCACCTTCTTCCGGAGCTCCAACAGGAGTCCATGTCATTGTATGTGTATTTTCAACCCATTCAACATCAAAGCTGGTTAATTCACCGGTTGAAGGTTCATTATCAAAAGCCCAATCGGGTTCAGTAACAGAAATTACATTAGTCTCATTATTTACTGAATATGGTGTAAAAGCAGCTGTATCTAATCTGGAGCCTCCATCTTCAATTGATTCCGCCATCTCTATTAAATAAATATCGTTATTATAGAAGGAAGCTGTATAATAAACAGCCATTTTACCGCCTTCTGGATCATCGATACTATCATTATCTGATCTCCAAACACCAACAATAAATTGAGAAAGTGTTTGTGCTGGTTTTGATTCGTCTTTCTCACATCCTGTGAAAACTATGGCAAAAAGCATTGCCATTAAAAATGTTATTTTTCTCATAATAGTTAGTTGTATTAAGTTTTTCTGTTTATATACGGGCCGCAGGGATAAAGGTTATTGTGGCTCTTGCTAATGAAAGATTGTGCCCACACTTTATACAAATGTTTGTCTTCATACTAACCTAATTAATACAACTTTTCTCACAATTACTAAGAATCTTTCATTGCGCACCATACAATGAAGCAGCACTGAATATTCCTGGCAGATGGTGCGCTTCGTTTGTGGCATTGTTTGCCGTGGGCGATACATAATAACAAAATGATGCGACACCTTACCAATGTTTAAAAAACTGGAAGGTATCATTCACGGTTATTGATATTTAAGACCTTCAGGCTTGGGTTGTAATTATCTCCGTCCTTTAGGGCGGAGATTGTAGGCATAGTTGATATATGCGGGCTTTAGCCCTAACTTTATTGAAGGACATCCTTCAGAAACTCAGTGTATTCTTCTTCCCATGTACTTTGTTTGTGATGATCTTCTTGATTCAGAATATATTCTCTAACTTTTTTTAAATGCGATTTGCTAATTGATGAAGCATAATATTCATCTGCCCATTCAAATCTTTCTTTTGTTAATGAATGTTTATTTATCCAAAAGGAGGATTCTCCTTTTATCAGCTGCATGACTTTTGCAATTGACTGATCAGTAGAAAGTGAGATTATACAATGGATATGATCATGATGCCCATTTATGATATCAATGTAAATGCCTTTAGCTTTTGCATTTTCACGAATATGGGAGATAATTTTGTTTTTGTTTTTTGAACTGATAAATGGTATCCTCCTTTTTGTACCCCACACGCAGTGTATCCAGTTTTGAACGTAAGACATAGCATTATATATTTTGGGCTGAAGCCCTGATTTTGTATTTTTGATTAACACCACCCTAAAGGGCGGTGTTA
>CAYWBC010000051.1:0-27604 GCA_964456285.1 uncultured Bacteroidales bacterium
CCTGTTTTATGACAGCATAGAAAACCGAAAGCTGTGTTGTAATATCAGAAAGATTGAACCACTGAAAAGGGCTCTGCCGGGATATGAAGTCTGGATTAATGGTCTGAGAAAAGATCAATCCCTGATACGTTTCAATACAAAACTTGTTGATTGGGATGATAAGCACAAGATCATAAAAGTGAATCCTCTTTTAACCTGGACCGAGAAAGATGTATGGTCTTACATTAAGAAGAATGATGTTCCTTATAATAAATTGCATGATCAAGGCTATCCCAGCATTGGTTGTAAGTCTTGTACAAGGGCAGTAAAAGAAGGTGAAGATTTTCGTGCCGGACGATGGTGGTGGGAAGATTCCGGTAATAACGAATGTGGTATTCATGTGAAGGAGGAGGAAAAGTAATTTTAGTAGATGGATATCGTTTGCGAATTGATTTCACAAAAAGATTCAGATTTCCATAGTATGGATTTATCATTTTTCAGGTTGAAACTCTTGGACCATAAGCCAGATATAGCCTGACCATAATTTGCAGGCTATATCATCAGCTAATAATATAAGTTAATCAACTTCCTCTTCATCATCATCTTCAACGCTTACCTTTTTTATTGTTATTTCACCTGCTGATGAAACTATTATTTCTGTCTCTGTTTCCCCATTTTCCAATTCGATCTCATAACCATTAAAATCAGGCTTATTAATACCTTCAATCTTTTCGATTTCCCAACCGTTAAATTGAAGATTAATTGCTTTATGGATTTCTGCAGAAAGGTCAGTTATTTTAACCTGGGTTTCTGTTTCAAGCCACTTACCTGAGTTGTCATAGCTAGCTGACATTTCCTTACCATCGACTTTGAATTCAGCCTCCCATTCGTTTTCCTCCTGTTCCCATTTCACATTTTGGGCAGTTTTAAATTCTTTTAAAAACACATCCTGTACTTCTTTTGGCGGCGTTACGTTTTGTCCATAGACTCCAATACTTGCCACCGCTATGGTAGCGATCATTAAAAATATTTTTTTCATTTTTTACTAGTTTAGTTTATACAATGCTAAAGTTACAAGATGAATCTAAAGGAAATTTTAAGTTGGTATTAGCGTCATTAAAAAGTAACTTTCATTTCGTTACATAAATCACTCAAGGTATCATCTCTTGTTTGCTCAATCAGCTCCCGATAATCATGAATAAACAAAGTTCCTGACAGAAAAATAGAGGAATGTAAAATTTTCATTTTTTAACTTTAATAATCAACTTTAACAGGCTCGGTAACACGATAAGTAACAGCGGTAGTGTTATGATAAAACCGCCAATAACTGCAATGGCAAGTGGTTGATGCATTTGAGTTCCTGTACCCATACCGAGAGCCAAAGGAGTAAGAGCTGCAATAGCTCCCAAAACAGTCATTAAATTAGGCCGTAAACGAACAGTAATAGCCTCCTCCAGAGCCTTGCCAACTGATTTACTTTTCAATTCAGATAAAAACTTATGAATGGTAAAAATTGAATTTTCGGCAATGATGCCGATAATCATTATCAATCCAGTGTAACTTCCAACATTTAAGGGGGTGTGAGTTAAAAATAATGCAAGTACACTGCCTGAAATTCCTGTAATACTTATAAATATAACTGTCAAAGATAACTTCAGACTTTTAAACATAAATAAAACAACTGTGAAAACCAGTAGTCCTCCGGCGATCAAGATTTTCAATAACTCTGCGAAAGAATTTTGTTGTTCGGCGAATGAACCCCCATAGGCTATCTGATAGGAGACAGGCAAATTTATTTTACCCAGTTTCTGCCTGATGTCTTTCATTACACTGCCCAGGTCTCTGTTGTTTAAGCGTGCTGTTACAATACCCATGGTTTGAAGGTTTTCCCTATTAATTTCAGCCACGCCGCTTTGTATTTCAAAATCAGCAAATGTACTTATGGGCAGAAAATCTCCCGATGGAATACAGATCTTAAGCTGTCTGATTCTTTCAAGCGGTGTATTGTTATTCAATGGAAAAATCATCCTGATATCGGTAAGCTGCTCTTTTTCAGGAATAGAGCCTATTACAGTACCCGCCAGCCAGGTTTCGGTTTGAACCTGCAAATCGGACGGGCTTAATCCAAATTGTTTAAGTTTATCTTCTTTAGGTAAAATTTTCAGCATAGGACCTGCTATTACTATACCATCAAAAACATCAGCAGTTCCTTTGATTGTGGCCACGCTATCAGCTACTTGTTTCGATAATTCTTTTATTTTATCATGATTATCGCCAAATATCTTGATCTCAATGGGCTGAACACTGCTCATAAGGTCACCAAGCATATCGGTTATCACCTGGCCAAAATCTACAATAAGTGCAGGTACTGAACTTTCAACTTTTTGGCGTATTTCATCAGATATTTCCTCTGTAGTTCGTCTTCTTTGTTTATGCAATTCAATAAGGTAATCGCCCCTACTTGGCTCTGTTATAAAAAATCCCATTTGAGTTCCTGTACGCCGAGAATATGAATTTACTTCAGGAACAGATTCGATTATATTATCCACCAGAGAAAGCATCCTGTCAGTTTCTTCCAGCGATGTGCCAGGAGGACTGTCGAAATCCAGTACAATTGAACCTTCGTCCATTTCGGGTAGAAAACCCGTGGAAAGCCTTGGAATTATAAATACTATACTTAGGATAAGCAAAAAGACAAATGCAATACTTATGTAAGGTCTGGTGATAAAAAATTGTATCCAACCATGGCTGACAGGCAAGGCATGAGCTTCTTTTTTCGATTCCTTGTTTCTTGATAACAGCAAATAAATTACAGGGAGCCCCAACCATGTAATGATAAAAGAGGATAGCAGGGTGATTATCATGGTTTCAGTAAGAATTTTAAAGTAGGCGCCTGCAACACCCGACATCAATTCAAAAGGGATAAGAATGACAATGGTGCTAAGTGATGAGCTTACCATGGAAGGGAACAAAAATCCAATAGCCTTGCCAACAAGATCTTTGGGTTTGCGATCTGGAAATTCTTCGTGCGTGCGATGAATTTGCTCCACTACAATAATGGCATCGTCTATAATTAACCCTATTGAAGCAGCGATAGCACCTATTGTCATAATATTAAAATCGAAGCCTACTGCATAGAGTAGAGTAAAAGTGAGTGACAAAGTAAGCGGAATTGTGATTAGGATTACAGCGCTTGACTTTATCGAGCGCAGAAAAATGATAACTACTACGATAGATAATAACAGACCTATCCATAAGACATCGATAATACTTTTAATGCTATCGTTCACAAATTCGGCCTGTTTATAATAGGGTACCAGCAATACATTTTCAGGCAAAATGTCGTTCAATTCCCTGACTTTTTGGATTACCTGGTCTGACACTTCTATTAAATTACTGTTGGGCTGTTTAAGTACTGCCACTAATGGAACATCTTTACCATCGGCTTTAATCCTGATGTATTCATTACGTTCTGAAATTTCAACCTTGGCAATATCCGATACTTTTATTCTGCGCACCGCGTCATCAAAAAGAATCAGATTTTCAAGCTGTTCCTTATTCTTTATAGTGGCATCAGTAACGGTTAAATACAATCGGTGATAATCAACAGTAAAGCCATTCGATTTAATAAAATCAGTCTGTTGCAAGGCAGTTCCAATATCCTGAGGATTGATTTTTAAGGTATTGAGTTTTTGTTCGTCCAATATCAGGCGATATTCTTTAATCTTTCCACCAATCACATCAACCGAGGCCACACCCTTAATCCGCGACAAATATGGTTTAATAATATATTCTGCCAGCATCTTGAGCTCCACCTGTGTTTTTGTATCCGATTGAAGAGAATATCCCATGACTGGTAATATAGATGGATTCATCTTCTCGATTGTAATCTGAACTTCAGGTGGTAGGCTGTTTTTTATTTGGGCTATTTGTGATTCTACTTGTTGTTTATCAATATCGATATCGGAATCCCAATTCATAAATGCTGAAATTTCACAACTTCCCGTACTGGTGGTACTGCGAATCAAATTGATGTTTTCAACCTTCTTAATTGCGTTTTCCAGTGGTTTGGTAACCATAACCATCATTTTCTCAACCGGGTGTTCGCCATAATCGGCAATAACTTTGATTTTAGGAAATGTAACATTTGGAAAGAGCGAGGTCTTCATACTATGATATGCAAACACCCCGGCTATCAGAATAAGCAATAAGATTACTGTAACAGGACTCTTAAACCTGACAAATATCTTTTCCATAATTAATTGATAATTTTTACAATTGAACTATCCGGTAAACCATAAGCTCCTTCAGAGATTATCAGATCATTGACATTTATATTGGATGAGATGATTTCCACCATACTGTTGTTTTCTATTCCTATTTGAATTGGTACTTTAACAGCCAGGGTGTCGTGTTCAATTTTCATTATCCAAAAAATACTTTGATTTTCGTTGGCTAATACTGCTTCTTTGTTAATCAATAAGCTGTTTCTGTGGGTTTCAAGAACTAAGCGCACAGTAAGATTAAGATTTTCGGGCAATTGCTGATGAGACGATGGTTTAAGTAAGACAGACTGTGTTTGATCAGTTCCGCTGATGGTGGGCAATATTCGGGTTATCTTGCTACTTACAGAGGTGTGATCAGGCAGCAGAAGTTGGCACTCGGTCTTCAGTTTTAGCAGGCGGTTGTATTCATAAGGTACATTCACCTGCACCATAACATCCTTATTTTCAACAATAGTACAAAGTAAATCGCCCTCAACCAGGTATGTCCCTGATTGGTTTATATTTAATTCAATTATAGTCCCCGATGAAGAAGCCTGCACCTCTATATTGCCTGTAGTATTATTTAATGCCCGGCTTTCCTTCGTTTGCAGCTCAAACAATACATCATCTTTCTGAACAATATCGCCGAATTGTACATTTACCGCTGAAATGTAGGCAGAAACCGGAGCTATGATTTTGTTCTTTCTCAGATAAATTGTCTTACCGTTCAGGAAAATGTATTTTGCAATATCTCCTTGTTGAATAAGAGTTGTTTTAACAGGGATCGCCGGCATAATTTCTACCTTGCCTGTCCTTTTATCCTTACAGGATATCAGTAAAAACTGTATAATACCGATGAGTACGATAGTGGATAGATTTTTCATTTGTAATTGTATTAGTAATTCCAATAATTATAGGCATTGATCAAAGTCTGTTTCTCCATTTCCAGAAGAAGCAATTCTTGTTTTTTGATTGACATATCCCTGAATAAAATTTTTAGGTCCATCACTGAAATTTCACTTAACCGTAGTTTTTCCTTATAAGCATTTAACAGAAGTTCGTACTGAGTTATTTGTTCTCTGGCAACAGTCTCTCTTTCTTCGAGTGATCGAATCTGATTAAGAATTTTCAGTATCTGAACATACGTTTCCTTGATAAATTTTTGTTTTTCAAATTCAAGCGAGTTAAGATTAACAGCTGTTTTTTGTTGTTCAATACTACGCAGATTACCATCATAAATAGTCCAGCTAAAAGTTAAACCTGTATTAAACCCAAGACGGTTGAAATCAGGCAGATAAATCGCATTTAATCCAGCAGAGGTAAACCATGAAAGCTGAGGTTTGTAATTCTGCCGATAAATGGATTGATCAGCCAGCAGACTTAAACTATCGAGTTTATAAGTTGTCAGAAATTTTGAGTTCATTGAAATTTCCGGACTCAATTCTAAATAATTATCCTGAATATCAACAATTGTGCTGTCACTTATTCCACAAATAAGATTCAAATCATACAAGCTACTTTTGTACTCAGCCTGTGAGGCTAAATAATTTGATTCATAATTACTATGTTCTATCTGCAAAAGCATAAGGTCGGTTTGTTTGTAAAGGGCATTTTCAACCAGTTTTTGCATAACTAATGATTGCTCATCGATTTGATTTATTAGCGACAGGAAGTTTTGGGTCTGGATCTTAGCTTTCAGACAAAGAATATACTGATAACCTACTAGCTGTTCAAGTTCGTGCACTGTTAAAGCTATAGTGTTATTGTCTATCTCCTCCGAAATACTGGCCTTATCTGAATATGCCCGAAATACAGAAGCATTGAGTAGTGGTTGCCTTATGGAGATACCAGCTTGGTATTGTCCACCATCGGTAGAAGCAAGGTCATAGCCAGTATAGTCAGTAGCGCCTTCTGAGACCCACTCAAATCGATTTGATCCATTGTTGTGTGAAACGATTGGTGCGAAAAGAACATAGCCTTCTATACTTACTTTGGGTTTACTTAAAACACTTTTTACCTGCTTTAAATCCAGCGCCACAATTTTGATAGCATTTTTGTTCTTATTAATTAGTGGACTATTCGTTTTCGCCTGCTCAAGAAAATAATTCAAATTGCGGGTTTGACCCTTTAGAGCAATTGACCCTATAAAAAACGAGAGAACTAAAAATAACAATTTCATTTTCGGTAGATTATAGTTTTTTTCTAATTGTAAAACAGTGCAGTTTGTCTTTTGTATAATGAATATCCAGATTGTGGGTATCGCAAATATTTTTAACCATAGCTAACCCCAGACCATATGATTTAGAGTTTCCTTTGGTGAAACGATTGAAAATGGTTTCATCAGTCAGTAAACCGCTTTCACCTGTATTGCATATTTTTAATTCGTTCTGATAAACCAATATTAGAATGTTTCCTTCAACCCTATTGTGGTTAATGGCATTTGAGAGTAAATTATTCAGAAGCAAATCAACGAGTTCACTATTCATATTTAGAACAAAATCCTGTTCAGATTTCAACTCAACATGCAGTTTTTTTGATTCAAAGAGTGCTGCAAATTCCTCAATTTTTCTATTTATTTCAGCTTTAAAGGAAATAACTTTATCTGCCATAAATTGTCTGTTCTCAATTTTGGCCAGCAAAATAAGACTTTGGTTTAACATGGAGAGCCGTTTCAGGGCATTGATGATAGTTAATGTTTTTTTAAAATCTTCTTCGCTTAAATCATGTTGTAAAATTTCATCCAGATTAAGCAATGCAACTGCCAGTGGCGTTTGAATTTCATGTGAAGCATTTTCAGTAAATTCTTTGAGAGAACCGTAATCGGCCTTTAATTTCTCTGTCAGAGATTCTATCACTCTGTTCAAACGGTCAAACTCTTCAATATCAGAACTCAGGAGTTCAATTTTATTCTTATCGCTGAAATTGAAGTGCTCTATGGTTTGCAGGTTACGCTCAAAATCAGCCCAAATGGTTCTATTGATTCTTCTGTTAATATAAAATGAAATTCCAAAGGAAGCTGAAAGTATTACAAATAATGAGAATGCTAATATAATTACCAGGTCTTCATTTTCAAATACAGACTGACGCAATTTTATTGAATAATAGTTATCTCCTATTTTTTGTTCAATTGAATACTCCAGATAAGGTTCTAATTCGTTTTCATTTTCTACGGGGATCATAATTTTTCTGAATTGCGCCTCTTTGCCGGTTAGCCCGACTATCTTTTCCACTTCAATAACTGGATAAAGATTAGGTATTTCCAATGTTTCCGTAATCTGCTTTCTAAGTAAAATTTCTTTTTCAACAAGCGATTCTCTTGTTTCACTCAGAATAACTTGCCGCAATACAAAATATCCGGCTACTGAACTCACTATAAGAATAATTGCCAGTAAAATAAAAAAATTGCGGTTTACTTTGTCAAGAAATTTCATCTTTCAGAAAATTTATACCCCATACCATATATAGTTTTGATATAATCATTACCACCGGCTTGTTTGATTTTTTTACGGATGTTATTAAGGTGTGTGTATATAAAATCAAAATTATCGGCCATATCGATATTATCAGCCCACAGATGCTCAGCAATGGCCTCCTTTGTTAACACCCTGTTTTTATTTATCAGAAAATACAGAAAAAGATCGTATTCTTTCGCTGTAAGTATTAATTCTTTGCCATGAACAGTAACAGACTTTCCAATCGTGTCGATGGATATTTCCTGAAAAGTCAGCATGTTTGATCCATCAAAGTGGCGTCGTCTCAACACTGCTTTGATCCTGGCGTTCAGTTCAGAGAGTTGAAATGGTTTGGTTATGTAATCATCCGAACCCAGATCGAGTCCATTGATCTTATCGTCTAATGAATTTTTTGCAGAGAGAATTATGATGCCTGCTTTTGTCTGATACTTTTTTATTGTTTTTAGCAGGTCAATGCCATTCCCATCGGGCAGCATAATGTCAAGCAGGATAATGTCATATTCATAAATTGATAGTTTCTCTTCAGCCTTTCGAAAATTATCCGCCAATTCGCAGATATAGTTTTCTTTGACAAGGTAATTGCTAAGGGTAATGAGCAATTCAATTTCATCCTCAACGATCAGTATTTTCATACTACAAAATAACAGATAAAATCTAAAGGAATTCTAAAGAATCTTCTATCTTCATATTCTCTTGAGATTTTCCAATCAGATTTAGTTTTGAAGAATATGGTAAATAAGGTGATGATTCTTGAATGAACTAAAATTCTCTTATTTTGCTCACCGCATTATTTTAGTAAATTGGGTTTGTAAATTCAGCCGATGTCCATCAACATTAATTTTGTCGAACTTGCCTGTTAGTTTTCTGCACATTCAATTATCAGTATTGTTGAAGTTGAATTGCAGATGTCAGGTCAGGAAATGACTCCCGATCCAAGAAGCTCATCATTCTTATACCAGGCAGCAAATTGTCCCAAAGTGATTCCCCGTTGAGCTTTTTCAAATAGAATGTACAAACCATCTTCCTGCATATACAATGTAGCTTTCTGAAGAGGTTGACGATATCGGATCCTTACAAGGTAATCTCTTTTTTCGTCCGCCATCATTTTCTGATCTTCTCTTATCCAGTGTATATCTGATTTTGAAATAAAGAGTGAATACCTGTTCAAACAAGGGTGGTTATGACCCTGACCGACATAGATAATGTTCTTAACTGTATCTGTAGAAAGTACAAATAAGGGCTCTTCTTTTCCTCCGATATTCAATCCTTTTCTTTGCCCTACGGTGTAATAGTGAGCGCCGTTGTGTTTTCCTATTATCGTTTGATCTAAAGAATTGAATGGAATAGCTTTTGTGATTTCCCGGAGTTCACTCAGACTATAATCATTTCCTGCTTTGGTTTTTTTTTTCTGCAAAGTTACATCCTTAGGAATTTCTGCAATAATGCCTTCTTTTGGTTTCAGCTTTTGCTGTAAGAACTCTGGCAGATTTACTTTTCCGACAAAACAAATGCCCTGAGAATCTTTACGTTTTGCTGTTGCCAATCCCTGATCGGCAGCTATTTTTCGAATCTCAGGTTTTAGCATATGACCAATAGGAAACAGAACCGGAGCAAGCTGATCCTGGTTGAGCTGACATAAAAAGTAACTCTGATCTTTGTTTGGGTCAGAGCCGGTCAGCAATTGATAATATTCCTTTCCTTCTGATTGAATGGTGTTTTTTCTGCAATAATGTCCTGTTGCTATATAATCAGCATTAAATTCACTGGTTTTCTCTAAAAACAGATCAAACTTAACTTCTCTGTTGCATAAAATGTCAGGATTGGGAGTTCTACCCTTTTGGTATTCACTAAACATGTAGTCAACTACGCGTTCCCGGTATTGCTCACTAAAATCTACTGTGTGAAGAGGGATATCTAATTTTTTGCATACAAGTTCAGCAAATACCAGGTCATCGTGCCAGGGGCAATCTCCCTCAATGATACCGGCAGTATCGTGCCAGTTGATCATGAACAAACCAATTACATCGTGTCCCTGTTCTTTGAGAAGATAGGCAGCAACACTTGAATCTACACCTCCTGATATACCAACAACAACTTTTGCCATAATGCTTTAATCTGAAAATCGATGATTTGCAGCAGCCTAAACAGACTACTTGTTGTTCATGATTTGCTGCAAGGCAACCATTTTAATAGCTGTAACAGCTGCTTCGTCACCCTTATTGCCATGTTTCCCTCCGGACCGATCTATTGCTTGTTGAAGAGTATTGGTCGTAAGCACACAAAAAATAAATGGTATTTTATATTCAATATTCAGTCTGGTAATTCCATAGCTTACTCCCTGACAGATATAATCAAAATGAGGAGTCTCTCCCTGTATAACACAGCCAATGCAAATAACAGCATTAAAAGACTTAGTCTCTGCAACAACTGTAGCACCACCTGTTAATTCAAAACTACCCGGAACATGTTTTATCTCGATAGAATCAGAATTAGCCCCATGTTTTATCAGGGTATTATAAGCTCCTTCAAGAAGTGAATTTGTAATGTCTGAATTCCATTCCGACACAACAATAGCAAAACGCATATTCTTTGCTGACGGCACATTTGCCGGATCATAATCTGAAAGATTTTTTAATGCAGTAGACATAATTTATAGTTCATTAAAACAAAAAAAGTATCAATATCCGGCAGGACAACTGATACTTTTTCATCCGATGGATATAAATGTTCTTTATAATTTCATTTTAGCAGCCTGGATATATTTATCAATATCCTTTGCTTCCTCAGAATTTGGAAACTCCTTTTTAATTTTTTCATAAGCTGCTAAAGCTTTTTTATAATTGTCAGTTTCTTCGTAAACCAAGCCCAGCTTTTTAAGGTATATGGCTGTGATAAATTCATTCTTGTGCTTGCTTGTAGCTTCTTCATAAAATGAGATGGCTTCATCCAGATTATCCAGATCAACATAAGCATCTCCAATAGCGCCCATTGCAATTAATGAAACAATCTTGTCATTGGAATCAAATTTTTTAAGGTGTTCAATGGCATCCTCATATTCATTGAGCCTCAGATAACAAATACCTGCATAATATTGTGCGAGGTTAGCGGTGTTGGTAAAACCGTATTCATCTATGATATCAAGAAATCCATAGGCATCGCCGTCTCCTTCAAGTGCAAGCAAAAAGGAATCTCTTTCAAAATATTGTTCAGCTCTGAAAATCTGTGCCTGAGCTTCATTTTCTTTTGGTTCAAGAAGAAACTTATTGTATGCCAGATAGACACCAACAATCCCCAGAATTACAGCAAGAATAATGGATAAACTTTTCTTGTTTTCTTCAACATACTGCTCAGTTCTGGTTAAGGCATGTTCAACACTTTCAAAGCCAGACTCATCATGCGTTTTTTTCTTTTTACTCATCTTTGTATTATTAAGCTTGTCGCAACAGGATGCAAAAGTAAATTATTTTCAATGAAAGACAAAAAATATCTTCTTCATACATATTCTATTTGAAAAGTTTATGAATTTCATTGTCATCCATAGCGCTATTAAGAGTTAATCTTTACTTTTGTTTCATACTTTCATGCAGGAAATAAATGCACATCAATAATCTGTCATTAGTTAATTTTAAGAACTACAAAGAAGCAGGAGTAGACCTGCATCCTAAGTTAAATTGCTTTGTTGGGGATAACGGAGCAGGGAAGACAAACATTCTGGATGCCATATTTTACCTCTGTATGTGCAAATCATATTTCAATTCTACAGATCAGTATTCCATATATTCAGGCGATACATTTATGGTGTTGCAGGCAAATTTTCTAAGAAATAAAAAAACAGAAGAGGTTTATTGTGGTCTGAAACAGGGAAAAAAGAAACAGTTTCGGAGAAACAAGAAGGAATATGTGAAGCTTAGTGATCATATAGGTTTATTTCCTGTTGTCATGGTTTCCCCGGCTGATATTCAGCTTATTCTTGACGGAAGCGAGGAAAGAAGAAAGTACATTAATAGTGTCATCTCGCAGTACAACAAAACTTACCTGACAAACATTATTAGTTACAATAAGGTTTTAGCACACAGAAATAAATTACTCAAAGACTTGCTAAGGGGAAATTCACAATCGGATTTACTTGATATTTATGATGCCCAATTGATTAAGTTTGGAAATGAGATTTATTCTGAAAGAAAGAAATTCATTAAAGAATTTACACCGGTATTTAATAAATATTATTCTGTTATTTCCGGTGGAGAAGAAACGGTGGAATTGGTCTATCAATCTCAACTAAATACAGGGGAATTTGCTGAAAAATTAAAAAGTTGCAGAAACAAAGACATAGCTGTGCAGTTTACTACCATTGGTATTCATAAAGATGACCTGATACTAAACCTTAATGGTACATCCATTAAGAAAATAGGATCACAGGGTCAGCAAAAGACTTATCTTGTATCACTTAAACTGGCACAATTTGATTTTTTAAAACAAGTCAATAAAGTATTGCCTATACTTCTTTTGGATGATGTTTTTGATAAATTTGACTCACATCGGGTAAAGCAGATAATAAAACTTGTAGCAGATGATTCTTTTGGACAGATAATGATTACTCATACCAATATGGATCGGATGCAAATCTTACTGAAAGAGCTGGATGTAGAACATAAGTTATTCCTGGTTAGCAAGGGAGTAGTTGAAGAAAAGAATTAGATGTAAATGAAAAGAACAAATACCAAAATGATAGGTGAAGTATTACGTGAGTACATTGACTCAATGAGTATGGGACGTAAACTTAAGGAATCGCGTCTGGAACAGTATTGGGAAGAAATTCTGGGGAAAAACGCTGCTTCACACACGAGAAAAATATTTATTAAAAAAGGTGTTCTGTACGTTTATCTTAATTCTTCTGTGCTACGTAATGAATTGTTAATGATGCGTGAAACCATTATTAGCAGAATAAATGAAAAGGCAGGGGAAGAACTTGTTAAGAAAATCATTCTGAACTGACCCCCCCTGCCTTTTATCTTAAGCGAAAAAATTATTATTCAAACTTCGAAAAACGTTCACAGGCAGCAAAAAAGAAATTGCTCTCAATAGTTGCATTATCATCACTATCCGATCCATGAACTGCATTACTTTCCAGTGATTCAGCATACAATTTTCTGATTGTACCTTCTTCAGCTTTTGAAGGATCAGTAGCACCTATTAATTTGCGATAATCTTCAACTGCATTTTCTTTTTCCAGTATAGCAACAACTACAGGACCTGAAGTCATGTATTCAACGAGGCTGTTGTAAAAAGGTCGTTCTCTATGAACTGCATAGAAATTTTCAGCTTGTACACGGGTTAGCTGAAGAAGTCTCATGCCGGAAATATGAAATCCTGCTGCATTTATTTTTTCCAGAATAGGGCCGATATACTCACTTTTAACAGCTCCAGGCTTTATAATGGTCAATGTTTTTGTTCCACTCATCTTTATATGTTTTAAAATTTAAATAAGAATCTACTTTTTTTGATTTTATATGTTCTTTTTGTAATGCTTGTTAATAATTATTGAATAATTGCAATGATGGAATTGGATTCCAATTCAGTTTTTTGGAGTTAACAATATTCTAAATTTCCATTCTGCCATAAACATCAACATAATTAGATGCACTTAGCTGGGTGTAAATCAATTTGAACTTCTTAAAAAGTGATTGTTTACTGTTCCTTGAAATTTAGGCGCCAAAATTATAAAAATTTTAGGAATACATCTTGTTACATCGTTATTTAAGAATTATATGTCGTAAATCGTTTGTTTGTAAAACCGTTTAGTGCTTCATCCGCTGATTTATACCATTTAAGTATATTTGCAGTACACATAGGAGTTTTTACAATGACAGACTTATCATCATATAATTTCGAAAAAATTACAGATTTGTTTGAAGAGGGGCAACAGAATATTGTAATCTTCACCCATCGTAATCCGGATGGAGATGCAATAGGATCATCTCTGGCATTGTATAATCTTTTTATTAAAATGGGGCACAGGGTTAATGTTGTAGTCCCTAATAAAGTACCTGCCTTCCTGAAATGGATGAAAGATTGCGAAAAGATTCATATTGCTTCTGGGCTGGTTGAAAAGATGGAAGTATTAATAGCGAATGCCAGCCTTATTTTTGCTGTAGATTTTAATGATTTTACCCGCATAGACTCTTTCAGTGAGCATATAAAAAAGAGTAAAGCATATAAAGTTCTGATAGATCATCATCCAGATCCGGATCCTTTGGCTGATCTGATTATTTCTCAAACTTCAGTAAGTTCCACAGCAGAATTGATTTACTATTTTATTAAAGCATTAAAGCTCTCAAGATTCATTGACAAAGATATTGCTGAATGTATCTATTGTGGGATCATGACAGATACCGGCTGTTTTAGTTTCAATTCCTCAAATACAGAAACTTTTCAGACTGTGGCTGAGTTGTTAGATTTTAGCATAGATAAAGATAAAATTTACGATCTGGTCTACGATAATTTTTCATACAGCAGAATGAAGTTGATGGGATATTGTCTTAATGAAAAAATGGTTTATCTGAAAGAATATAAAACAGCCTATATAAGTCTTTCTCAGAAGGAACTCCGAGAATATAATTTCAGGATAGGTGATTCAGATGGCTTTGTTAATTTGCCTCTTTCAATTGATGATGTAATGTTATCTGCATTGTTTATTGAAAATAAGGATAGGGTAAAAATATCGCTTCGTTCTAAAGGCAATTTTGCAGTGAATAAAATTGCCTCAAAATATTTTCATGGAGGTGGACATGAAAAAGCCTCTGGTGGAGAATCATACGAATCATTGGAAAAAACGGTAGATAAATTTGTTAACTTGCTGTCAAATTTTAAGGATGAATTACACACTGCATAAGAAATATAAAATTTTGTTGCTGCTGTTTGCATTGTTTTTGTTCTCATGCAAGAATCAAAAAACAGTTGATAATCAACAAGAACATAAAACAACAAAAAATGAGTTAATTGAAGTGAACCGTATTCTTGTAATGAAAGATCAGCAAAGGATAAAGGGCTATCTTGAAAGACAAAATATTCAGATGCTGCAAACAGAAACAGGATTATGGTATTTCATTGAAGAACAGGGAGAAGGGCCAAAAGCAGAATCAGGAAAAAGAGCTACCATTAATTATAGAATAAGCCTTTTGGATGGTACGGAGTGTTACAATTCCAAAGAGGATGGGGCCAAATCTTTTATTATTGGCAGAGGAGGTGTAGAATCCGGGCTCGAAGAAGGAATTTTACTTATGAATGAAGGAGGTAAGGCAAATTTCATTATGCCTCCGTACCTTGCACACGGTTTACCTGGTGATGGAAATCGCATTCCGGCAAGAGCCATAATTGTTTATAATGTTGAACTTGTATCGCTTGACTAATTGCTTTAAGGATGAAAAAATACATTGCTATTTTACTTTTTATTTTAGTTTTTTCTTGCAGCAAAGACTCTCCATATCCAGGATTTAATAAGGGAAAACAAGGAATTTATTATCAGCTTCATCAAATCGGTGAATCATCTCGTAAGGCTAAATACGGCGATTATATTACTGCAGATATTGTATACAAAACAATGGATGATTCTGTGTTTTTTATTGGCAGAAGAAAATTACAGCTCCTGAAATTAGATGCAAAGGGATCAATAGAAGAGTGTTTTAAAATGCTGACCATTGACGATAGCGCTACTTTTATTATTTCTGCCGATGAATTTTTTAATAAAACACTGGAAACTTCCATGCCGGAATTTCTTCCTCCCAAAAGTAAGATGAAGGTATCGCTCAGTGTTATTGAGATTCAGACTCAATCGGAATACCAAAAAGAGAAAGAGGCCTTTTTAAATTGGATCGAAGATTTTGGTGAGTATGAGAAAGTTATTTTAAAGCAATATCTTCAAGAAGAAAAATTTGATGTTAAGCCCTCAGGAACAGGACTTTATTATTTAAAAATAAAAGAAGGAACCGGGAAAAATATTGCCATAGGTGATACTATTACCATCAATTACGAGGGAAAATTTCTCAACGGGAAGTTTTTTGATTCAACTATAAGACGAAACCAACCTTTTCAGTTTGTTTATGGAACGGAATGGCAGGTTGTTGAGGGGCTTGAAGAAGCCATTGGCATGATGTGTGAAGGAGAAAAATCACTCATTATTTTGCCATCTGATCTGGCTTTTGGAACTGAAGGATCTTCTACAGGAATAATTCCTCCATTTACTTCGTTAATATTTGAAGTAGAAATTTTGGCTGTAAATTGATTAAGCAACCTTTTGAGTGCTTTATGCATCATTAAACATTGTAGAAAAGTAAAATAGAATAATATTATGAGCGTAGTAAGAAATTTTTTGAAAATTCAAATCCTTGCAGTTGTTGCTGCAGTATTGTTTACTTCTTGTCTGAAAGATGAGCAAGGAGAATTAATGGCTGAGCATGACAGAAAAATGAATGAAATGAAAATCCTATACGGATTTACAGAAACAGATACATTACCTGGTGGTTATGGTATTTACATAAAATACAGTCTTAAAACAGATAGCATTCGAAAAGCTACCGTGAATGATATGATTGTGGTTGATTACGTCGGCACTAAATATAGTGGTGAAATTTTTGATTTATCCAGATTGTCAGTTGCAGAGGATGAAGGGCTCTATGATGATGAATTTATTTATGGACCTGGAAGATTTTGGGTGTCTAACACTTTTCCAGGTTTTCAATTGTCAATACTGGATATGCCAGTTGGATCAAAAGCGGGAATATTAGTTCCGGGAAGCTTATGGAATGGATATTATGAACCGGTTTACTATGAGGTAGAACTTTATCAGATTATTGAGGATGTTGATGCTTATAACGAATTAATGATTAACAGATACCTTGACTCACTTGATATACCTATTAATGACACAATGCCTGGTTTTGACGGAATATGGGCAAAAGACTTTCGGGAACGTTTACCAGATGATTCTATAGCATATGGTGATACAGTTATAGTTAAACTTCACGGATATTATGTTGAAGCCGATGATGCTTATGTGACGGATTTTCCAGGACGTCAGTTTTTTCCCATAGCTAGTAGCGGCGATTCCGTTATTTTTCTTTATGGCTCCTATGGTCCCGAAATTTTCCCATACACTCTTGCTGTAAATGAAGCAGTAAGGTTTATGGAGATTGGGGAAACCATTGATATGGTAACACGTGATGAGTTTGGTTATGGCGAGAACGGCTTTATTCATCCACATACAGGCAATTACATTGTACCTTCCTATATGCCCCTGCATTATACAATTGAGTTGATTGATATAATGAAAGCATCAGAATAAGATTCAAAGATTTTTCATTAGTCTAATGAAAAACATTAATCCTGTGCCAGAAGCACAGGATTTTTTGTTAATTCATTTTATGAAGTATAAAGATGGCCGGTTTCTTGTGTATATCAGGAGTATGTTTGCGCCAATAGTCAATAGAATGTGTTTCAATAATTTCATTTTCACTGGTTATATCAACTGCCAAACACAGGAGAGTAGTGTTACTACAAGAAATAAGTATATCCTTCAACAATTGATTATTTCTGTATGGGGCCTCAATAACCATTTGTGATTGATTTTCAATTTTTGATCTGGTTTCAATTTCTTTGATTTTCCTGATCCTTTCCGGATTTTTAACAGGCAGGTATCCTATAAATGCAAAGTTTTGGCCATTTAGTCCGGAAGCCATAAGAGCAAGCAAAATGGATGAGGGTCCAACCAGGGGTATAACCTTTATATTTTTTTTATGGGCCAGTGATACTATTTCCCTTCCAGGATCAGCTACAGCAGGAACTCCAGCTTCAGACAACAGACCAATATCTTCCGATTCAGCTATTTTTAGAAAATCAGGAATATCAGATTTGCTTGTGTGTTTGTTTAGAATATAGAAGGTAAGATCATCTATAGGAATACTGATGCCTAATTTGATGAGCATGCGGCGTGCAGTTCTTTCATTTTCCACAATGAAATGTGTAATGTTGGAAATGATCTCTTTTGTGTATTCCGGAATCACATGATTAACATGTGAATCACTAATGGTAGATGGAATCAGAAAAAGTCTGCCTCTCATATCTGCATCAATTTCGTTCAAAGATATAGGATTTTGAAGGAAGATCAGATATAAGGATATTAAGTGTCGAATTAAATACCTTTGTTAAGTATGAATACCCAGATGAAAATATGCTTTTTAGGAACAGGTACATCGCAGGGAGTTCCAATTATTGGATGTGATTGTGCTGTGTGCAAATCTTCTGATCCAAAAGATAAGAGGTTAAGGTCGTCGATTATGGTTGAAACAACAGGGAAAACTTTTGTAATTGATACCGGACCTGATTTCAGACAACAGATGTTGAGTAATAAAGTAGAGGATATTTCTGCAGTACTTTTTACACATGAACATAAAGATCATGTTGCAGGACTGGACGATATTCGTCCTTTTAATTTTAAGTACAACAAGCCTATTGAAGTATATGCTGAAGATAGGGTACAGAAAGCTTTAAGAAGAGAATTTGCTTATATTTTCGCGGAAAATAAATATCCGGGTATTCCACGTATCAATATGCAATTGATTGAAAATAAGGAACTGTTAATTGATGGAGTAAAGATTTTACCGGTGAGAGCCTTTCATCATAAGCTCCCAATTTTTGGTTTCCGAATAAATGATTTTGCTTATCTTACAGATGTTAAGACTGTGCCTGCAGAGGAAAAGAAGAAGCTTAAAGATCTGAAAGTATTGGTTATTACATGTCTGAGGAAAGAGGAGCATATTTCCCATATGAACCTTAGAGAAGCCCTTGAGTTTATTGAAGAGATAAAACCTCGGAAGGCATACCTGAATCACCTTAGTCATCGGTTTGGATTGCATGCTGAAGAAGAAATGAAATTACCTTCAGGGGTACACATCGCGTACGACGGATTAAGATTAAGTATGTAATGGTCAAACTTATTAAAGAATGCGCCCAGCATTTAATCCAATTTCTTTTCAGCAAGAGAGTTTTTTAACTTTTCAGCTTCCCGGAATAGTTCAGCAGCCTTTTCAGAATTTCCCAGATTCTGGTATGTAATACCCAGGTTGATATAATTTGCCGGATCAGTAGGATCAATTTCTAAAACTTTTTCAAAATAGCGTAATGATTCTTTGAATTTCCCTGTAAGTGCACAAGCAACACCCAGGTCACGATTAGCTAGTTTGCTTTCAGGTCGGATCTGAACCGCTTGGGACAGATAGATATGGGCGCTATCAAATTGATTTAACATTTTCCCATATGTACTGCCTAACTGATAGTTGGCATCAAAGTCGTTATGCCTGTACTTTAGGATTAATTGATAGCCTTTCTTTCGAACTTCTGCATCTTTCTCCTCTGCAAGCATGGAATTCAAATTGCTATATGCAAGGTCATACTTTGGTGCGAGCATAAATAAATTTTCGTAAGCCAAAAATATACTATTGTAGTTTTTGTTGTAATGATAGTGTGCATTTCCAATCAAAAGCAATGCATCTATATAATTCGGATATATTTCCAGAGCAGTATTCAGATGAGCAATAGATCTTTGCAGATACTCTTGTTTTTTGCCTTCATCTCTTACTTTTTGAGCTTGTTCCAACAATGCACCTCCAGCAGTACAATTGCCTTTTGCGCTATTTTTTGAGATTTTCACATCATGCGTGAATAGGGTGAAGTTATCTTTCCAGTCTCGATTTCTGGCAATTGTTTTTGCTGAAAACAGGCAGAGGATAATTAGAAATGCAAATTCAATAATAGTCTTTGACTTAATTTTCTTGAGTAATGCATAAATCAGGTAACCACCACCAATTGCAAATCCAACAGAAGGAAGGAAAAGAAAACGCTCATTCATAAAGCTTCCGATATTTACCAGCAGGTTTGATACGGGCAGCAGGGTAATCAGAAAACCCCCAATAGCAAATGCAAGGATTTTATTCTTTTTAAAATAGTAAAAAAGCAAAATCAAAAGGCTAAGATACAGAGTGAGTGATAGGATAACTAAAGGATTTGCCCAGGTTTGCAGTTGAATATGGTAAGGATAGTAGTCGTAGGTTAAGGGCTGCGGAAAAACCAGAAGTTTCAGGTACAATATCAGAGTATACAATATGGTTGGCATCTTCTGATTATCTTGTGCATAGAGGAAAGGATTGTTCATAAGCTCGTTGACCGGGGCAGTTGAGAAACCACCCAATACTTTCCATCGAATTATAAAATATATCCCGGAAGATATACTAAGCACGAGCAGGCCAATGATATAACGAGAATATGCATTTTTTTTAAATTTTAATAAGAAAAGCAGGGCAGCAATAAATAAAAAAACAAGTGCATTTTCTTTTGACAGAAGAGCAAGGAAGGATAATCCCCCAGATAACAAAACATATTTTACTTTTCCAAGTTCGATATATTTCAGAAACATAATTAAGGAAAACAGACCAAACATAACAGCCATTATTTCATCTCTGCCTTTAATATTGGCAATAACCTCGGTATGTATGGGATGTACAATAAAAATAAGAGTACTAAGAAATGCAAGAGGTAAGGCAAGCTCCGATTTATCGAGATAAAGAAGAATTTTCTGAATTGTATTAAACAATAACAAACAGAGAAGACTGTAAAGCATAGCATTGATGAGATGTGACAGCGATGGAGTGTTACCCCATATAGATTTTTCAATGGCAAAAGTGGCCAAAGACAAGGGCCTGTATCTTCCGCCTTGTACAAGGTCTTTTTTCTTTTTAAAAAATCCGGTAAATGTATCGTTTGAAAAAATATCTTTCAATCCACCTACTCCCTTTTGAACGTAAATATTTTCAGTAATAACAATGGAATCGTCCAATGCATAATTATTTCGCAGGGTATTGGCATATAGCAAGAAAGGAAGAATAATCAGTATGAACTTAAGGAATTTTGCTTGCTTAATAATGTACTTCAACATAATGGAGACTACTTGAAATTATAAGTTCTAAATTACAAATTTCAGATCCTTCAGCTACTTTTTGGGCAAAGAAAATAGTATCATGATCCCTGGCAAACTAATAATACAACCACACAAAATCAATGCAAATGACAAGCTGATTTTTTCAGTGTACCAACCCAGGAGGGGGCCAAAACCTGCAAACAATATCCTAATAATCAGACTACGTACAGAGAGTACTGTGGCCCTGATATTTGATTTAGTAAGTGAATTGATCCTGTCTTTCAAAATAGGATGCGCCGCACCCCTTACAAAATAGAATATCAATAAAAATGCAATTCCATATATGGAAATGAATTGAGATGAAATGAAATATCCTCCGGCAAGAAACACAAGTATATAGATCAGGGTATTTCGTTTATGAAGGATTTGATCAATTCGGTAAGAGGAATATGAACCTATTGCAACCATAAGGTTTAATACTGTCCACAGAACTCCGAAATTTGCTTTCTTTACGCCTGCTTCAAAAAGATAGATTTGGGCAAACCAAGCCATAGTCAGGCTGGCAAAGCCTATGATAGCTGAGAATATCACATATTTGCTTAGTTGGTGATTTTTCCATAAAGAATCTTTTGCAATATTTATTATTGACTTCCAATGAACTTCTATATCGGCCTTATGAGTTTTAGGTTCCACAAGAAATCCACCTGCTATTAGAGCAATGGCTAAAAATACAATCTGAAGTTGATAGTAATGGCGTATATATTCAAAAGCAAGCAGAGTAACGACAATTCCTGCCATGGCCTCTGAAAAATTTCCAGAGGCTGCAATTCTACCTTCATACTTAATGTATTGCTTTTGCTTGTTTTCCTGGTAAAGAGAGTCATAAAGCAATGCAGAATCTGTTCCAGATACAAAACCTTGTCCTAATCCTAATGCGATCTCTGCAATCAGAAATCCAGTAATACCATACGAAAGCGAGTATGTTATAAAACCAAGTAAACCCATTAATAATCCCAAGAGTAAAGTCTTTTTTCTCCCCCATGCATCAGAAAGATAGCCTGATGGAATTTCTATCAGGAATATTATTGCAGAATAAACAGCATGTAAGAAGAACAAATCAAAATTGGTGAGGTGGTTTTCTTCGTAGAATAACTTTACTACGGGCATATACAACATAAACCACTTACAAATTTTTATAATGTATAGGATTGGGATATTTGATAAAACGTTCTTTTGCATGTTGGAAGATAAGGTGCAAAAATAGATCATTAAGCGCTTTTCTCTTTTACCGAAAACTTAGAAGCTGGATAATCTTATTTTAATTTTAGTTCAAATGGTTAATAAACTAATTGCACCTGCACCTCAATTCTATTAAAAAAACATTTTTTTTTGCTAAATTGATCTCTCTATTGCAAAGCGACTTGGTGAAGAATCAGAATTATATCAAGTTTTACAACTTGCGGAGGTAAAAGAATATTCTTATGAACAGCGAAAAAAGACATTATTTCTGGAGATTAAATCCAAAAAATTTTAAGCTGGGAGCCCGGATCAATATGATGATTTTCTCAATGGTTCTGGTTACTCTGATAGCTGTAATGCTGATTGGCTATTTCATCCTCAGAAAAACAATGTTGGAGAGTACTGCCAAAAATATTGAGGAATTGGCATACCTTAAAAGCTCACAGATTGAAACTACTTTTGTGTCTATTTCAGATGATCTTAACAATTTTGTAAAAAATCAAAAGTTAATTGAAGCATGCAATGAACTCTCAAGCTCATTTCTCAGACTGGAAGATGAAAAATCGGATATTTTCTGGTCTGACAGTATCAATGCTATTCGCAAGACAATGACAGCATATTATTCAGATGTATTATCTGAATTGGCACCTATTACAGGCAAGGATATTGTAAACTATGTACCTGAGAATAATAGTTCTTTATTGTTTCAATACCTGTATAATTACAGAAATCCCAAAATTTTAGGAGAGAAGGATCAGTTTGTTTTCACAGGGGATTATGATTCATACGCGATTGCTCATGAAAGATTCCATCCCTTCCTGATCAATTTAAGAGATAAATTAAAAGCAAGAGATATTTATCTTGTAGCACCTACAAGTGGTGATGTAGTATATTCTGCAAACAAAGGAATTGATTTTGCTGTAAATTTGTATGATGGAAGTTTGAATAGATCTGCTCTTTCCGATGCATTTCGGGTAGCCGTTTCCAATGGCACCAAGAACATTTATTACATCGATTTTTCCACATATGCAGGAGCTCTTGATAAGCCAGTATTCTTCTTGTCTTGTCCCGTATATTTTTTTGATGAACTTGTTGCTATACTGATATTACAATTCGACTCGGAAGTTTTCAATGACATTTTGTATGATGAATATTTACTCTCCACAGATGGAACATTGGAATACACAGTGATAGGTGAGGATTTGTTTTTGAGAAACAGTCCTCGTGGATTTCTGTCAGATAGAGAGAAGTATTTATCTGATATGAAGAGTAGAACCGGGCGAAAAGGTTTTAAAAAAGTACTTATTTGTGAAAAATTGGGTGATATGAGCATGGTAGTTCAGTATTCCCCCGATGAAAAAGAAAAATTATTAAAAGAACAAACATCTCAAATATTGGATTATAGGAAGGAAAAGGTTCTTGTATATTCCAAAAAGATTGATATTGTTGGGATTGATTGGTACTTGATTACCAAAATAAATCAGAAAGAAGCTTTTAGTAATTTCTTTAGGCTGGCTTATCTGGCTTTGATTATTATCTTGATTCTTCTTGCTATTATATTTATGTTGGGCAGAAATTTAGGAGAAGTTATTTCGCAACGTATAAAAAAATTGTATTATGCCCTGGTGCAATTGTATGAAGGAGAAAAATCAACTGAATTAAGTGCAGGTATTCATGATGAGTTGGGCGATACGATTGAAGCCTATAATAAGTTGAAAACAAGAATTAATGAAGCATCAACTTTTGCCATTGAGATGAGTGAAGGCAATTTCAGTCATGAATTTCATACCTTAAGTGATAAAGATGATTTGGGAAATTCTTTAAATATTTTAAAGGAAAATATGATCCAATCGCGTACTGAAAATGACCAACGTGCTCAGGAAGATGAGGTGAGAAACTGGATCAATACTGGAGTAGCAGAATTCAATAATTTGTTACGGCAGAACAATGATAATCTTAAGGAACTGGCTTTTAGCGTTATAGAAAACCTTGTTAAATACCTTGATGCCAGTTTAGGTGGAATTTTTCTTGTTGAAGGAGAAAAAGAAAAAGATAAAAAGATCAATCTTGTAGCTGCCTATGCTTACGATAGAAGAAAATACAATCAAAAATCGATTGAAATAGGAGAAGGACTTCTTGGCAATGTCTATTTGGAGAAGTTGCCTGTTTACCTGAAAGAAATTCCTGAAGATTATATTGATATTACATCTGGTTTGGGAACCGGTAATCCAAAGTGTTTGTATATCTCGCCCCTCAAATTAGACAATAATGTACTGGGATTAATTGAAATTGCATCCTTAAATGAAATAGAAGAAAAGCATATCGAATTTATTACTAAAGTGTCTGAAAGTATTGCTGCTACTTTTGTGAGTGTCAGGCTTAACTTGCAAACATCTGTATTGCTTGAAGAATCAAATCGCAGGGCTGGAGAAAATGCACAACAGGAGGAAGAGATGCGCCAAAATCTAGAAGAGATGCAAGCTACACAGGAAGAGCTGGCGCGACTGCGACAGGATGATGAAAAGAGAACAATGGATATGCAATTGATAGTAGATAATACACGTAAAATGTTGCGGGATATGCTTGATTCTATACCAGGAAGCTATGTGCTAAAAGATCAAAATGGAGTTGTTCATCTGGTAAATAAAGAGGGCGCTGAATTGTATAATCTACCAGTTGATAAAATTATTGGCAAGACAGATCATGAATTGTTGGATGCAAAAATCTATGAGAAGGAGCACGAAATGGATATTAAGACAATAGAAGAAGGAGAACAGGAATATACAGAAGAACTTGATGTAGACAATAGTAAGAGAAAGTATAAAGTCATTAAAAGACCTTTCCAGATAGATGAGATAAATCAGATGGGCATATTAACAATCAGGTATATAGAAAAATAAAGTATTGATATATGTACATACAACAAAAAAGCCTTGTGAAAACAAGGCTTTTTTGTGTGATCCCGACAGGATTCGAACCTGTGACCCTCTGCTTAGAAGGCAGATGCTCTATCCAACTGAGCTACGGGACCAATATTTTATAAATTACAACTTAATCTGCATAAGTTGTACCTGCTTTGAGCAGGATTTTTCACTCTCTTTGTTCGTTCAAGAGCTCATCCCGCCTTTCAGCCGAGATTCGGTTCGAACTCGCAACCCTCTGCTTTGAAGGCAGATGCTCTATTCCCGAAAAACTTGAAGCTATGCTTCTTTAGTTTTTCGAGGATCCTCGATTTTTGAATCAAATTTTAAATTTGATAAAAATCGGGACCAACTGAGCTACGGGACCAATTTTAGAACGGCTGCAAATTTATGAAAATATTTTACTTTAGAGAAGTCATCTGGAAGGATTGACTCTAAAGTTTTTATATTTGTTAATTTTCAGGGAAGGAAGGAATCCAATAAATAAATCGAAAGAGTGATTAATTCGGTATTATTTCTAGCCTCAAACAATATAGAATGAAGAAGTTATCTATTGTGATGCCTGCTTATAATGAGGAGAATACAATTCTTGAAATTCTCGAAAAAGTTAAGTCTGTTGATTTAATTGGGGCTATGAAAAAAGAAATAATTGTTATAAATGATTTTTCAACGGACAATACAAAAGGTGTAGTGCAAAAATTCATTTCGGAAGGGAATGAGAAGGAAGTGAAGTATTATGAACATGAAATGAACAAAGGCAAAGGAGCCGCATTGCATACTGGAATAGAAAAAGCCACTGGAGATTTAATAATTATTCAGGATGCTGATCTGGAATACGACCCCAATGAATACAACCTATTGCTTAAACCAATTTTGGATGGTTTTGCAGATGTCGTTTATGGTTCCAGGTTCAAAGGCGCTTTGCCACATCGAATATTGTTTTTCTGGCATTCCATCGGAAACAGAATGCTGACCTCTCTATCAAATGCATTCACTAATCTGAATTTATCAGATATGGAAACATGTTATAAAATGTTTAAAACGGATATTATCCAGAATATTAAATTTAGAGAAAATCGTTTTGGATTTGAACCGGAGGTTACTGCTAAAATATCAAGAATTCCTGATATCAGAATCTATGAAATAGGCATATCTTATTATGGTAGAACTTACAAAGAAGGAAAAAAAATAAACTGGAAAGATGGACTAAGAGCAGTTTACTGTATTCTGAAATATAATTTATTTCGGAAGAGACTCACAAAATAACCTTTTATTTTAAGAAGTAATTAAAAAAAGCTTTCAACTAAAACCAGGACGATGCAATCTAACATAAAACTCAATTTTTGATAATAAAGTGATGACACAAAAAATCTATAGAAATATTCTAATTGTAATAAAGGTTTATTTGTTAGCCTTGATTTTGTTTACATTGTTCAGATTCATTTTATTTTTAAGTGAACTTGGAAGAATTGACGAAACAGTATTTATAAGCGATATTTTGTATTCGTTTTATATGGGATTACGGTTTGATGTCGTTATTTCGAGCTATATTCTGCTTTTTCCATATGTTATTTTAACTTTTCAATTTCTATTTAATACGAATATATATGTGTTAAATAAAATTGTCTTTTATTATATATTTTCAATATTTTCATTGGCATTCTTAGTCTGTGCTGCGGATATCCCTTATTTCAATCAGTTTTTTGCGAGATTTTCGATTACTGCATTTAAGTGGCTTGATAGTCCTGTTTTTGTTTTCAAAATGATTATTGAGGAGCCACGTTATTGGTTATTTATTATCCCTTTCATAGTTGTATTGATTATTTTTTATAAAATCTTAAAAGTAATTTTTAATTCAGATGTTGCATTATCTAATAGTTCGTCACGACTACCATTAAAGATTGCTATTTCTGTAATTTTTTTAGGTTTTATTTTTATTGGCATACGTGGTAGAATAGAAGAGAAATCCCCAATTCGAGTTGGAACAGCATATTTTTGCAATAATCCGTTTCTTAATCAGCTTGGACTAAATCCCAATTTTACATTGATAAGAAGTTACCTTGATAGTAAAAAAGAAGAAAATAAACCAATAGAACTCATCGATGAAAATATTGCTATAGCAAATATTCAGGAATATTTAAATATTAAAAACATTGATCCTGATTTCCCTTTGCTTAGAAAGGAAAGTTTTGATAGTATCAAAGACATCAAACACAATGTAGTTATAATAATAATGGAAGCTATGAGTGCTGCAAAAATGAAAAGACATGGTAATACCAATAATTTAACACCATTTCTTGACAGCATTGCTACTGAAGGTTATTATTTTGAAAATACTTACACTGCTGGAATCCATACTTTTAATGGTATATTTAGTACGCTATTCTCTTATCCTGCAATCTTCAGACAACATCCAATGAAAGAGAGTTCCATGTTTAAATATCATGGAATTGCTACAACATTAAAAGAATATAATTATTCAACTATTTATTTTACTACTCATGATGGACAATTTGATAATGTTGAAGGTTTTTTGAAGGGAAATGACTTTGAAAGAGTAATTTCAAAAAAAGATTACCCTTCAAATAAAGTGAAAACTACATTAGGTGTCCCAGATGATTATTTGTTTGAATTCTCAATCCCAATATTAAATGAATTAAGTAGTGAGAAAAATCCATTTTTAGCTGTATTTATGACAGCAAGTGACCATGGGCCATATTACATACCTGAGTATTTTAAACCTAAAAATTCGGATATTCA
>CAYWBC010000052.1:0-27376 GCA_964456285.1 uncultured Bacteroidales bacterium
CCCGGTTCCGAAAGGAACCCTTGTTGATGGTCTTGAAGAAAGAGAAATACAACTGTCAGCTATTACAATAAGAACAGCATTTGGAAACACTTTATTTAAAAAGTAAAAATCTTCACCTGCCTGCCTGCGATTCATTCCTCCCTGTCTGGTATATAATCTGGCATTAACTCCAAAACATGAGCCAATGGTATAATTAGAATAGGGAAATCCTGTATAATGCAAAATATGCTTGTAATACCTCAGGTGTAGTTCATATTCCGCAGCGGCATCGTAAATGTCCTTATCATACTCATCCCCATCAATATCATGCGCAAACTGATAAATACAGACCCCAAAATTATCCGTATCAAGTATTTTTTTCTCCAGTGAAGTGAAATAATTCACATCAACCTTAGCATCAGCATCAAGAGAAAGTATTGTTCCCTTAGGATTATTAATAAGTCCAAATCTTGCAACAGCTTCATCCATTCCAATTTTCCTGGCCAAACCTACGCCTGCATGTTTTTTGGGGAGATTATCCGCAAGAATTGAATAAAATTTTAATGTGCTATTGCTGTTATTGAAACACCATTCCTTTAAAAGCTTGTAGTTATGGAGATTCCGATTTTTGTTTTCAGGGAAATCATTTTCTGAAAAATTCACAACAACAATAACTTCTACCTCTCCTTCAGGTTTAGCAGTGTTTTTTAAGGCTTCCATGGCCCCGAATATATCATCTTCGAGGTAAGCGGGTATTATTACTGAAAAACGCAAGAGCCCCGATGGGGGCTCTTTAATTTGTGGTGTTAAGAATGAGTATTTCTGAAAATAGTTTTCAGCAAAATTCATAGAAATATCTGTTAATCATCCGCCTTTTCTTCATTATACTTCTGATTGATTCCCTGAACAACTGCTTTTGTAATATTCAGGCCTTCATTAGCATATAAAATATTTCCACCAAAAGTAGTACCGAGGATAAACTGGTATTTATCGGCTTCTTCAAGTCCAGCTAAATATTCCATGATGGAGTTTAAAACCTTCCTTTGTGCAACCTGTTGCGATTCAGCCAATTCCATCTGAAGAGATTGCTGAAGCTGATAAAGGGATTGTTCTTTTTGCATTAATTCTTGCTGTACTTTTTCTGCTTCGGCCCTGGTAATTAATTGACGGTCAATCTTATATTGAAAATCCTGCGCATCTTTTTGCAAAGAGTTTTGTTTACTTGTTAATTGTGCTTCAGAAGTTTTCATCTTGGCCTCTAATTCAAATTGAATATCTGTATACATGTCATAATTGTTCAATACACTATCAATATTCAGATAAACAATGCCACCTTCAGGACTAGGTAAAGCAATTGGTTCTTCAGTTGATTTATCTGAACCAATATTGCCTTTATTATCAAGGAAAAAGAGGACTGACAGTGCAATTACAGCAGCCAGAGCAACCGAGCTTAAAATTGTAGGTAAATTTTTCATTATTAATTGTCTAAAAGATTATCAAATTTTTGCGTTACAAAAATAAGATTTTAGATAGAAGAGATTGAAAAAAATTGAAAAATGTTCCGAAAATGAATAATACAGGAAAAATATTTTGTCAGCTATTAAAACTCAGGACAAGGAACACTGCCTTTTTTAATCCTCTTTTGAAGCAGGAATTTATAGGTTAGAGTGATCTCATGCGATCCACGGACCTCAGAAATTAAATTTGAAATTGTAAAATCATAACTGTATCCTATATTAATCTGTCTTGTCTTTATACCAACCAAAAATATTACAGCATCTCCCCTGTGAGAATTAACAAAAGGAATACCCCTATACCAAAGACCTAAAACCAGGGGATAGTTGTGCCAATAGACTCCAAGATCAAGCTGTTTAATGCTTGCTTGTTGTTTATATAAAAAAGTAAAGGTCATGGTTTCATCGCTGGGCTTAAGAAGTTTTCCTTTCCTTCTGAATTCATATCCTCCATAAACACTGAATTTCATTTCAATATTTGTCTCAGCAGCATATAGAGACATATTAGGAGTTAATAAATGATCAACAGAACCTCCTATCCAAAACTTATTTGTATAAACTAAGGCAGATGAACCCATATCGATATCTCTTGCCTTTTGTCGGGAAGGGTCAGGAACAGCACTTGAAGAACCTATGATTTCATCTATAAACGTAAGATCTCCATAGAATCCATGTTCAACATAGGAAAATGATAATCCAGGTCTTATATGCCAAACATGAAAAATCTTAAAATCATAGGAATAATGCAAGCCAATATTAAGAACGCCCATTTTACTGGTACCGGAAACATCATGGTAAGCAAGCACGCCAATACCACTATTAAAGGTGGAGAAATAATGATCATATGAAACGCTGTATGCCCTGAAAGGAACCGGAGCCTCCCACCACTGATCGCGATAAGCCAGGCAAATACGGCTACCATCTACAGCCCCGGCGAATGAAGGTCCCAAATACAGTGGGTTCGAGTAAAACTGCGAGAATTGAGGGTCTGTACAGTACACACCTGCATATAAAAATGAAAGTAATATGATTAAATAAAGTTTGTGCACTGTTGCTTAACATTTACCCTATGTTACGGTAATAACAAAAGTTGGTTTGTAAAACGAAAATAATTCTTTTAATAGCTGAAATATTTTTGACAAAGAACAAGTTATAAACAGTAAAAGGCTATAAAGTATCTAAAACTAATATGGATCATGAGGTTTAATGATTAATGTTACGTCACCGCTTACCTCAAAAGGTCTTCCATTTGTAAACCTTCCTTTGGCCTTCCAGATATAAACATCCTGTTTTGCCGGTTGACCCTGCAAATAGCCATTCCAGCCATGATTGACATCATTTGACTCAAAAATGAGTACTCCCCAGCGATTGTATATCTCCAGTTTGTATTCAGCCACACCCTGTGCATAGGGTCTGAAAATTCTTGTATCCATATCATTCGGGTCTGAAACCCACTCATCTCTTGCTCCTGCAGGATCAGCAGTAAATGCAGTTGGGAACTGTATATTTCCCTCACCCAATACATGTATTGGAATTGGATGCACTAGAGTATCATAGCAGCCTAGATCTGATTGCGCAATAAGTGCAACATAGTAAATTCCCTCTGCATCATAAAACCAGGTTGGGTGTTTTTCTATCGATTCGGCATTTCCTTCATAGAAAACCGGAGATGATTCAGGTGGTTCCTGGTTGGTGAAAAACCACCAATAATTGTCTCCATTCAGGGTTGAATTGTAAAAACTGATTATATCAGGCTCCTGATTCTGGCTGGCCATAAATACAGATGAATCATTGAATGAAAAGTTTGCTGTTGGCCTTGGGTACACAGTAACCAGCCTTGTATCAGAATTTGCTCCTCCATCACCATACACTACAAGTCGAACTGTATACATTCCTGGTTCTGTGTAGGTATAAGTTGGCATTGTATCAGATGATGAAGCATCACCGTCACCAAAGTCCCAATCATACTGATCAGGATATGCATATTTTGTTGTAGCAGAAAAATCAAGAGTGAAAGGTATGCAGGCCTGAATATCTTCTTCAAGTAGAACCTGCGGAATAGGAGGCCTTATTTGAATCTCCCTGGTTATGGTATCGCGGCATTGAGGATTAAGTGTGTTCCATGCAACCATTTGTACAGGAAAATAATAATTGGTCTCTGGCTCACCCCAAAACATGCTGCCATAAACATAATTGAATGATTCAGCATTCTGATTATCTATATTTCCATCTCCATAATTCCATTGGTAGCTCCAACTGTCAAGAAAGAAAGTTTCATTATCAAATGTAAAAATTGTTTGATCCAATACAGGATCATAAGATTGTATCAATGGTTCTGGGTAAAATTCAGCTGTTGGATTTGGAAATACTGTAATTGTGCCCGTGGTATCATCAAAACAATTGTATTTCGAGATAGCGCTAAAGGTTACATCAAAAACTTCCTCTCCGGGGGTATCATTCACAAACCTGTGTTCAGGATCCTTCAGAGAGCTGAAGGTCTGTCCGTTTATATACCAAAGCATACTACTAATGTTGGCTGTGTCACCTGTAAACTTCACAACCAACGGGCTACAGCCTTCCGTAAGGTCTGCCGTAAAACCTACAGTAACATTTGGATATACATTGATTAATTTAGTAATAGAGTCTTTACAACCTCCATCTGAAGTAACAGTTAGTGTTATTGGTTTTGAAAGAACTACAGATGAATCGTTCCCAAATTCATTGTTTGGATTTTTAAGAGTACTTGTATTTTCACCGGCAAAATTCCAAAAATACGAGAGATTTGATCCAACAGAAATATTTGTCATTTCAACATTGAAAGGTGGGCAATCAGCAGCTTCCAGAAAGTAAAAATCTGCGTCAGGTTTTGCGTATACAGTAATGGTCACTGAAGTGTCATCAGAACAATTAAACACAGATCTTGCCATTAAATCAATCGTATAATTTATATTATTGACATTATTAAAATTTTGGAAAAAGTGACTTGGATTTGTCTCTGAAGAACCAGATCCATCACCAAAATTCCACAAATAACTATTCGCATTGCTTGAAATGTTAGTTAACACTGTAGAATCGGGTGAGCAAAATGCATATTGATCCGATGTGAAATCAGCAGTAACAAGTGGGTATACCAAAACTTCAATAGAAGAAGTATCTGCACAGGCTAAATGAGCTGCATCATTCGCTCCATATGCAATTAATCTTGCTTCTATAGTGTCAACATCTGGAGAAAGATTTGTAAAACCCGGAACTGAAGGTTCATAGTCACTATATGTTCCCAGTCCACTGCCTATAAAATCCCATTCAAAAACATTTGCACCAACCGACGACAGGTTTTCCGGTCTTATAGTAAATGGAGAACAACTGTCGGCAATAGGCAAATTGAAAGCTGCATCAATGGATGCAAAAACAGTTACTGAGTCATACACTGAGCTATCACATCCAAAGGGATTCGAAGTGGTTAATGATATATAGAAGGTTGTATCATAATGCGATAAATTAATAAATTCTCTGGTGAATGATGGTGCCGGATTAGTACTGGTTGTACTATTTCCAAAATTCCATAAGTAGGATAACGAACCTCCGGAAGAGTTGTTTTGAAAGGTTGACATAAGAGGAGAACATCCTACCGGATCAAGAAGATTAAATTCAGCAATGACATGAGGATATACTGAAATGCTTCTAATCAAGGTATCAGTACAACCTTCCATATTCTCTGTTATTAGGCGAACTAAATAAGTTGTATCTGTTGTTGCATTATTGTTCCAATACTGATGTGGAAAAGAAGCAGCAGATGTTGCCGAATGAGGTGAACCATCACCGAAATCCCAATCGAAAATATGTGCTCTAACACTAAGATTTGAAAAAGTTGCCATAACCGGTGTACAGCTATTTTGATAATCAATACCAAAATTAGCTCTGATAAAAGGGTGCACCGTTATAAGTGTATCATAACTATCATCACAGAAAAATTCAGTGGAAGCTGTTAATCTGATATTGTATATAGAATCAACATCAGATCTGTTATAAAATTTATGCTGATAGGCCACCCCAAGTGTATCCTGCAATATGGTACCATCATCAAAATCCCAGTTGTAAAAAAGCCTGTATCCAATGGAGTTATTGGTAAATAAAATAGTATCCCCATCACATATATCCAGCTGGTCTGCACCAAAAGTTGCATTTACCTCAGGAAAAACAACTATATCCCGTTGTGGAAAGGTATCGATACACCCTTCCAGATTAACTCCCCATAAATTAATATGAAGTGTATCCGGACCGCCAAGAATACTGGTATCGCGGTGATAGAGGTGTATTGGGTCTTTATTTACAGCAATATAATTACTATCGCCATACCAATAATCAATGTGCCAGAAAAAGGTGTCAACACCAATGGAATTCCCCGGATTCAGTTCAATATCCAAAGGTGAGCAACTGGCACTTGATTCAATGGCCATAACGGTTCTCACCCGGGGATGAACAGTAATATCCTCAGAAATGGAATCAAGACAACCAAAAGGCGATTCTGTAAGAAGTTTTATAGTATATACATAATCTGCAGAATCAAAATTATAATATCTATGCAGAGGATTTTCTTCAAATGATTGAGAATAATCTCCGAAGTCCCAATAAAAGCTTGTACTATCGAAATGACCCGAAGTAGTATTTGTAAAATGTAAGTCAAGCGGTGGGCAACCCATTGTGGTGTCAATATCAAAACCGGCTGTTATTATTGGTTTTACCGACACTGTTTTGGACTTCTTACTTCCACAGCTATAAAAAGAAGCAAACGCATGAAGTTCAACGGTGTAGTTAATGATAGAATCTGTATGGTTTTCCGGAAAGGTCCAGGAAAAGGGATTGGAAATAGTATCCTGATCAATTTCTAGGTAAGGATTATTAAACACCCATACCATTTTATCCGCATCTATAGGGGGTGCGGTATTGGTAGTATTGGTAATGGTTATAGGTTTCGGGGAACAAACCTCGTTGTCGCTCAGTACAAAGTCCGCATTTGGTCCCACCACTACTTTCACAAAAATAGTGATTGTTGTATCAGCAAAACATTCCTGTTCAATATCCACATTAAATGAATAATCAAGTGTAGTCGGAGGATTTAGGAAGGGATCAGCAATGCTTGTATCCGACAGATAATCGACAATTGAATCAGCAAGGGGATCGGTACTATACCAATGATATGATACACCGCCACCTGCCACCAGGTGTATAGGATCCAGGTTGCAATATACTCCTGCGGGAGGAGACAGATATCCGCCTATACCTGCCGACGATTCACTGGATGCATAATCAGAAAAATACCCGTATTTGCATCCTGTGCCAGCACCTCCATTAATTACGCCAAGGTGAAAACGTGCAACGGAATTGCTGACCCTCGCTTCAGCTCCGGGAGGAATATTGGTCGAAAAATATGCATTAACAGTGGGATTCTGCCTCAGCACAACAAAAGCCGAATCAGTATCAATGTAATCAAAATAGCTTGAGGGAATATTGTAGACATTAGCACCTACAGTAAGGGTGAAATTAGAAATACTTTGATTTTTCCTCGGACTCCCATCTACCGTATCATTCCTGACCATTATGTTCAAATAGAAATTATCCAGGCCATTTGGAGTACGGGTAAAAGTTACATCATGCGATCCTGTGCAACCTTCAATGGTGGGTAATAATGCACCCCCCATCTCACAACCAAAGCCGGTAATGTGATTTACATAAATCGGATTATTGCTATATACATGAGTTGATGTGTTGATTATAGAATAATGAGCCACATCTCCTGCATTAATAGTACCCTGTGAAATCCCATCAATAAAAATTTCAGTTGCATTTTGAATAGCAGTTACAAATATGCGCTCCCCGCTGTTCAGGTATCCCCTCATCACAATGTATTCCCTTCCGACTATTTCTTCAGGTACAATCTGATCTCCAAAAATATCTCTGCAACCATCGGCATGAGCCATTGAATCATCATACACTGTAATAGCAATATCCTTATCTGAGGTTACTTTTACTCCGTTAATATGTCTGTTTGCAGCCCTATCGGCAGCTCTGAAACAAAAAGTTTCTCCTGCATCAAGGGTAACTGTACGTACAGCAGGTGTTCCAAAATACAGCCAGCCGTCATTCTGATTTATAGTTACTGTAGTATTGTTTTCAGTAGCAACTATAACAAATCCACTCCAGGCCGTCCCACCATACACTCCATTATCAAAAAAATCTTGGCTTGATACCCAGAAATTCCTTCCAAGAGCATTTTTACCTTTCAAAGGAAAGATATCTCTGTTCCAATACTGATCGAGCTCATAATATGCAGTGATCTCCCCCGGTTCCGATTCAATTTTAAATCCGTTGATCTGTTTTCCGTTTACCAAGTCTCCGGAAGGATAGTTTTCAATCTCATCAAAAGCAAGAATATCATCTAACCTGATGGTACGGTGTTCCAACTGAGTCAGATCGAATTCAACGGGAACAAAGGCAGGATCGGCAGGGCGGCTAAGAATGACATGCGTTGCATATGCAGCAGTAAAATGCATATAAATTGGGGCTCCGTTCCAGGGATCATCGCCATGATTGGAAGATACATCCGGAGCTGCAAACCAAAATATATTGTCAGTTTGAGCATAAGTGTTCAGGGTACAGCTTATAACGATCAGAAGCAGACTTAAAAATCGCATAATTACAATGGTTTAGTATATCTGCATAATATACGTTAAAATACTGGAAAAGGTTTATAAATTAATGAACTACAAGTACCTAAATACAAGAAAAACAGTTGAATTTTTGTTGAAAAAAATATAACTTAACTACATTCAATTACGTAGATGTAGTAATATACAGTTAAATAAAGTTGAAATGAACAAATTTTCCCCCCGAAGAATAATACTAACACAAGCTATCTGCTTTGTCTTTGCGTCTTTTTTAACAGCCCAATCAGATACTCTCTATTATGTCAATTCCAGTTTTGAGACAACTGAAGACCAGGCGAAATGGACAAGTTTGCCATCTCATCCAACAATTAAATGGAAATATAATACTGGAGGTGATGAGTATCCATTAAGTGCAAAAAGCGGAACCCAGAATGCATGGTTCTTTTGGCCTGATCCTAATAGTAGTGTATTCAGAATACTTCAATCACAAGCCATTGATCTCTCTGTTGCCGAAAGGCCTGAACTTTCATTCTGGCGTGCCCAGGCCAAGAGTTTTCTTGGTCAGGATGAATTAACCATATTATTTAAAGCAGGTGCCGGAGCCAACTGGGATACAATAGTTACCTATACCGAACGCCAGGATGACTGGACAGGAGAAGTATTCAATATAAACGAAATTGATGAGAAATACCTGTGTGAAGACTTTTACCTGGGATTTCTGGGTATGGCCAACGGTGGACACGGAGTCTGTGTAGACAGCGTAGTAATACAAGAAAAAGCCATCATTGACAAATTTATAAAAAGTATAGCATATTCCGATGTCGAACACATGATAGTGGCTTCCAAAACAGAACAATTGCCCCTGATCAGGGTAGAAATTGAAGTAATGGGAAACAATGGAAACAGTGATCTTAATAGTGTAGCTTTTCAGCTTAATTCCGGAAATGAAAGTTATTTCAAATCCTCAGGATTCAAACTGTTTCATACCGTAGGCAGTACTTACAAAAGCAAAGAGAATGGGCATTCGACATTGGTTGGTTCAGCCGTATCCATTTCAGGAGGAGAAGTACAGTTTTCCGGACTTTCAGTGGAACTGGAACTTGGTAAAAATTATTTATGGCTTACGGCTGATCTGGCAGATGATATTGAGCATAACAGCCAGTTTAGTTTTGGTGTTAATGCAAATTCCTTAAGTTACAATGATACCCTGCTCCCTTCTTCCCCAATTTCAAATATTTTTGACGCTACCGTTGAAGAAGCTGTTTTTTATGATAATTACTCAACTATAAAAGGTTGGAATTTAGAAGGTGATTTTGAAATAGCTATACCTCAAGGTATACAAATTGGTACCAAATCAAAAGATCCCGGATTTGCTTACTCCGGGACAAAAGTACTCGGAAATGATCTTACTGATGACGGCGCCTATCCTGATACAATAAACAATACTAACATTTACCATGTTACCTCTCCGCTGATCAACCTGAAGTATTATAACAACATAAAGGTTTATATGAGAAAATGGATCGACTTTAACCCGCTAGACCGGGCATCCATGTCCATATCAACCAACGGAGGAAAAACATGGACAACCATATGGCAAAGCTATATTGATAATCCTACTGCTTCCTCTTATTGGGATGAATTGCTGTTTTTCGATATTACCGATGAACTTTTGTCTAGAAATGACAGTGTTCAATTCCGTTTTTCTATATTAGATACAGATGCACAGTTAGGAGACAGCAGGGCCGGTTTCAATATCGATAATTTTACAATACTAGGAAACCACCTTGTGAAAGATTTAGCAATAACTAAAATACATTCTCCTTTTAGTGATTGTATTGGCTTTGATAATGACACTGTTAGAATTACAATAAAAAATTATGCTGAAAATGCTACTCCCGCATCCATTCCTCTATATTTTGGCTTATATGGTGTAGATAGTATCCTGGTACGAGATACAATACACTCCTCAATAGGAGTTGATGACAGCCTTGTATATACTTTTACCCAACTTGCCAATTTCCCCAAAGGAGACGTTTATGATAAGTTTGTTGTTGGTGTTAATCTTGATGGCGATGAAGATAATTCGAACGATACGCTTACAAAAGCTTTATTTATTCCAGATACATATATTCCTCCATCAGTTATTGACTTTGAGTATAAAGGAGGTATCTGGGCACCTTCAGAAGGCTCATCATGGCTTTGCAAAGTGCCTGGAGGAGGAAGTATTCCTATACTCCCCGATTCTCCGAATTCATGGATACTATCACCATTTGGCAATTATATAAACGATGACCTTGCTTACCTGGAAAGTAACTGCTACGATCTTTCATTCGCAAAACAACACATCATTGATTTTGACATTTGGCTCGATTCTGAAGCCGGAAAAGACGGTGCAGCAATTGAGTATAGTACAAATGATGGTGCCAGCTGGCAACTAGTAAACAATACTGCCTTTAGTGCTTACTGGGGCTGGTACGACAGCCCTGTTGATGCTTTGGGCCATGATGGCTGGTCAGGATATGATGCAAACTGGAAGAATGTTAAAGAAATACTCCCTCTGTCGTTGAGTACTGAGGTAAAAGTAAAGTTCAGGGTGAAATGGGCATCAGACATGGAAAATAACGGCCGTGGTATCGCCTTAGATAATTTTAGGCTATACCCCGCACCACCTGATGTTGGAATATCAAGCATTGAAATACCAAAAGACACCTGCCAGAATTTTTATCCTGATGAACTAAATATCTGGGTTAAAAATTATGGCTATAATGATCTGCACACAAATGATACAATGATAGTGGGATATGACTTTGAAAGTGATCCTGCAATTATTGATACATTCTATCTGGCATCTGATCTCATACCCGGTGATAGTGTACTTCATACAATTCCAACATTTTTTGATGTAAGCACACCGGGAATATACCAGATTAAAGCATATACACTAATCGAAGATGATCCATTCTTTTATATTACCAATAATGATACATCAAGTAAATCATTTGAAATATGGCAGGGACCTTTAACAGGTTTGTTAGATACCATTTCTTCAAGAAGACCTGATACGGTTCTTATTGAGCCTATTTTTGATCCAAGTTATTCTTACTTATGGGGTGATAATTCCACTACACCGACATATGATGTTGATGTTCCGGGGACGTACTATCTGACAGTTACTGAAATTGTTCACGGATGTGAAGCATACGATTCAACCTTCATCGAGTTTTTATTTAATGATGTATCTATCGATAGCATTATATGGCCGGTTTCTTCCTGCGAATTAACAAATGCTGAAAATATACAGGTACAACTAAGAAATACGGGTACAGATAGCTTGATAGTTGGCGACAAAGTAAAACTCTATTATGAGTTCAATAGCAATCCTGTTGTTACTGATTCTATTGAATTCAATACTAGTTTATTATCAGGTGCTGCAAGATGGTTCACATTTGAAAGCAGAACAGAGGACCTTAGTGCAATTGGAGATTATAATCTTAAAGCATACTGTTTCTTAGGAGCAGATACAATACCAGAAAACGATACCGTAGCAAAAACAATAAGTGTGTTTGGTTATCCATCATTGAATCTTGGAAATGATACTACTATCATTGCTTTAAGTTATAATATTAATGTTGATCCAACATTTGATACATATTTATGGAACGACAGTATCACAACCGGCTCAAGATTAATTGATACATCCGGTATTTACTGGTTAGACATTCTTGATGAACATGGTTGTCCGGCAACTGATACCATTGATATTTGGTTTAAGATCCGCGATATAAGGCCACTCATTCTTATCAATCCGATTTCATCGTGTAACCGCAGTGTTACTGAGCCGGTAACTCTGAGAATACAAAATTATGGTAGTGATACCCTTTATTCATCTGATGCTATTGATATTTCATACCAATTCGAAAGCGATGCAAGGGTAAATGCTTCTATTAATGTTAGTCAGCTTAATCCGGGACAAACTTATGATCATACCTTTACACCACAACAAGTGGATGTTTCATCTTTAGGTGATTATGACTTTAGTGTTACTGCTGTTACATCAGGAGATTTAAGACTTGGAAATGATTCACTCGATTTGATTGTAAGTACTATGACAAATCCTGACATTGACTTAGGAGTTGATGAAGACTCGGTCTATGTAGTTGCTGAAATGTTACTAGATGCTGGTTACAGTTTAAATTATACCTATTTATGGCACGATGGTTCTTCAGAGCAAACCTATACTGTTACTGATGTAACCGATGTTAAAGTATTTGTAATGGATACTGTAACGGGATGTTACGGCGGCGACACTGTCACTGTAAACCTTGATATTTTGGATTATGTAATTACATCCATTGATATTGATGAGAATGCCTGTTCTGGTGATTATGATGACGTACTGGTTACCATTCTTAACAATGGAAACCAGCCCCGTACAAATGTTCAAATCACTCTAGAGTATAGTCTCGGAGGCAATTATCTGTTTACTGATGAATTTGAACTCCTTGGAACGTGGATAGACAATGTAACACAAATACATCATACACAGCAAACAATCTCACTCAATACCCTGGGTGCAGAAAATATAAGCATAGCACTTTCAACTGATGGGGACTTAAGGCCTGAGAATGATGAGTTTAATCTTCCGGTTGATGTTATTCCAAGTCCAGAAGTTGATTTGGGTGCTTCTCAACAAGATGTAGAATTTCCATACACTCTTGATGCTGGCTCAGGACATGCCTCCTACTTGTGGAGTAATGGCTCAACACAATCGACCTATACAGTAAATGCAGTAGGTACCTATAGTGTTACTGTTACCGGAACCAATGATTGTCAGACAGTACAATCTGTATACCTTGGCCCACTTGCAGTGAGCGGTGTTGCCGCTGATGAATGGAGTATTAAATGCTATCCAAATCCAGCAGCGGATTACCTAACAATAGAAGCTGAATTTGAAAATGCAGATCAATACATACTTGAAGTATTTAATAGTCAAAATTCCAGGATTATTATCCGGGATATTTACAACAGAGAATTTAAAGAAGATTTCTATATTGGTGATTTTCCACCAGGACTATACTTCATTCGTGTCAGAAATAATGAAGATTATTATATTAGCAAGTTGATTATTGAATAATACTTAAACATAATGTACCCAAAAAGCCGCTGCTCTTCTGCATGCGGCTTTTTTTATTATGTGAATTATTAATAGAATGATATTTGTCCTGTTTTATATTATCTCATGTTTGTAATTTTCTAGTTATCAAACACTTGAACATGATAAAAGTCATATTTAACGGGTAGAGCAATGATTAACAAATTGATAGCCTGGATAATTCAGTTTCTTCCGGAAAGGTTTGTCTGGATATTTTCGAAAAAATACATTGCAGGGAAAAATTTCAGTGATGCAGCAAAAGTTGTAAAGCTATTGAATGCTAATGGTATTGTTACAACCATTGATGTTCTGGGTGAATTTCTCGATAATAAACAGCAAGCAATAAATTTTCAGAAAAAGTATTTCAAAACCATTGAGGAGTCAGCAGAAAATAAGCTGATCACTTCAATATCAGTAAAGCCAACAATGTTTGGCTTGCTAAGAGACTTTGACTTTTGCTATGAGACTATACGTGAAATTATTCTTAGAGCGAAAAAACACAACTTCATGGTGCGTATTGATATGGAAAGCTCTGATTGTACAGATCTGGAATTGATGCTCTTCAAAAAACTTTACAAGGAATTCCCAGCAAATGTTGGTCTTGTTTTTCAGTCTTATCTTAAAAGAACTTTCTCTGACCTGAAGAATCTGCAAAAAATTTCCATTGTGGAACACCCCTTAAATATAAGATTGTGCAAAGGCATTTACATTGAGCCAGCAAATATCGCCTTTAAGAAGAAAGAAGAAATAAAAGCCAATTTTATTAAGTGTCTGGAATTTATGTTTGCTAATAAAATGTATCCGGCAATTGCAACACATGATAAATCACTTATTCAAAATTGCCTTTCACTCATCTCTCAATATAAAAAAAATAAAGACGAATACGAATTTCAAATGTTGTATGGAGTTACTCCTAAATTACGTGATAATATTGTGAATGATGGACATACAATGCGCATTTATGTCCCATATGGTAAACATTGGTTCAATTATTCAACCCGAAGGTTGAAAGAAAATCCACATCTGGTCCGTGATATAATTATAGGATTTTTTGTGAGCCAATAGGTACGATCTGTTCTATTCTGTTCTTAATTGCTTCAAAAGATAATTTTTGAACTGAACTTCAGTAACATAGACCTTCAGTACTTTTTCATCAGGTAATACATTACGTAGTTTATCACTAAAGCTGATCAATAAATCTGTTTCCTTTTTCTCATAGGAAAGATACTTTTCAAGAGTTTCTGTTACTTCTGCTTCTGACATGTAATCTGCATTCTGCATATAATATCTCATCAACGCCCTTTTTTCAGAAGATATCTTATTCTTATGATTTTGATAGTCATTATAAACCGGCCAGAACTTCTCAGCTTCAGCTTTTGAAAGCTTTAAGTTTCTGTTAAAGAATTCAACCTTCTGTTTTCTGATACTTTCCCTCTCAGTTTTTGAGGCTTGTCCATAAGCAAAGACAGTAACCAGAATAAGGATGTAAGTAAGCATTAACTTCTTCATTGTTATAATATTATAATTCATTTACAATGGTTTCAATCTCAACATTTTCATCCAATAAGTACTGAATAATTTCATCTTCATAACTTGGATCATCTTCATTACTGAACATTAAGTCATCAGCTTCTAGCTCATTAGAATAATTGTCCGACAAATAAGTGTCTTCCAAATCATACACATCTTCTTCAAACATGGCAGCTATTTCTGAATTTGAAGGAACTGCAGTATTTCCTTTATCAACAATTGCTTTGTAGAATATAAAAGTAAGAATTAATATGGCAGCTACTGAACTCACAGTATAGATGAAAGGCTTAAGTACGAGATACAAGGATCTTTCCTCTTTTTTTCTTTCCTCAGCAAGCTTATCCTGTAAACGGGAAGAAAAATTTTCGAAATACCCATCGGGAACAAGAAAGGGATTTTCTTTCATGTTCTTAGACAACTTTGTCGATATTTTATCATTGTTTACCATAAGTGCTTCTTTTCAATTCATTTGACTGTTAAAATTAGAAAAGGTTTATTCGCTCAGTAGAATTTTTTCTACTTTTTTTACTGCATGATGATACGATGCTTTAAGAGACCCTACTGAAGTTTTAAGTATTTCAGCCATTGCCTCATATTTCATCTCATCATAATATCTCAAATTAAATACTATTCTCTGCTTTTCAGGCAGGCTAAGAATTGCTTTTTGAAGTTTTTTCTGAATCTGGTCACCACTGAAAAACTCATCACTCTCTAGTTTTTGTTCTAATTTGTGTTCTACATCAACCAATGGAACCAGAAATCTTTTCTTTTTCTTACGAAGAAAACTTAATGCCTCATTAGTAGCAATTCTATACAGCCAGGTAAATAGTGAAGCATCCTCTCTAAAACCTTTCAAGCCTTTCCATGCTTTGAGAAAAGTTTCCTGCAACACGTCATCAGTATCTTCATGATCAATAAGCATTTTTCGAATATGCCAGTACAATCGCTCCTGATACCTTCTAACAATAAGATTAAAGCCATAGTCACTTCTCTCCGGCTCATTAAAAAACCCTATGAGTTCAGAATCAGTATATTCACCTTTCTTTTGCTCCATTCCTTTTTATCAGCCAGAAAACTGTTTGCTCTTTTTGATGATTTTTATACAAAAAGGTTTAATCCTAAGACATATTTTTTTAATGTGAATTTAGGAAAGGTAAATTTAAGAGATTTACATTCTTATTTTTGTGTTAATCAATTGAATTCGTTCAATTTTTCCATTGCCTTCAGATGATTAATAATACCCCATTGTTCAAGTGTCCATTTACTATCAATTACCGAAAAAACATTAATTGAAGTATTGTAAATTGAAAAGTTGCGGGAGACAGACAGAGGGTAGTTAAAAACCATTCGTATTATGCAATCGAGAACACCGCCATGGCTGACAATCAGAATCCTTTTCCCTTCATTTGAATTTACAATACTTGTTAATCCCTTAGTTACTCTGTTGTTAAATACATTAAGGCTTTCTCCATTTTCCACTTCGTAAGTCGCCTTTCTCTTGTAATAGGAAGATAAGGCATCAGGATACTTTTCTGAAATTTCTTCCCTGGTAAGTCCTTCCATTATGCCAAAATTTCTTTCTCTCAAGGAAGTATCCATAATAATGCTCAGATTGGTTTTTGCTGCAATGATCTCTGCAGTTTTTACAGCTCTGCCTAAATCACTGGAAATCAATACATCAAACTCTTGATTACTTAGGGTTTCAGCTACTAATTCACTTTGTTTTATGCCCTTAGGAGTTAAAGCACTATCTTGTATCCCTTGCAATCTCATGGCTACATTCCATTCTGTCTCAGCGTGTCGTACAACTGTAATTAAAGTCTTTTTCATTTAATACTAATTGAGAGAATCACTCGGTTTATAATTAATTCGAACAAGGTCTTCGAAAAATCATTCTTTCTCCTTGTTGTTGTTCTCAGGCTTCAATTTTCTTATCCTAAAATTTAAATACCCAATTAATATTGCTACCAATGGATTAACAAGATTGAAAAAACAATAGGGAAGGTATGTTAAAGTAGGTACTCCTAAAACTCTCGCCTGTGTAGCACCACCGCTGTTCCATGGAACAAGCACTGAGGTCAGGGTTCCTCCATCTTCAAGTGTACGACTCAGAACCTCGGGTTTTAATCCCCTTTTTTTATAGGTATCCGAAAACATACGGCCAGGTATTACAATGGCTAGGTATTGATCACATGCTGTAATATTGAAAAATATGGATGTGAAAATTGTGGACATAATCAATGAACCCGTTGATTTCACTTTGCTTATTATGGCTTCCGTAATTCGGGATAAAAATCCTGCGGCTTCCATCGCACCTCCAAAAACCATGGCCGATAATATCAGCCAGACAGTATTCAACATACCACTCATGCCCCCAGTTGAAAAGAGTTCAGAAACAACAACATTATTTGCATCAATGTGAATATCACCAAACATAGCCTGCATGAATGCTTTATAAGATTGGATGATATATGGAGCAGACATATCTGCGATCTCTCTTACCTGTCCGGGTTGAAAAATTACTGCAAACAAACCACCCAATAAAGTTCCTATCATAAGCGATGGCAAAGGAGGTACCTTTTTAATAATCACAACTATTAATACCACAGGGACAAGCATCAATACAGGAGAAATATAGAACTCAGCTTTAATAGTCAGTAAAACTTCCTCAATATCAGTAAAATTGCTACTATAATCGTACATAAACCCTGTCACAAAAAAAATCAGAATGGTAATTACAATTGAGGGTGCTGTAGTAATTGTCATGTATCGAATGTGAGTAAATAAATCAGTTCCTGCAACAGCAGGTGCGAGATTTGTAGTATCAGACAGAGGTGACATTTTATCGCCAAAATATGCCCCGGAAATAATCGCTCCTGCTACCAAACCTTCATTTATCCCAATGGTTTTCCCAATTCCAAGCAGCGCAACCCCAATAGTTGCAATGGTAGACCATGACGATCCTGTTGCCAATGAAACAAGGCAGCAAACAATGAGAGCTGTCAGGAGAAATACTTTTGGATGAATAATCTTCAATCCATAGTAGATCATAGCAGGAACTACTCCGCTTATCAGCCATGTTCCGGCAAGTGAACCGATAAGCAGTAATATAAGTATAGCAGGCATTGCTTTACCAATATTGTTTACAATTGTACTGCTTATTTCAAGCCAATTAATTTTGTTTGAAAAAGCAAGAAGAGAGGCCAAAGAGCCAGCAAGTAATAAAATGATTTGATTTGATCCACCAAGGGTATTGTCTTTAAAAATCAGAACATTTGCAGTCAGGAATACAATCAGAAAAATAATAGGTATTAGAGATACTAATAAAGATGGTCTTCTTGATTTTCTCATCAACAAAAATAAAAAATATGAACCAAGTCAAAGAACGTATTTTTAGTAATATTATCCTAAAAAGAATTATGCTATTTGAATATTGTATATCAATTCACGAACAAAAAACTTAACTTTAACATAATTTTAGAAGACTAAATTGAAACGATAATTAATTAATTTTGTAATTTAAATTCGTAATACCAGCCATTATCCTTGCTAATACATTTTGATATGGTATTGAACTACAATTTTTTTGAGCCGGATGATAATCAGGAACCTCAGAAGGGGAAAATACTTCTGAGTGAGCCCTTTCTGCTGGATAACTATTTTAAACGTTCCATTGTTCTGATTACTGAGCATAATGAGAATGGCACCATAGGGTTTGTGTTGAACAAACCTGTTGATGTTAATATAAATGAAGTCGTTGAAGATTTCCCTGAGATAGATACAGATGTTGCCCTGGGTGGCCCAGTTAGTACTAATACCCTGCATTATATTCATACTTTGGGTGATATTATTCCAAATAGCGTTCAGGTTTTAGGAAACATTTATTGGGGAGGTGATTTTAAAGTGGTAGAACGATTGATCTCATCAGGAAATATTGACAAAGGACAAATCCGCTTTTTTCTAGGATATTCAGGCTGGTCTCCAAATCAATTGGAAGAGGAACTGGAAGAAAATGCCTGGGTTGTAGGAGATATCCCTCCTGTCGAAGTTATGATGCCTATGAACAAACATTTCTGGACAAAAACCATGCAACGTATGGGTAAGAAATATGAAATGTGGTCAAACTTTCCTGAAAATCCTGAAATGAACTAGGATTCAAAACCTCTTTTGTTTAATTCAAGAAGCAGTTTTCTTGCCATAAAATTAAAATACCTTCTGTCCTTATAAGCGCTAATCCATTGTATTCCCTGTATTGAATTGGTAATGAAAATCTCTTCGGCATCTATTAATTCCTTTTCCAAAATAGGACGTTCTTCCAAATTGATTTTTCCTCCGGCAATAATCTCCATGATTACCTCCCTCATTATACCAGAAATACATCCCTCGGTCAATGGTGGGGTTACAATCTTATTCTCAAACACAAGAAATACATTAGAACTAATACACTCAGCTATTCTTCCAAATTGATTTAAAACAAAGCATTCACCCAAATTATTATCACTCTTATACAATCCTGCCAATACATATATTAATGCATTGTTGGTTTTTAGATTCGATAATTTGTTTACTGGTTTGTGCACCTCATCAAAAATATCAACAGCTAATCCTTTATGATTCAATTCATACCTCTCACATTCAAGTGCTAACGATTCAAGTAACCATGAAACCGAATTCTTCTCAGGAGTATAAAGTCCACCCTGATCGCGATACACTGTAAGCCTTATTCTTGCACCTTTAAAAATTCGATTTTTATTCAGAAGTTTCCCAATATATGAGTGAAAATATTCCTCTGATAAACCTTCAACAGCATCCATTTTCAGGGCCTTCATTCCTCGCAATAACCTAGCCCAATGCATATCAATAAACTGTGGCTCTGTACCCAGACAATGTATTGTTTCAAACAAAGCATCGCCATAACAAAATGCCCTGTTGTTGTGTAGTATACTACTTTCAGAGCTTAGTAAAAACTTCTCATTATGACATATGAATTTGGGATCCATACAAAAAACAATGTTGCAGTTTTAAAAAATGCCTCCCAGTTGTGAGAGAAAATATTTAAACAAACTTAAATCAATAAACAGAGGGAAAATAAATCCGAAAACAGCACCAAGAAAATGTGCGTCGTGGTTGATATTGTCACCTCCCCTGCGTGACATATACTGTGCATAAACAAGGTACAATACCCCGAAAATTATTCCTGGTATTCCTATTATTCCATAGAGATACAATTTTTCCCAGGGTTCAAAGAAAATCATAAAAAAAACTACGGCTGATACCGCCCCTGAAGCACCTACAGAATTGTACATCGGATTATCCTTAAATTTTACCAGGCTTATTGTAGAAGCAAATACAATAGCAGACAAATACATAATCAGATACATCAACATTGGAAATTTCAACAAATCCTGACTGGCAAGCATTTTAAACGTTTTCTCCACGTAACCTCCAAAGAAATAGAGCACGAGCATATTTATTCCTAAGTGCCACCAATTTGCATGTACAAAACCATGCGTCAGCATCCTATGAATTTCTTTTCGGTGATAGATCTGATAAGCATTAAACTGAAGGCGCAAGAACAAGGTTCTTTTGTTAAAAGCCAAAATGGAAATAAGAGAGGTTATTACAATGATAAGTAGTGTCATATGCTGAAGTTAATTAAGGATTTTATAAACTAGTTCTTTAAGCAATTCATGAGGTGTTCCAGACAAATTTCCAACCCCTTTTGATTTTAAGTCGTATTCCCTAAGCAAATGAATGATTTGTGAAGTTTTGGGAGGTTTAAAAACTTGTGCTGCTTTCTGGTATTCTGTAACAAAAAAAGGATGGATTTTTAGCTTCCCAGCTATATTCTGACGCGATTTGTCTTTTATTACAGAGTACAAGAATACTTTATTGAAGAAAAAGTATAAGGAGGTTATTGTTAGAGCAATGGGGTTATTCTTTTGGTTGTGACCAAAATAATCAACGATTCTGAATGCCTTTAATGCGTTCTTATCTACCAATGCTTTTTGAAGTTCAATGTTGTTAAAGTCTTTACTAATGCCAATGTTTTTTTCAATGTGTTTTGATGAGATTTGCTTCTCTTCGTCAGTTAGAGTGATGATAAGCTTTTCCAGCTCCATATCAATTTTCTGTAGGTCATTGCCCAGATGTTCTGTTAACAACAGTGAAGCCTGAGGTATTATAGAATAGCCCCTGCTCTTAAGATGTTGATCTATCCAAGCAGGAATTTTATCCTCGTAGAGTTTCTTTGATTCGAAAATAATGCCTTTATTATCAATTTCTTTGTAAAGCTTTTTACGCTTATCAAACTTCTTATGTTTATAGCATAAAACAAGTATCGTTGACCTCAGAGGTTGGCTGACATAGTAAATCAGATCATCAATATTCCCCAAATCTTGAGCTTCCCTCACAATTACAACCTGGTATTCAGACATCATAGGAAATCTCTTTGCTACATTGATTACTGCAGCAGCATCATAATCCTTGCCATACATAACAGTTTGATTAAAAGCTTTCTCTTCTTCGCTTAAAATATTTTTTGCGATATATTCACTTATCTTATCGACATAATAAGCCTCCTCACCCATTAAAAGATATATAGGAGCAAACTTTTTATTCTGCAGGTCATTTATAATTTTGTCAAAAGTCATACCTTGAAATTCGAATCAGCTAAAAATAGAAAAAGATTATTAATTTGTCCCTGCTTTAACGAAATATCCATAAGCCATAATGCAAAAGCTTAATTTACCCGAGTATTCGTTCAAAATTACTACATCTGAAGACAATAAAAAGTGGATTTATGATTGGTTCAGAAAAAAGGATATTCTTCTAACTCCGGAAGAATGGGTAAGACAGAATATTCTATTTTTCCTTGTGAACGAAAAAATGTTTCCAGCAGCTTTAATCTCCATTGAATCAGGTATTAAAGTAAATCGCATGGCCAGAAGATATGATGCCCTGGTTTATAATCGACAAGGAAATCCACTTTTGCTTTTAGAATGTAAGGCGCCTGACGTCAAAATTAACCAGGATACTTTTGATCAGATATCTGCGTACAATCTTACTGTACTGGCCAAATATTTACTAATAACTAATGGGAAAAGTCACTATTGCTGTAAGTTTAATGAACAAAAGAATTCTTTTGATTTTCTTGAAGGAATTCCTTCTTATGAAGAATTATGAGGTTTTTCTCTTTGGTCTATTCCAGTTCCTTTTCTTCTTCTCATTATCCTCAACATAGCCATAGCCATAACCATAACCATAGCCATAGCCATACTTCGATTTTGGAATAATCACATCATTTAGTACAATGCTGATTTTTTCAACTTTTCGTGTTTTCAAATCCTCAATAACATTTGATAATACTTCCTGTGACGTGAAATTATAGCGTACAACAAGAAGGGAAATATCTGAATTTGAATATAGTTGAAGAGCATCTGATACTACCCCAATAGGAGGAGAATCGACAATGATGATATCATAATGTTTTCTAAGCTCTTTGAAAAGTATTTTTGTTTGATCTGCTGCAACCAGTTCAGAAGGATTTGGAGGGACCGGACCTGCAAGTATAAGGTCAAAATTAATTACCTCATCGCTAAAAATTATTTCATTGTATTTGGCATTATGACTTAAATAATTACTCAAACCAACTTTTTTATCAATTCCGAGATACTCTTTCAGGTGTGATTTCCTTAAATCAAAATCTACCAATATTGATTTCTTCCCATAGAAAGCATAGACTGAGGCCAGGTTTAAAGCAGTAAAGCTTTTGCCTTCTCCCTGAATTGCAGATGTAACAAGAATAAGATTCGATTCGTTCTCGTTAATAACAAATTGAAGATTTGTTCTGAGTGTACGATAGGATTCAGTAAGTACTGAATTTGGCTCCTTAAGAACAGCAGGAAATTTATTGAACTTTGAATCTATAACCTGTCCTATGATAGGCAAATCAGATAACTTCTGAATATCCTCCCTGGTTCTTATCTTGTTGTTTAAAGTCTCACGAATATATATTAAGGCTCCGGGAAAAAACAATCCCAACATCAAAGCTACAATCAATGCAAGTTTGATATTTGGTGAAACTATAACAGCATCAGCCGGATCAGCAATGTCGAGAATTTCATTGGCTGGTAAATTGGAAGCTTTAAAAATTTCCATTTCCGAACGACGGGTTAGCAGATAGGTATAAAGTTCATCATTCAATTTGAACTTTCGCTCCATATTGATTATTTGCTGTTGATCCCTTGGAAGACGGTTTAATGTTTGCTCTGCATTACGAATCTGGACATCGGTCTCATCAAGGGTTATCTCAGTAGATTCAAGGATTGCACCAGCAGCATCTATTAATTTTCGTCTTGTATCATCAATCCGAACTTCCAGGGAACTCAGATAAGGATTGTTTTTTATTGAATTGAATGAAATTTCTGTTCTCTCACTATACAATTCTGCTAACTCAACAATTAAGTTATTCAAAACCGGGTCGTTAATCTCAAGAGTTGTAGGGGCAATAAGATCGTTTATATCCGATTTAGTTTGCAGGTTTTGAAGTAAATAGCTGAAATAGCGTTTCTTCACAAGGAGTTTGGCTCTCTCAGCCTCCAAATCCTCCAGTTTTGTATATACTTTTTCTGCCTGGAAACTAATATCCAGAACCTGTTTTGAAGATTGAAAATCCTGAAGACGTTCTCCGGATAAGAATAGCGAGTCAACAATATCAATTAATTGGGCATCGATGAAGCGGATGGTTGCCTCAGCAATCAGGTTATCACGTTCAACTCCTTTTACCAGGTATTCTCTGATTAGTTTATTTAAATAATCTGCAGCTTTAGCAGCTTGTCTATAGCGAAAGGTGATAGTGAGAATTGAAGATCCACGATCATTTTCAATTTTAAAATTTCTGAAGATTGTAATGAGCTGTCCCAGTGAATGGAATTTATAATAATATTTTTCTTCCAGTTTTTGATTTTTAAAATATGTATACCCTGGAAGAATCGTAAACCTACAATATGAATTCCCGGTGATTTCACCAAACTTAACGGTATCAATAAATTTAAATTCAGGTATTTCCTGCAGCACCTGATTTGTAGAAAAGTCATACAAAGTTATCTCTTCACCTTCCGCTTCAATTTGTATTAATGAATCATTTAAAAAGATTAGAGAGAAATATACTCCAATTGGCTGTAGATGCGTTGTGTCAATTTCAACTGCAAATGGAGAGTTTTTATATAGCTCTACTTTGTTGAACCTTTGAGAGACATAATAGCTGGCATAAAAATCTAGTTGTTTTAAGGTACGTGCAGTTATTGATTTGGCTCGCAGAACACCTTTCTCATTTTCTAATTGATATGGATCAGTGTAAATGGAAGAAAAAAGTTCTGCCTTATCAAGTGGATTCTGTTCTTTGTTTATAAGAATATGAGTGCTTAGTTCATATTGTGGTGTTGAAAAAGCAACAAATACAATTGCCACAATAATTGCTACTATCAGGCATATTAAAAACAGCAACCAGTTGCGAAAAAATAATCCAAACCATTTTTTTATATCAATACCCTGCTCCTCAATCGCAATTAGATTCTCATCTTTCATTAACTTCAGCCCCTATTTATTATTCAAATACAGACTAGCCCCTAAAATTCCTACAGTAAAGAAATAGAATAGCGTCTGATAGGGAAATTGTTCATAGGCCCATGACTTTGCACCCCTCGGTTCCAGGTACAAGACATCATTCGGTAACATATAATAATATGGCGATTCAAGAAGACGGTTATCTGTAAGGTCCAGCATATAGACTTCCGAGCCATTTTGAGTTTGTCTGATAAGTTTTGCTTCCTTAATATTACCAAAACTTGTGATGCCGCCAGCCAAACCCAATGCCTGAAATACGTTGATCTGATCCTGCTCAATTGTAAAATTGCCTGGAGAATTCACTTCTCCAAGTACTCCAACCTGGTAATTAACCAGCTTTACAAAAGCGCTTGCTTCTTTAAAATATTCATCAAGCTGCGTTTGTATGGCTTGTTGTACTTCCTGAATAGTCAATCCTTTTACAAATAATTTTTCTATAAAAGAGAAAGAAATGTAACCAAATTCATCCACCACATAAGTATTTAAATACTGATATGTGGAATTCATCAGGTAAGGAAAATCAGCCTGAAAGAACTTGCTGGTTTTAGGATCCACACTATACACACGAATGTATATATGATCACCTGTTTGCAATCTGTAAGTTGTACTTCGGGAATTTGTAAATTGAGTAGTCATTTCTTTGTTGACCCTTTCCTGTACCATTTTCACTTTTTTCTGTGAAACACAGGAAGATAAAAGCAGTACTACTGTTAAAACAGCAAAAAACGGGGTACCAATCCGGTTGTAAAAACGTTCCATATCAACAGATTTTAAGTAATTACTTATTATTTATTGCTTTGTATAAATTTTGTTTTGCCCCAGCTTTGTAAGCAACAATAAATGATTTTCCGGGAATTTTATTCTTTAGTGTAAGAGTCGCTTGATAGTCGGTACCAGAATAAACCTGATACTTAAACCAGCCTTCTTCAATAATCTCTCTACAACTTCCTGAATATCCACATACTGATTGCATCTCATCTTCCGATAATCTTACCTTGGAAGCCATAACCTGTATGTAAAAGTCATTTTCAATTTCTCCTTTTCCTCTGCGTTTTACATCCGCTTCCAGTACCCTGGTCATCTCCCTGGCTTCGACCAGATTTATTAGATTACCATCGTTAGCTGCTAATACCCAGGCGCTTCTAACTCCTGATTGATTTGCTACCCGATTTGCTTCAGAAAATATCCTGAATCCTGTAATACGATACTTATACCAACTTCCATCTTTAATGACTTCAATTGTCAGATTGCCTTTATAAATTGCTCGCATTTGTGCCCGTGTTATAGGAATTCTGCTTGCTGCGAGTTGAACCATAAACCTCACTCCTGTTGACTGTGTAACCGCACTAATATCATAAGCTTCCCGTGATTGCACGCTTTCAGAGATAGGAGGACTATACTCCTGGTAAGGTTGGTCCTCCGCATAATATACTTCTTCCGTGGCTTCGATATACTCCTGGGTATCAGGAGAAGTCACTGAATCCTGAGTTTCAGGTTCTAAAGCTTCGTTACCGCTGTATGTTGCATATATATCTCCTGTTACGGACCTATGAAGAACATCCCTGGCTTCATCAACTGAAACTTCAGAAACACCTACAACTCCAGCCCCTGTAACCATTATAGGATCCGGTATAGATTCATCCGATACATAGTCATCGTATTTTTGTACAACCGCCTGATCAACAGCCAGGTTTTCGCTTATTTGATTAACATCATCAGAATATGAATCTTCCTCAGCATAAGAATACTCTGTTTCCTCATAATCTGAATATTCTTCGGCAGCCTGATCCTCCTGAGAGGATACAACAGCTTCACCTGATTGAGCTTTAAAAGCAAATATCATATTTTCTATTGCCGTATTTTCCATACCAGCAGCATCATTTAACATTGCTGCCTGTTCATATGGATTATCTGTTCTTGAAGCTTCTTTTCTTTTTAAAGAAGCATTCTCCATCATTTCTTCAGCAGTTTTAATATATATTTCAGGATCTCCATAGGAAATGGTATTAGAAGCTTCAAGATTATTAATGGATATCTCATACAGTGATTGATATGCAGAAGAATAAATTTTGTCTGCTTCCATCTGAGTTGAAAGTGCTTTACTCTCAGCTTTGTCTAATTTCTTCTGCAAGGTTTTCTCATCAAGCTCATAGTTCGATTGTAACTCAAGTGCTTCATTATAATAATCGTTTGCTTCACGTGTAAGTTCATCTGCCTGCTTTATTTTATCAATAGCCTTAGTTACTTCAGATTTGTCTTTTTCAACAACGTAGTCCTGCAAATTAATCAGACTCTGGCCATGAACAGTTAAAGAGGAAAGATACAGGATTATTAAAAAAATATAGTTTAAACCAAATCTTCTGCAATGATTTTTAACCAGAAATGAATACTTTCTACCTGAATCAGACATGTATAAAATCAAATTTTGTACTATAAAAGTATTGACAACTGTGCATTAAGTTATGAATATTTTTCAATATGTATGTATTAAGGTATTAAAAATATCAACGATTTGTATTGATCAATTGAAGTAATACTTCATCCTTAAAGCCATCGTGACTCTTTAGCCATTCCTTCTTATTGCCAACAATGAGAAACCCTGCTTTCTCAAATAGTCTCAGACTAATATTATTTTCAGCTTGTATATTGCAATACAATTGATGCAGGTGAAGTATTGAAAAAGCATAATGTATTAACTCCCTAAGTGCAAAAGTAGCTACTCCTTTATTTCTGTCCTTCTTTCCTCCTATCAAAATACCAACACCTGCCCTAAGATGAATCGGATTAAAATCAAAAAGATCTATTGCCCCAACAGTTTCGTTATTATCTTCCTCAGTTAAATCAATCATTAACCTAAGCTGCTTTGCCTGGTATATATCAAGGTGAGAATTGTCATGGTATTTCTG
>CAYWBC010000053.1:0-27159 GCA_964456285.1 uncultured Bacteroidales bacterium
TTGCGATAATCTAGTAATTGATCCACTAGTTTCTGAAGTACTATGGTGTTGCGCTTCATAATGCTAGCATGGGAGATAATTGTAGCTCTCGTCATTTTCTCACTTAGCATCTTTTCAAGCGGACCGATAATTAAAGATAGGGGAGTTCGTATTTCATGCGAAATATTCATAAAAAACTGATGCTTCAGACGATCAAGTTCTTGTATTTGTCTTGCATTCTGGCGCTCAAAATACAATTGGTGTTTTAGTTTTTCTCTATTTACGATGAAGATATAAATTGTATAAATTAGTAAGCCAATAAGACCAAAAATAATAGTCCGAAAAACCCAGGTTTTCCAGAATGGAGGGAGTATATTCAATTGAAATCTTAATCCTTCCGGATCATATTTATTATCACTGTTAGTTCCAATAATCCTGAATTCATATTTACCGAAATCTAAGTTTGTATATGTAGCAGAATGATTTGTACCTATATCATTCCAGTCCATATCGAATCCTTCCAGTTTATACTTATATGTATTTTTTTCTGAATTAGCATAGTTTAATGCTGCAAATTCAAAGGTTATCATATTCTGGTCGAAGGGTAATGTAATTTTATCAGTTTCACTAATAAGATTCTTTAAATGAACCGGATTATTTGAGTTTGCAGCAACAATCAGATGTTTGTTAAAGATCTTAAAATCGGTGAGTACTATTGGTGGAATATATTCATTCTCCTGTAATTCAGAGAGATAAACGAAATCGATCCCAACTTTACCACCAAATGCCAGTTTATTGTCTGAACAAAATAATGCGGCATTGTAATTATACTGACTGTTTAATAAACCATCAGATGTATAATAGTTTTTAAATTCCTTTTTGGTAAGATCAAATCTTGATAGTCCATTATTTGTGCTAAGCCACAGGTAGTTATTATTCTCGTTTATCATGCCATAAATAACATCGCTGCATAAACCATCCTCAACTGTGTAAGACTCTGTTTTATTTGTTAATGGGTTGAAGTGAAGTAATCCGTCTCCCAGAGTACTTATCCATAGAGTTTCATCCTCACCGTTTGTCATTGCCCTTGAAGTAAATGGAAAATGCTGAATAATACCCTTTGGTGATATCATGGTTAGCATTTTCTGATCCACGGAATACATCCATAATCGCTGAGCTTGATCTTCATAGACCATTGATACCCAACTCACACCATATTTTTCACCGTAGTGCTTAAATGTTCCTCTTTTGTCGTCAAACATATCTACACCAGAAGAAGTGCCCATCCAAATCCTGCCTTTGCTATCGGTAAATATTTCCCAGACTGAATTATCACTTAGTGAGTTAGGATTTCTTTCGTCATGCATAAATATTTTATTCCTTCCTGTCTTAGGATTGTATTGATTTAATCCTCCAAGATAGGTTCCAATTAGAATATTGCCCTGGCTATCCGGACAAATGGCCTTAATACAATTATTGCTTAAACCTTGTTTTCTGGTTAAATATCTAATGGAATTTTCAGACTGGTTAAAAATATTTATTCCACCACTCTCTGTACCGATCCACAAATTTTTTCCCTCGTCTTCCCAAAAGGTATATACTTCGCTATTATTTAGGTTTGTAGCTCCACAATTAAAGGAGTTTAAATATGCAAAGGCTTGTCGTTCAAAGTTTAAGAAGCTAATTCCATTCCTTGTTCCAACCCATAGGTCGCCTTTTGCATCGAATAGCAGGTCAAGCACTGAGTTATGAACCAGGCTGTATTCGTCCTGAATATTCTCCTGGTACATGCTAACTTTTTTAGTGTTAATATCAATGTTATAAAGGCCTCCCCGGGTGCCTAACCAAATAGTACCTTTTTCATCCTGAGCTATGGTGCGAACCGTTTGTGATCGAGTTGTCCGGGCATCAAATATAATTTTTTCAGGTTCTTCAATTCCTTCTTCATACCTATACAGCCCTCCCAGATAAGTTCCGATCCAGATGTTATTTTCATTGTCTTCAAAGAGCTCCCATACCTCATTTTCCCTTTCACTTGTTCTTTTTGCCGATATGATAAACGATTTCCAAAGTGTTCTGTCCTGATTAAGAACTGTAACACCATTATCAGTTCCAATCCATATCCGTTGATTTTTATCAATAATTATTTTCCGAATAACATTCCCTGTAATAAGTCCCGGATGCGATTGGGAATTCATGCTAAACTCTGTAGTATTTGTTTTAGGATTGTAGTAATCTATCCCATTTTCTGTTCCTATCCATAAATGCTTATTATCATCTTCAACAATTGTCCAAACAGAATTATTACTAATCAGATTATCTTTTATCTGTTGTATTTCATAGTAGTTCCTATTGTATTTGAACATTCCATGAGCCTCAGTACCAATCCAGATAACTCCTGATTTATCCTCAATAATAGTTCTGATTAATGCATTTGACAGGGCATGACCTGGCTCTGAAGTAAAATTGAATTCTTTAAAGGTATAGCCATCAAAACGGGATACTCCAAAATCAGTTCCGATCCATATCCATCCCTTACTATCCTGAAAAATACAATGTATAGTTTTATCGGTAAGGCCGTTGCCGACAGAATAATTATAAAACAGGGAGCTTTTGGGTTGAGAAAGTGCACCAAATGGAAATGATAAAATGACAAGGATACATAATAAGTAAGATCTTATTTTAATTTGTTTTATCAATTTCTGAAATGGTTTATTAAATATTGAGGTCTAATTTAAATGAATTAATACTGATTTTGAAATAAAATCAAGTTTTGCAAAAAATGAGGAGGCTTGCTAAAAAATAAGTAGCCGAAAAGAGCACCAGAATTACGCAAAGATTTCTAAGAGATATGTGATTATAATTCAGTAATTTGTGGGGTTTTGCGTTTGCATAGCGAACTCGGCAATAATAAATTTAATTACTTTTTACATCTGCTCTTCAGCAGGTGAAATATAAATACTTTTCTTTGGATAGCAAATGATAAAGTTATTTTATTGAATGATGAATGGATAGGTTTCACTTTTTGCTCCTAAATCAACCTGAATCAAATAGAGGCATTTGTTTCCATTTGCTCGAATATCATTCAGATCAATAGTATGATTGATATTTTCATTACAGAGTATCCCGAGATCCTTCTGATAGATTCTACGCCCAAGTGAATCGTACACTGAAATAACAACTTTCTCATTTTCATTAGTTTTAAGACTAACAGTAACTTCATCTTCTGCCGGATTTGGATAGATTCTTAAGGCATTGTTATCAATAAAATTGGAATTAATGTTTGTGGCATCCTCTATTCGATAGTTAAAGTACCATAAAGGTCCTTCAGTTGTACCAAATTCATTTTGTGCATCTACACGCCAATAGTAAACCGTATCGCGAATCAATCCAGATAGAAAATAACCTGTGGTCTTTTGACTTGATATTAGATCCAGGTTATCAACACCTCCAAAATAAACATGAAAGGTATCAACCTCAAGTGTATTTGCCTGCCATTGCAAAGGAACGGTAGAAATTTGATAATCTTCATCAACTGCAGGATAGGGATCGCTTACTTGTGCAGGTGGCCCGCTTACCAATGTACTAAACGTCCATAAAGGTCCCCGAACCGTATCTCCGGAAGAAAGGATTTCATCAATGTGCCAGTAATATTTTATTGCACTACCCAAAGGATCAGTGATAGCATAGCTTGTATCGGTAACTTCAGCTACAAACTCAGCAATTGAATCAGTGCCAAAGTATATAAGATGTGATACTGCATTTTTACCGGGTAGCCAGGAGAGTACCGGAGTTGCTTCAACATCCTTTTCATGATATCCGGGTTGGGGAAGAAATGCACATTCCAGGAGTCCTTGAATAGCAATTTCAGGTTTCCAGGTATCCAGAAAGGTCCATTCGTCGTTTATCTCTTCGCGTGTGGGTGAACCCTCTGCAGATGAAAGATTATCCTGGTGCCATTCATAATCTCCGGTTACACGAGAACATCGGTCGTAATATGTGCGAATCCCATATATCAGCTTATCCCTATCATCTGCTACTGAATCGCCAACATATAATATACCGCCATTATTTCTAAGCTCAGCAGAAAAGTCACAATCAAGCAGGTAAAAAGCAGACATTCGATGAAATCTTCCAAGACCAAAATTCTTACCATCGAAGTATGAATTTCGAATAACAAATTTATGGTCTTTGCCTCCACTTCCATCATGCCATATCGATGCATTGTCATTATATCCAAAGAAATCGGAGTTATTTATAAAACAGTATCCTCTTGGACAAACAAAATCAACATAGCCTTCGAAGTAGCAGCCACTGTGATAGAACCTTCCTCCATCGGTGTTCCATAAGCTAAGTGTATCGCCGCCAGTTGCTGTAATATTGCAGTTAATTATGATTATTCTATCGCCACCGCCGCGAATTGCCATGGTATGGTCGTTATTATCTGGTACGCTGGGATTCAGATCAGCAAAATTATTGCGCACGGTTAAATTTGCCAGTGTCAGATCAGTAACACCATTTTCAATATTTATTGTGGCAACTCCCCAGTCAGAGGGATTTGTTTCCCTAAAAATCCTGCGCAGAATTGCCTGAGTGATGATCGTTTCGTCTCTGTCCTCACCCAGCAATGTAATGTTGTTATCAGTTATGAATAGTGCTTCATTATAAACGCCATTTTTAATATATATCACATAGTTTGATCCATTGCTTGGCTTAGCATCTATAGCCTCGGTAATTGTTAAATAGTCGCCAGAGCCATCTTTTGCAACAGTTACATCAATTGTCCAGTCTTTTGCAAATGTTTTTTGACCTGCAAAAACCAGCAGAATGATTATAATTAAGAATGAAATATTTCTTTTCATGATATGTATTTGTGTTATATTATTCCTCTACTCTGAACCAGTCAATATTTACATAGCCCGAATTATTTGTCGAAGTTTCGGCCATGCAGAAGAAACCAATTTTAGCACCAATCCACCTACCGGGAACAGCTACAAAGCTTTCTCCAATTGAAAAGAACTCTTTATTATCAGTGCTGTATTGGAAAATACAATTGGCATTTTTTTGCACTCTTATTTGCAAGTAAAACGCTGTGTCTGATGTGTTAATGATCTGATTATTTTTTTCAGGATTACCTGAATTGGCAGCCATGCAAACATTTTGTATGAGTTGTAAACCTTTTTCAGTCTGCACAAGTCCAACATATGCATAGTCCTGTCCCATGACGATCAATCCTGTTTTATCTCTTATCTGACTTGGGAAAAATTCAAATCGAGCGGTGGCTGTAAATTCTTCGGCCATAAATTTTTGCAGCAATAAATTAGGAGCCTGCCAAAGATTATCGGAATTAACTGGTAGCTGGATGGCATTCAAGCGGAAGTATCCAAGCCTTCCGGAAGGAAATCCAAATCGGGTATCGGAGTTTGCATGCCATTGCCATTGAAGTCCTTTAACAGGCTTGTTAAATTCATCGTTTACCTGGGGTGTTTGAACAGGGAATGATTGTGGGAAGGCCGGTTTTTTATATTTTGAAACAGGTTCTCCAATGCCATCATTGTTCACATCAACTCCAATAAGGGGCCAGTCATTTTTCCACTGCATAGGTTGTAAATGCACAACGCGGCCATACGCCTCTTTGTCCTGAAAGTGTATGAACCAGTCTTCGTCCGATGATGTATTTACCCATGCCCCCTGGTGAGGACCATTAATATCGGTGTTTCCCTGGTGGAGAACAATTTTTGATTCGTAAGGGCCAAGAACATTTTTGGATCTCAGGGCCAATTGCCAGCCCATTTGAACTCCCCCTGCAGGCGCAAAAATGTAATAATAATCGCCCCGCTTGTAAAACTTAGGGCCCTCTATCGTAGTGTGATTTTCATGGCCATCGAATACCAACACACCATCGTCTTTTAATTTTGTTCCATCGGCACTCATTTCATGTACAAGCAATATACTTTTCAATCCTGATCGACTGCCTGCGAAAGCATGTACCAGGTAAGCTTTGCCATCGCTATCCCATAATGGACAAGGATCAATCCATCCCTTACCGGATTTTACCAAAACCGGAGCTGACCATTCTCCGGAAGGATCATTAGTCTTTGTCATATAAATTCCAGAATCCGGATCGCCGTAGTAAATATAAAACTCATTCTCGTGATAACGGATGGCGGGTGCCCATACACCATTTCCATGTTGGGGAATATCGAAATTATCTGAGGGAGTAAGCATGGGTATTGCGTAATTTACAATTTTCCAGTTGACAAGATCTTTTGAATGCAGAATGGGCAATCCGGGAATGCAGTTGAAACTGGAAGAAGTCATGTAATAGTCTTCTCTAACCCTAACAACATCAGGATCGGAATAGTCTGCATAAATAATAGGATTCTTATAACTTCCATTTCCAAGGTCGGAGACCCATACCTTCGATACACTTTCTTCTTCCTTTGGTGCTTCGTCTGAACCAGGGGAAGCACAACTGAAAAATAGTGTAATTGAGCCGATGAGTATAGAAATAGGCTTAATCTCCATCTTCATTTTTTTTGAAATATTTTGTTAATTCATGATTAATATCCCTTAAACCCTTGACGAATAGGCCAGCCATTTTTCTGGCACCTAATTCAGAGAAATGGGTATTATCAACTTTACCCTTAGGTAGGGAGTTTAATTCGCCTGGTGCGAAGTGCAGGAACAGAATTTTTGATTCTTCGACTCCGTAATTCATAATTAGTTCGTGACTCATTTTCTGCATATCCACTAATGGTACATTAAACTCCTGGGCAACTTCCCTTGTAATTTCAGGATATACACCATGCGTGTCGATTAATTGTCCTATTGAATCGAATTTCCTTCGCTCAATGGATGTGCACAGAATAGGCTTTGCTCCTTTTTCCCTGGTGTCAAGAATAAATTTTGACATATAGTAACGATATTCTTCAGGAGCACAGTAACGTTCAGGTGATTTTATTTTTTCGTCGTTATGACTAAATTGGTAGACAATATAATCCCCTTTATTTAAGAGATTATAAACAGAATCCAACCTGCCTTCATAAATAAAAGACCTGGAACTTCTGCCATTCATGGCATGATTTGCGATAATAATTGACTCATCGAAATATTCGGGGAGCAACATTCCCCAGCCTCGTTCAGGATTTGTGGAATCTGGTTTATAAGACATTGTTGAATCTCCAACTAAATAAATAACCGGCGTTCTTGTACATGAGATTGCCAATAAGCAAAGCGAAACTATGATGAGGCAACTAGCTAAGTGATAGTTTCTGTTTTTCATATTTATAAGTTTGGATTTTTTTCTTGAGTCAAATGTATCGAGTTCTGAAATAAAATACACCAAAAGTGTTTTGTTTTTAGGTGATAAATTGTTTGAACGAATTGCATCTTTTAGAACAGCTTTTTAATAATAATCAGAAGTATAAAATGACATTTGATCTTGGTAGGAAGGCATAATGAATCTTAGCACCCAGTATAGTGATTTACCAAAATCGAGGTGTTTGTTAATCTTTCACTATCAGTAATATACTCCGTAAAATTTAACTTATATAGCTTCTTACTTGACTGACTCTTTATTTCATTAAGTAATAAATCGAGGGCTATAGTTCTATCATTATTTTTTGCGTAAGCAAGCGCCAGCACTTTGTTTTCAGCTCTCGATCTTTTTCAACTTTCATTGACTATTCACTAAGATTTTCGTATTGAATTGCTGCCATTATGAAAGGTCCAACTGCTTTGGGGTCATTATCGCGCTGTGCCTCATTTATATAGTACTCATAAGTACCACTTCTATAAGGATTACCTCCTAAACCGGCTACGGCACAAACCGGGCTTATTATTAAGCTGCTATCTGCTTCTACTTTTAAGAGATTCGCAACTGTACCTTCAAATGCTTTTTTTGCCGGTTCCAGGTATATTTTTTTATCAATATATCCCTTGTTGATTGCTTTCAAAAGGAAATAGGATAACATTGAACTCACTGAACCCTCCAGGTAGTTTCCTTCCCGATCGCCCTGATTAAGTATCTGATACCAAACACCAGTTTCGGGATCCTGACACTTCACAACTGCTTCAGCCAAGCGATTTGTTATGTCCAGAAAACTATCGCGCCCAGCATAGTCTTCGGGCAGAAAGTCCAGAACATCGACCAAAGCCATAGCATACCATCCCACTGCCCGGCCCCAAAAACATTGTGCTTGACCTGTTTCTTTATTAGCCCATGCTTGTTCTCTGGATTCGTCCCAGCCATGATATAGCAAGCCGGTGGATGGATCCCTGGCAACTTTTTCCATTTTTGTAAACCAAAGGCTAACTTCATCAAAACTTTCAGGTTCGTTAAATTCCTTTGCATATTGAGCATAGAAAGGTCCACCCATATATAGTCCATCGAGCCACATTTGATGAGGATATCTTTTTTTATGCCAAAACCCACCGATCTTAGTTCTGGGCTGTTCCCTCAACTGAGCTCTAAGGGTATCAATAGCAGTTTTATATCTTTCCTCAGCCGTGATATCGTAAAGCCTGAAAAGTACTTTCCCGGAGTTAATTTTGTCAATATTATAATCGCTTTTCCTATATGTTGCAATAATTCCATTTTCATCGACCAGTGCATCAACATATGCTTTTGCATAGTCTAAGTATTTTTTTTGACCGGTATGTTCCCACAAATCAATCATAGCCTTCGAAATAAGGCCATTTGTGTAGGTCCAATATGGATCTTTTTGTCCTTCCATGCTCCATAAATCAGGATACTTGTGCAACAAGGTCTCTCCCATCAAAACTGCATAGCTGATGTTTGGATCGAATGTGTCTTTTTGAGTTGCAGTAGCATTTTTATTTACTGTATTACACGATATAGCAAGTGTAATTGAGGCTAAAATCAGGATCTTACCTTTCATATATTAAATAATTAATGTTTACCGGATTGTTTAATTGAAATAATTTCCCATTCAGATAATCCAAAAATAGTTCTTTTGTTGAAATTTTATCTATATCTTTTTCCCAAACAGCTCCAAAATAGTACTCAAGACTTTCATTATTTGGCTTAAGCACCAGCACATGGCTATTTTCATCTTGCTGTAGCCCAACAAAATCGAAATTTCTGTAAAAAATAAACAGTCCCAAATTATCATCATTCAGGCTTTGTTTTCCATAGCTTGCCAGATATGACCACTTGCTAGTATCTGATGAAGTTATCAAACTGATATTCTCATGCTTTACAATGCCTGTGCAAATATTATCCAGTTCTTCAGAAAGTTTTATTTGCTGATAGCTTAGCCTGCTTCCAGCATTAATTGAAATTTGCGAGTTTAAATTAACCTTAATACCGGCATCCTTCCAACCATAGTAATTGGTTTCGATTGATGAATGAATTGGTCCGTTCTGAACGATTTCACAATGAATACTATCGGTATTGGCTATACGTAAAGCCTTTTCTCCATTCCAATATCCAATGGAACCAATACCAAGCGAACCTCCTACTTTTAGAATATCCATACCCCAATCACTCGCTTCGTGGTATGAATCGAACCCATACTGACCCACTTTTTGCAGCACCATATCTGTGGTCTTTTTACCAAAAATATCAATTGCATTACGCCAGTCGAGATAAAACCTGTAGCCAACTTTATCTGATTCCCAACCAGGTCCTTCATAGCGGATGTAAAACGAGTTATCGGTATTTTCATCGGGTACTCTTAGTTTTTCAATATTTTTAAAAGAGCCACCAATATATTCATATTGTTGGGTTCCATCTTTTTTGGTAATCATTTCCCATTTTCCACCTTCCTTTACAGAAAGTTCAGCCTGTGTTCTTTTTTCAAATACCAGATTTTGCTCACTATTTTCATCAATAACAATATCATACTTAAGCTGTTTTCCAATATCGCACAGAACAAGCAAGCACTCAGCCATGCTATCTTTATCCAAATCGATAAGCTGAGATGGCAGTACTCTTTTATTGGCACTTGCTCTAATATTTTCAGATTTAAATGCATTGATTTTTCTTAGAAAATCGGGATCATTCAATTGCAATACCAGATCGGTATATGTTTGCCCTGAGTTATTTGATATTTCTACAATGATTTCATTTGTGGCAGGTTTTGATACACAGGCATAATAGAGGGAGGGAGGAACAATCAGTAAAATCAATAAATAAACTGGAAATAAATCCTTTGTATTCATTTTATTTCAAATATCAGAGTTCTTTTCCATTTATCCGTACATTCTCATAAACCAGGTTTTCAGCATTTTTAATATGATTTTCTTTTTCAACATTGTTAAAGTCACAATTTTTAAGCAAAATATTGATGGCTGGTTTTTCCTCATAAGCTTCGATCCATAATCCAAATTTAGACTTTCCACCATTAACGTTCTCAAGTAATATATTTTTTACAAGCGGAATATTATCACCTCTTTCTAATGCATAAAACATATTTATTTTCAGAATTGACTCTTTTACTTGTATCACATCCAGATCACGAACATAAATATGCTCAACAATACCTCCTCGTAATGAATTTGATTTGATCCTGATTGCTCTTTCCAGATTTGGACTGTCCATGGTGCAGTTTTCTGCAAAAACATAGCTGACATTTCCTGATATCTCACTTCCAACAACTACTCCGCCATGCCCTTCATTCATGGAGCAATTTCTAACCACAATATTTTTACTTGGTGTGTCGAAACGCCGGCCATCATTGTTCCTGCCAGATTTAATGGCAATACAATCATCACCGGTATTAAAAAAACAATTTTCAATAAGAACATTTTTGCAGCATTCCGGATCGCAGCCATCATTATTGGGCCCGAGCGATTCAATTTTTACTCCTCTTACAGTTATATTCTCCGACAATATAGGATGGATTATCCACATAGGTGATCCTTTTATTGTAATATTCTCAATAAGAATATTTTTGCAATTATACGGAGAGATAAAACTAGGCCTAAGATAATGTCCTTCTCCAAATATTCGCTTTTCTACAGGCACATTGTCTTTAACCATCTGAGTCAATTTAGTATTATCATCTGCTTGTGTATTATCATCTTCTTTGTATCCATGATCAATAGATCCTAACCACTTACCCTTCCAGCTCCACCAATTGCTTCCCTGACCATTTATTGTCCCGCTTCCTGTGATGGCAATATTTTCTTGTTTATAAGCATATATCAGTGGAGAATAATTCATTACCTCCATACCCTCGAATCTTGTATGTACAACAGGTAAATATTTTGATTTGTCAGTATCAAACAGAAGTACAGCATCTTCAGAGATGTGAAGGTTAACGTTACTTTTCAAATGAATAGCACCAGTCAGATAAGTACCGGAAGGTATAATAACCCTTCCACCTCCTTGAGTTGAACAAGCTTTAATAGCCTTATCAATAGCCTTGCTGCAATCAGTGATTCCATCATTGATCGCACCAAAATCATCAATGTTAAAATCTACGTTCTTAAATTCAGGCCTGACAATACTATCCACTATTTTCTGAGCGTAATCCCATGGTTTTTCCAGCAAATCGTCAGAGTTGTCAATCTGTGTTGAGTTCTTACATGCAGAAATAATAAGGATAAACAGGAGTAATATAAGTGATCTATATTGCATAGCAATTTATTATTAGGAGCTTTTGCTCGTTAGAAAAATTTGTAGAATTAAAATAAAAACAGGGTAGGTTAACCTAACCCACCTACCCTGTTCATCCTCGTTGATTAACTATATCACTAATTCAGCTTGATGATTTTACAATATTGATTCCTTATATAAACTAGTTAGGGTAAAAAAATTATATCATAGAATCAATGAGAACAACTAAAGCAATCACGAGTAGAATAATTCCAAATAAAATCAGGTATGATAATTTTTGAATTTTTCTTGTTGTCATTCCTGTTCTATTCTTTAATATTCTCCACAATTAAGATTGCATAAACGAATATATGCTCCTATATACTTACAGGCATTGAAGAAAATCCTAAAAAGGGAGTTCAGATGTTTCAATTGCAAGTATTATAGTCCCAAAGTTCGGGTAATGACGTACATTATCAAAGCTTTAATAAATTGATATATTGAGAATTATGTTGAATCTGGTATCTATTAACTCAATATAAAGCAATAGAATCTGATTTTGAGGGCCGGCATGAAAACTTAAAATTATTTATTAGTGCATGTTTCAAACACACAAAGGTTTTGGAGGCATAAAAGATACAAAATGAGTTCGTCCAGGATTGTAATGTTTGGAAAGAAAAATGGTTTAATATCAATGGTATATGTTCGGATGTGAATATTTTTTAGTGAATTTTGTATTATGCCTAAGCATTTTCATGTGATTGTTTTTATCCGGGTGAATGCAAATTTTGAGTTTTAAGGATTGTGCTGCATTGTGATCCAGTATATGCTTCACAGAATATAATTATATCAATTCAATTAAATAATAGGATTAGGCTTTACTCTTCTTTCTGCCAAAATCTGTACCTTCAATAGTTTCTTCTATTACAGGGAGTTGGCGGTCAACCATTACTTCCAGTGATATAAATGTTTCAGTTCTCATTATGCCATTAATTGCCTGGATTTTATCTGCCAAAACTTGCCTCAGGTTCTCGTTATCTTTTGCATACACCTTAACAAACATGGCATATTGTCCGGTAGTATAATGGCACTGAGTTATTTCAGGTATTTTCAATAATCTGTCAGAAACATCATTAAAAAGAGCTGCATTATCAAGAAATACTCCAATGTATGCACAGGTATGATATCCTAATTTTTTAGGCTCAACTATAAACTGAGAACCTGAGATAATACCAATTTTTGTAAGTCTTTGCACACGCTGATGAATAGCTGCACCGGATACATTGCATTCTCGTGCTACTTCCAGAAATGGCGCCCGGGCATTTTTAGTAAGGATAGAAAGTATTTTCCTGTCCAATTTGTCAATATTGAAATTTTGGTCTGATTTCATGATTGATTAATAATTAATAAGTAAAAAAAACTAACAGTATGTAAGCAAATATACGAAAATAAAGTTAAACATTAAAAATATACTTGTTTAAAAATTAATAATTAATATATTTGCCTGTTAATTTTATAAATTAATGCAAAAACAACTATTCAATTTAACAATTATTATTTAATAGTGTTTTATTAATATAATTACTAAATATTATTGAAAGAAAAGTAAAATTTCATGTGTGGAATTATCGGTGTATTTGATTTGAAAGTCGAATCAGGAAGTTTAAGACAACAGGTGCTGGATATGTCGAAGAGGCTTCGGCATCGCGGGCCTGACTGGTCAGGTATCTATTGTGGTGAAAAAGCAATTCTTGCTCATGAACGTTTATCGATAGTTGATCCACAATCGGGCAATCAACCATTGTATAGCAAAGACAGGAAACATATACTTGCTGTGAATGGTGAAATTTACAATTTTCCTCAACTCAGAAAACAAACAGAATCTATATACGAATTCCAGACTCATTCGGATTGTGAGGTTATACTTTCATTGTATAAGCAGAAGGGCATTGATTTCTTAAATGATCTGAATGGAATTTTCGCATTTGCGCTCTATGATGAGGAGAAAGATGTATATCTCATAGCTCGCGATCATATTGGAATAGTTCCCCTGTATATCGGTTGGGACAAACATGGAAATTTTTATGTTTCATCTGAATTAAAAGGGCTTGAGGGTTATTGTAATAAAATTGAAGAATTTAAACCAGGGCATTATTTATATAGTGAAGAGGGTGAAATTAAGAAGTGGTACAACAATGATTGGACCAGTTATGAGGCTGTTAAAGATAATGTTACCAGTATTGATGATTTACGTGAAGCACTTGAGAATGCAGTCCATCGTCAATTAATGTCTGATGTACCCTATGGTGTTTTGCTCTCTGGTGGATTAGATTCATCAGTTACCTCGGCACTGGCAAAAAAGTATTCCCAAAAGCGTGTTGAGGAAGGAGATATTAAAGCAGCCTGGTGGCCACAATTGCACTCATTTGCTATTGGACTTGAAGGTTCTCCTGATATTGCAGCGGCGCGCATGGTAGCAGAGCATATTGATACCATTCACCACGAAATTAACTTTACAGTTCAGGAAGGGCTGGATGCGTTGCGTGATGTGATTTATCATGTAGAAACGTACGATGTTACTACTATACGTGCATCAACACCAATGTTTCTGTTGGCAAGGGTGATTAAGTCAATGGGGATAAAAATGGTACTCTCGGGTGAAGGTGCAGATGAACTCTTTGGAGGCTACCTTTATTTCCATAAAGCGCCAAATGCAAAAGAATTTCATGAAGAAACTGTTCGTAAACTAGGTAAATTACATATGTATGATTGTTTACGGGCAAATAAAACTCTTGCCGCCTGGGGTGTTGAGGGTCGGGTTCCTTTCCTTGACAAAGAGTTTATTGATGTGGCTATGCGCCTGAATCCAAAAGATAAAATGATTACTAGTGAGCGAATTGAGAAATGGGTTGTGCGAAAAGCTTTTGAAGATTATCTACCTGCAAGTGTTGCCTGGAGGCAAAAAGAACAGTTTTCTGACGGCGTAGGATACAGCTGGATAGACACATTAAAAGAGATAACTGAGAAGGAGATAACAGACCAACAAATGGTAAATGCAGCCTTTAGGTTTCCTATTAATCCTCCCAAGTCAAAAGAAGAGTACTACTATCGCAGTATTTTTAGTGAACATTTTCCTTCTGATGCAGCGGCTCAGTGCGTACCTTCTGTGCCTTCTATTGCATGCAGTACAGCAGAAGCCCTTGAATGGGATGAGTCTTTTAAGAACAATACAGATCCTTCGGGCAGGTCCATGAAATCAGTTCATGTTGAAGGATACAAGTAGATACATCAGAATTTATAGTGGGTGTTTTATATATAGTTAGGGCGGTTTTTGACCGCCCTTTCCATGAAATTACGCATTGTTTTGTTTTATCAATTAATGGGTAGAAATTATTGCAATAAACAAAGATCCAACGAGTTTGCCTACTTTTTTCGTTGAAAGATATACAATTAGTATATTCGCAGAATTCAAAAAATCTCAAACACAATGAACAACTTAATGTTACCTAAAAACTATAAAAATCCCTTGGATCTGAAACGAACCGAAAAAGCCATTAAACTCGTAAAAGACACTTTCCAGGAAAATCTGTCTTCCGAATTTAAATTAAGAAGAGTAACTGCTCCCTTATTTGTATTGAAAGGGACTGGAGTAAATGATGATTTGAATGGTATTGAGAGAAAGGTAACTTTTCCAGTAAAAGATATTGATGACCAGGAAGCCGAAGTAGTTAACAGTCTTGCCAAGTGGAAAAGAATGGCTTTGGCAGATTATGCTATAGATGAGGGTTTTGGTATTTATACAGACATGAATGCAATCAGACCAGATGAAGAGCTGGATAACCTGCATTCTCTTTATGTTGACCAGTGGGATTGGGAGCAGGTAATATCAGAAAAAGAAAAAAACCTGGATTACCTGAAAAAGGTTGTCAATAAAATATATGAAGTATTGAAACGGACGGAATTTGTTGTGTTTGAGAATTATCCGGAATTTGCACCATTACTGCCAGATGAAATGAAGATTATTCATACAGAGGAGCTTTTAGAGAAGTATCCGAATATGACGCCTAAAGAAAGAGAAAATGAAATCACGAAGGAGCATGGAGCTGTATTTATTATTGGTATTGGAGGAGAACTTGCTGATGGTAAGCCTCATGACGGTCGGGCTCCGGATTATGATGACTGGACTTCCCCAACACAGAAGGGTTATAAAGGATTGAATGGGGATATTTTGTTATGGCATCCTGTGCTTGAAATTGCATTTGAAATCTCTTCCATGGGAATAAGAGTAGATAGAGAGGCTCTTTTAAAACAGCTTGAAATATCAGGGGCGCAGGATAGAAAGGAATTGATTTTTCATAAAAGATTGCTTAATGATGAGTTACCACTATCAATTGGCGGAGGCATCGGACAATCAAGATTATGTATGTATTTTTTAAGGAAAGCTCATATAGGAGAGATTCAATCCGGTATCTGGCCGCAGAAAATGATCGATGAATGTAAAAAACATGGAATAGTGTTAATCTAGTCTCTGAACAATTAATTAGAATTTATATCTAGAACCACCTCCGATCAAGAGGTGGTTTTTTTGTTTCCATAGCATTGATAATGATCTTAAAGAGATTGACTTTCAATTTATCAGAAAATCAATTATCATTTTCAAAATTTATTATGTATTTAGCAGTATACCCATAATTTATAGGGGGTAGTTAAGAAAATAAATACATAAATAGACAATTAGATATCAAATAATTGGGGTATTAATGATAAAAAAGACTAATAATTTGCAAATACCTATCAATTTAATACCTTTGTCTTGGTTTTTAATAAAATTTTACTTTCAATCAATCTAATAACCTAAATACTTTAATATGAGATTAAAGATTCGTGTACTTTTAATGACTTTTGTCCTGATGCTCTCAGCAGGGAGTGTTTGGGCCGGTGATGGTGCTGTGGTAGATACCGGCATCACTGCCTGGATGCTTACTTCTACCGCTTTGGTTTTACTCATGATTCCAGGTTTGGCCATGTTTTATGGCGGACTTGTTAGAACAAAAAATGTTCTGGGTACAATGATGCATAGCTTTGTAGCCATGGGAATAATGGCAGTTCTTTGGGTTATGATAGGATATTCAATGAGCTTTGGAAGCAATGTTTTAGGAGGATGGTGCGGATGGAATAGTGATTATTTCTTCTTAAGAGGTATAGATGATTCCATTTTGGAAGCTGGAATTCCTGAATATGTTTTTACCATGTTCCAGGGAAAATTTGCAATTATTACTCCTGCATTGATTGCAGGTGCATTTGCTGAAAGAGTTACTTTTAAGGGCTATGTGTTATTTATAGCACTTTGGGGCATTTTTGTTTATAATCCTTTGTGTCATTGGGTTTGGGCTGAAGGAGGTTTCCTTTATGAGATGGGAGCAATTGACTTTGCAGGAGGAACAGTAGTGCATATATCTGCAGGTGTAAGCGGACTTGTAGCAATTCTATACCTTGGTGCAAGGAGAGGACATCCAAAAACAGCAATGCCTCCCGGAAATTTAGTAATGACAATGATTGGAGCAGGTCTGCTATGGGTTGGATGGTTTGGATTCAACGCTGGTAGTTCAATCGATTCTGGTTTAGCAACAGCGCAAGCTTTGACAGCAACCCAAGCTGCTGCTGCTGCTGGAGCACTGGTTTGGATGATAATAGAAGGAGTTCTTCAGGGAAAAGCTACTGCACTGGGTTTTGCTTCTGGAATTTTAGCAGGACTTGTAGCTGTTACTCCGGCCGCCGGTGTTGTAACACCTGCTGGAGCACTTGCATTAGGTGCTATTGCTGCAACGGTATGTTATTATGCCATTATTATTAAAGGTAAATTGGGATATGATGATAGTCTTGACGCATTTGGAGTACATGGTGTGGGTGGTATAGTTGGAGCAATTGTTCTTGTATTTTTCATGCGGGGTGATCATTCAATATCCGATGTATATGGTCAATTAGGCATCCAGGCATTTGCAGTTGGAATTGCAATAGCCTACGCAGCTGTTGTTACATTTATTCTGGTATTTTTACTGAATAAGACAATTGGCCTGCGTGCTCCAGATAAAGAAGAAATGAGCGGACTTGATTCGTCCTACCATGGTGAGCACGGTTATGGAATGCTTAATTTAGGATAATTACTCAAACTTAAAATCAAGTTTATGAAATTAATATCTGCAATTATTAGAGAAAGAAAACTCGATGAGGTGCGCGAAGCACTTATTGAGAATGAAATAACCCGTATAACCGTTGTTCGTGTTTCGGGTCATGGTCAGCAAAAAGACCCTGATATTTATAGAGGTAGAAAAGTAGTACCTAATCTCACTCCAAAAGTCAAAATTGAAATAGCAGTAAATGATGAATTTGTTGATATTACGGTAAAAACAATTTTAGAGGCTGCAAAAACAAATTCAAATGGAGAAGTGGGAGATGGTAAAATATTTATTACCAACCTTGAAGAATGTATTCGGATAAGAACAGAGGAAACAGGAGGTAAGGCTATTTAATTTCTTCTGTCTTAATTGATACAAGAAAGGCTCTGATGTTATTTTCAGAGCCTTTCTTTTTAACCCTAGCCAATATTATTCAACAATAAGTTGATATTGTTAGAGTACTAAATTTTATTAGCATGTATTACATGCCCTGAGTTAAGCCATCAAAAGTATAATTTAGGGTATGGCTCTCCAGTGCAAAATCTTGACTTTCTTGATTTTTAACTACTCATCCATAAATACTTACAAATAAGAAAAGAAGGAAAATTACCATGAATATAAATGAATGCTTTCGTATTAGAATTTGTACTTCAGGCTCAATTCAATCTGATGGAACATCATGGTATATTTTTCGTATTGTATCTGATTTCCAGGAAGATATATTTCTTCTTCCAAATGTGGTGTGAAGCCAAACTTTCCGATATAGGCAGTTTCGATCAACCAGTTACGGGTAATTTTATATTGAAATCCTATGCCTGCTCTTAATCCAAGATCATTCTTTAAAATATACTGTTCTGATTTACTCTTCAAGCTTATGTTATAATATCCTCCTCCTTCCAAAAATAGTCTAAAGTCATTTCCAATAATGATGCGTAAGCTTAGTGGTAACATCATGCAATTTCCTAAACTATTGATTTCAAACTCAGCTCCTGAAAGAATTAAGAATTTCGAAAAATATGGGGAAAATTCTAAGCTCAAGCCATATTTCTGAGTTAAATATTTTGGAGTTTTTTCTTCGTCTGATTGTTTTTTGTATATACTATTCCCAATGCCTAATTTTGCTCCAATGCTGAAACTCTGGCCAAGAGTAATTATAGAAATATTTGCAATAGCAATGAAAAGAATTAGTTTTTTTATCTTCATCCTTAGATTCCTCGTAAAACTGATTAATTAATTAGTGATTTAAAATCTTCTCCTGAAGGATTCTGAAATACCCTGAGATCAAATTCCGGTATTACAGCCAAAATATGATCGAATATATCTGCCTGAATACTCTCATAATAAGCCCAACGCTGATCTTTACTAAATACATAAATTTCCAGGGGTATACCTTTTTCGCTTGGCTGCAGCTGCCTTACAAGAAAAGTCATATCATTGTGTATCATCGGGTGATTTCTTAAGTATATTTCAAGATACTTTCTGAAAGTACCCAGGTTTGTCATCCTTCTTCCATTAACAACGATATTGTTAGCAATATTGTTCTCTTGGTTGTATTTTTCAATCTCTTCTTCTTTCTTCTCTATATATTCCTGCAGAGAATTGATTTTTTTAAAACGTTTCAGCATTTCAGGTGTGCAGAACTTTACACTTTGCATATCAATAGCAATGTGTCTTTTTATTCTTCTGCCACCAGATTCTTCCATGCCACGCCAATTACTGAAAGATTCTGATACCAGTGCATAAGTAGGAATAGTGCTGATGGTTCTATCCCAATTCTGAACCTTAACGGTATTGAGAGTAATCTCAGTTACAGTTCCATCAGCATTGTGAGATGGCATAGATATCCAGTCTCCAATTTGAACCATTTTATTCGCAGATAGCTGTATGCTGGCAACAAATCCAAGTATTGTATCTTTGAAAACCAGAATAAGAACAGCTGCCATAGCTCCAAGGCCTGCAAGCAATCCGCTTGGTGGTTTTCCTCTTAGAATGGATATTGTAAGTATAATAGCAATGCTATAAATTACAATTTGAACTACCTGAATATATCCCTTAATGGGTCTGTTCTTAGCAATCGGAAGGCTATTATAGATTTCATTGACTGAAAGCATTAAAGAATTTAAAACCAATAGTGAAATGATAATCATATAAATAGAAATCATTCCTTGCAGGAGAGTGGATAATTTTTCGTAATCATCCAATACATAATCGACAAAGTAGTGTAAAACAAGAGCAGGAGCCAAATGTGAAAGGCGATTAAAAACTTTTTTTTCCAGAAGAATATCGTCCCATTTGTTGGAAGACTTTTTGATAATCCTGCTAATGGAAGTCAAGATTATTTTTCGCGAAATTAAATCGGATAAATAAGCGAGAAGCAGAATAATAATTATACCAAAAGCAATATTTATATTATTTGCATAACTTTCCCCAATACCCAAGTTAATCAGGATATTTTTAATATTAAATAAAAAGCGAATTTCCATGCTTAAATATATCTTCAGATTTTTGTATAATTACAATGCTGCAAAAATACAATGATTCATCAAATTTTATGACTTAATGAAGTTAATTCATACCTTATTTTTTCTACAATTTACGATTTGTTTTGTATCAGCACAATCGAAGTTTTCAAAATACTTCCATGAGGATAAATTGAGGTTTGATTACTCAATTTCCGGAGATAGTGAAAAAGCCAATATTCAAAGCAGAGCTTTTTATTTGGATAAAAATTGGGGAGGATCATTGATAAATTCAATAGATACTTTTTTATATGGAGAGCTATTGCTGGAAGTATTTGATTCTGCGACCAACAAACTGATTTATTCGCGTGGATATTCAACACTTTTTAAGGAGTGGCAAACAATAGATGAAGCTGATACCACAAAAAGAGAATTCCTGGAATCAGTAATTATGCCATTTCCGAAGAATACTGTTAAAATTGAAATATCCGAGAGAAGATTTGATCTAAGCTTTAAAGACCTCTTTTCTACATATTTCAATCCTAAAAAATCTGCTGTTTTGCTGAAGAAAACTCCGGACTTTGTTGTTACGAGGGAGATAATTCATAATGGCAGAGCTTCTTCAAAACTTGATCTGGTTTTTCTTTCAGCTGGGTATCAGAAGGGTGATAGTACAAAATTCTTTTCTGATGTCAATAGAACGGTTCAGGCATTATTCAAGTGGGATCCCTATTCAAAATATAAGCAATCAATTAATGTATATGCAACATTTGTTTCATCAGACCATATCTCAGTCTGTGATCAGAAAGACTCCATAGTTCAGAAGGATATTATTCAGGTAAATTTTAATACATTTAATAGTGAAAGATACCTGACTACAGAAGATATTCAGGGAGTAAGGGATGTTTTATGCGGTGTTCCTTATGATCAGATATGTATAATTGCAAATAGCAATAAATATGGAGGAGGGGGAATCTATAATTTCTTGACATTTTTCACAGCTGACAATGAATATTCAGAGTTTCTTTTTCATCATGAGTTTGGTCATGGCTTTGTTGCTTTGGCCGATGAGTATTATTCATCCCTTGTACCCTATACTTCTTTTGTTAAGATGGAGTATGAGCCTTATGAACCAAATATTACTACTCGCATTGAATTTAATAAGAAGTGGGAGGCAATGGTTTCCGACACGGTTCCTATACCTACGCCCAATTCAACATTATACTCAGGAGTAATTGGTTTGTTTGAGGGAGGAGCATATTCTTCCAAAGGGGTTTTCAGACCCTATTTTGATTGTACGATGAAATCAAAAATTGACAATGCATTTTGTCCGGTATGCCAGAAAGCCATAGAGCATATGATATTGTTTTACTCTGCAGAATAAAAAACGAGGCTGTCTCAAAAGTTTATTAACCGCAAAGGACACAAAGCTTACGCAAAGACCGCTAAGAGGTATGTGATTAAATTATAGATATTTGCGTACTTTGCGCCTTCTTAGCGATCTTAGCGGTAAAAATTTTAAATACTTTTGAGACAGCCCCGTTTCTACGTAATATTTTATTTTTAATCAATCGGTAATTTCAATATTTTGAATTGAATCTCCGGCTTCTATCTGATCAATAACCTCAAGGCCTTCTACAACTTTGCCAAAACAGGTATGCTTTCTATCAAGATGTTGTGTGTTTGTTCTTCCATGGCAGATAAAAAACTGGGAACCACCGGTGTTTCTTCCGGCATGAGCCATTGATAAAACACCTCTATCATGGTATTGATTTTCTCCGTCGAGTTCACAATCAATTGAATAGCCAGGCCCTCCTGAACCAACTCTGGAATCGCTCATATCTATGGAATAAGGACATCCTCCCTGAATAACAAAATCAGGTATGACCCGATGGAATGCCAGACCATTGTAATATCCTTCTTTAGCCAGTTTAACAAAGTTTGCAACTGTATTTGGAGCATCATCACTATAAAATTCAATATTCATTGCTCCTTTTGCAGTGTTTATTACAGCTTTACTCATTAGAATCTGCAGGAGTTACATCAAGAAGTTCAATTTCGAATATTAATGTACTGTTAGGCTCAATTGTTTGACCGCCACCACGTGGGCCATATGCAAGTTGAGATGGAACATACAATTTATATTTTCCTCCAACTTTCATTAGTTGTAAACCTTCAGTCCATCCGGGTATAACTCTGTTTAGCTGAAATTCTGCAGGTTGTCCTGTTTTGTATGAACTGTCAAATTCTTTACCATTAAGAAGCGTTCCTCTATAATGACATTTTACTTTATCCTCAGGTTTGGGTGATATACCCGTTCCTTCAACAAGAACTTTGTATTGTAATCCACTGGCAGTTTCTATTACACCTTCTTTGGTTTTATTTTCCTCAAGGAATGCCAGACCTTCGTCCATATTCTTTTTGCCTTTTTCTTCACGAATTTTAGTAAAGTAGGTATTCAAGAACATATTGGCTTCTTGTGCTGAAATAGAGGAGTCTGATTCCAAAACTTGTTTAATGCCTTTTGCAATAAGATTTGGATCTATATCCGGAACATCTTGTGATTTTAAACTATAACCTACAGATATTCCTATCATGTAACTGGCTGAGTCAGTTGAATTTTTTAGTTTGGCATCTTTCGAAGCTATTGAATTACAAGATTGTAAAGCAATAATTGTTAGGAGTATAATGCCTGCATTGCTTAGTTTTTTCATTTGCTCTAGTATTTAATTTTTAATATATGAATCGCGAAGATAAGTCATATTTTAGGAAATTCCGAATTGTGAATAACTCTTCTTTTTCCCTGTGAATCAATTATGTAAATTTCCGACTGTTATAAAATCACCAATCATGAAGTTTAATGCCATAAAAAAAATCAGTGTAATGCTGGCCATTTTTCTTGCTGGAACATATTCTGGCATTACCATTATTGGCCAGGAAGTATCAAAAGTTGAATTGGAAGATAAGGCCTTTCAATGTTTTGATTCGCATCAGTACTTTAAAGCAGCAAGCAATTTTGAGATCTTACATAATATGTTTCCTAAGGATTCAAGATTTTCCTATTACCTGGGCAGATCTTATTTTCATTCCAATCAAAAACTGGATGAAGCAATAGAACTTCTAAAATATTCTGCAACACGCAATTATGGAGATGATACATACTATTATCTTGGCAGGGCATATCATCTTGATTATAGATTTGAAGATGCTGCACTTTCATTTTTAACATTTAAAAAGACAGCACGCAACAACGATATTAAAAAGTACGACATTGATTATTGGATTAAGGTAAATGAAAGTGCAAAAGAATCTGTTCAGGTGGCTCAGCTAGTTGCAGTGGAAAAGGAAAAATCGGTACCTGGCAATGCACTTGAAAGTGCATTTGATGATGAATTGGCAGGCAGTTATATTTATATTCCGGATGCATTTCGCTCCACAGAAGACATTGCTTTGAAATATCAAAGTCTTATGTTTTTGCCTAATAACCTGCAGATTGGAGACTATATTTATTTCGCAAGCAATTCCAAAAAAGACAAACAAGGTTTGGATATTTTTCGTGTTGAAAAAGTAACGGCAGAAAATTTCAGCCTGCCGGAACCTTTGCCGGCAATTATTAATTCAGAATACGATGAGGCTTATCCATATTTTGACAAGCTTAGCTCAACTCTTTATTTCAGTTCAAAGGGACACAATACATCGGGAGGTTATGATATTTTTAAATGTAGTTATGATACATCCAAAGCTTCCTGGACTTCGGTTGATAGACTTAATTTTCCACTTAACACACCAAATGATGAGTTTCTTTATACTCTTGTATCTGATTCTGAAAAATCAATTTTTCTCTCAAACAGAGCCAGGGGCTTAAATGAGTATATTGCATATACCATTACAAATAAGGAACAGGCCAGTTACCACTCACCGAAAAATCGCGATGAGGTACTTGCTTTTGCTGCTCTCTCCAGTCAGGATGAACTAGATAATATGAACATTACTTATCAAAAATATGAGCAGGGAACGCTTACGCAGAATGAATTGTCAAAATATAACAATGTTTTTAATGAGAAGGCTGAATATGAACATTTGTTAACAAAAGCTTTGATACTACAATCTCAAAGTGATTCGCTAGCCTGGATAGTAAAGGATCTTAGAGCAAAAATTGAAATTGAAGATAATTCTGAGAAAAAGCAAATTTTAAGCGCAAACATTGAAAGTTTGGATATGGAATCTAAAAGGCTTCAAATGCTGGCTGATGAAAAGTTTTTGCTGGCGGAACAAGAAACTGATCCTATTGAAATTGAAATTAAGCAGGATGATAATCCAAATCTTAAAGTTGAAAATGATGTAAATGGCATAAAGGTTTACTCATTTTCTTCAGAACAGAAAAAGAAGGATGTGTATGCAGAATCGAATGATAAATCGGAATATGAAAAAGGGAAAGGAGCGGCTAAACTAGCACAATCTATGTTTGCTATTCAACCGAGATCTCCTTATTCACAAAGTAATCCCATTCCCTCGGTGTCTATTCCCCTGGGTTTGATATATAAGATACAGCTTGGTTCATTTTCACAAGCAGTTCCCGAAAATACCTTTAACGGACTAACTCCTGTTTCAAAAGAAGAAGAAAATGGCAGCACAAAATATTATGTCGGGAGTTTTGCCTCACTTAAAGAAGTGCGCAGAGCGTTGGAACAAGTAAGGAACTATGGTTATCCAGATGCCTTTATTGTATCATTTAACAATAACAAAAAAATAAATATACAAAAGGCAAAAGAAATTGAATTTGCCAGTAAGTAATTTAAAGAAGTTGTTGATCTTTTCGCTCAGATTGTATTTTCTTATATCACTTAATTAATCTCTGAGCTTTTCTATTATAATTTTTTCTAACTTTGAGATTATTCAATTTTGAATGTTGCAAGAATTTGCTTTGAACTTAATTATCATGGCAGAAAAGAAGTATTTTGATAAACCTGATCCTGAAGGAATTGTTGAAGAAAATCTTAGTAGCGAAAGATTTCTGATTCTTCATAATGATGAGGTACATACCTTTGATTATGTAATTGAAGCACTTATTAAGGTTTGTGAGTTGGAACCTGTACAGGCAGAACAATGTACTTATCTGGTGCATTACAAAGGCAAATGTGATGTTAAGAAGGGAGATTACAAATTTCTGAAGCCATTCAGACATGCTTTGGTTGAAAAAGGATTGCAAGCTACCATTGATTAATTCTCAATTTATCTGATATGTCAGTAATATTCATTATTTTTTTGATTCTTCTTGGGATACTGTTGCTAATGGTTGAATTTTTGGTAATTCCAGGGATAACAATAGCCGGGATAGGGGGTCTTCTGATGATTGCCGGAGGTGTTTTTTGTGGATATTACTTTCATACTGTTGCCATTGGTAACTATATTCTTGCCGGCACCGGGGTCTCATTAGTAGCAACTTTTATTACAGCATTAAAATTAAAGACATGGAAACGGTTTGGTTTGAAATCAACCATCGACGGAAAAGTAATGGGTATTGATAGTGAGTTATTACAACCAGGTACAGTTGGTAAAACTGTTTCAAAGCTTTCTCCTATTGGAAAAGCAATAATTGATGAAAAAATGTATGAGGTTCGTTCTGATGGAACATACATAGATAATGATAAAGCAATCATTATTACTCGATTAGAAGGAAATAAAATTTTTGTAGAAATTAAAAACTAAACTTATGGAAGGAATAGGATTACTTGTTTTATTGATTGTGGTTGCGATTTTTGTATTGTGGCTCTTCTTTTATTTTGTACCTCTTGGCCTATGGTTCAGTGCAGTGTTTGCAAGAGTTTATGTACCCATTGGTCAATTGATTGGAATGCGAATCAGAAAGGTTCCCCCTGCTGTCATTGTCAATGCATTGATAAGCGCAACGAAAGCCGGACTAAAACTGAACCGTGATGATATGGAAGCTCACTTTCTTGCCGGCGGGAATGTTCGTGGGGTAGTTAATGCCCTTATTAGTGCTGATAAAGCCAATATTGATCTTGATTTCAAATCGGCAACAGCAATTGATCTTGCCGGAAGAGATGTACTTGAAGCGGTTCAAATGTCTGTAAATCCCAAAGTGATCAATACTCCCCCTGTAACAGCTGTTGCGAAAGATGGTATTCAATTGATTGCCAAGGCAAGAGTTACAGTTCGGGCCAGTATTAAACAACTTGTTGGAGGTGCTGGTGAAGAAACTGTTCTTGCAAGAGTAGGAGAGGGGATTGTTTCTTCCATAGGATCGGCTTTATCTCATAAAGAGGTTTTGGAAAATCCTGATTTTATTTCACGTGTTGTACTTGAAAAAGGCTTGGATGCCGGAACAGCCTTTGAAATATTATCGATAGATATTGCTGATATTGATATTGGTAAAAATATTGGTGCCGTATTGCAGATGGATCAGGCAAATGCAGATAAAAATATTGCACAGGCCAAGGCTGAGGAAAGAAGAGCTATGGCAGTTGCCATTGAGCAGGAGATGAAAGCAAAAGCACAGGAAGCCAGGGCCAAGGTGATTGAAGCCGAAGTTAAAATACCTCTTGCTATGGCTGAGGCTTTTAGGGCTGGGAATATGGGCATTATGGATTATTACAAATTCAGAAATATTGAAGCAGATACAAGGATGCGTGATTCCATAACTGGTGATGACCTGGGAAAAGGAAAGAAAAAGTAGGTAAATTATTTTTAGCCACTTGCTTTTATTAGTGGAATTTATACTTTTGTGCAGTTTTAAAATTCAGTGTTATCCTATCAGGAGAGATGGGTGAGTGGCTGAAACCACCAGTTTGCTAAACTGGCGTACTGGGCAACTGGTACCGGGGGTTCGAATCCCCCTCTCTCCGCCACCTAAAATGAAGCAACCTTGAAAGTCCGGTAGAAATGCCGGGCTTTCTTTTTGTGAAACTCAGATTTCAGAAACGAAGTGAACTGAAATATGTAAGTTGAACAAATCCCG
>CAYWBC010000054.1:0-22726 GCA_964456285.1 uncultured Bacteroidales bacterium
AATCCCATACCGGCATTGCCGCTGTTTGATATAAATTAACCTTTCAGTTTGAGTACACCTCTGTTGGTAGCGAATGATCGGTTTGCCACATTATCGAGAATAAGATCATAGCGCTGATTGGTTTGGGAAATCCTACTGCAAAACGAGTAACAAATGGCGAATCCATTACACCAAAGTAGTCACCCGAATGGATGACAGCAGCATGTACCCTTACAAGCACTTCGTTATCTTTAATCAATGGTTTGTCAACCTCCCTGAGTTCGAGTAAATTAGGGGATCCGTAACTATTCTGAACGATTGCTTTAATTAGCAGGAATATCTATAGTCATACGCCACTTTAATGCATACAATACTATGAATGCTGTACAAGCAATTTCTATAGCAGAATAAAACATATAATGCAGAGTTGCAGTTCCAACAAATAATGATCCGATTTGTACAACTGTCATTATTGAACCGGCAACAATGTTTGCCACACGATTTGCTTTGTACTTCAGGACACGAGAAAGAAGAATCATTAAAATAGGAATTTCCATTAAGATGGCGGCTCCTAACAAAAATTTTTGAGTAATTGGAGGTAAACCTTCAAATTGCCCACCTTGCATTATTACTTTAATAAACGCTGGGTCCATATTTGATAGAATATCACAAAAGATATAATTGGCAGTCACAAAAATCCATAATGTTGACAGGATCGCTTTTTTGTTGTTCATTTTTAGGGGGTTTTAATTGTATTACCTCATTAATGTAATGTTCTGTGATTCTAAATATTTTTTAAGACTTAAGATGTGCTATATTATTTAATAATAAATCCTACACCCGGAATTTTGCGCAAAATATAACTTACCAAAAAGCACATTGGTAAGGTTATGATAATTACAATCAGGTATTTAAAGAAGGGATACATGGCAATATCTTTAAACAGCATGGAGATAAAGATCAACACAGGTGCATGGAATACATATACACCAAATGCATTGCCGGATAAAAATTTACTCAATTTGCCCTGTTGGTTAAATTTTTCGCGAAACATAACTATAAGTCCCAGGCAAACACCTACACAGAAAAACGATTCCCAAAATGAATAAGCTGCCGACTGCCAGGTAAAATGTCCTGTGAAAATATCAAAACCTTTTTCCGAAACATCTCCAAGAATCATAATAAGGAGCCAGAATGCTATTCCCACAATAAGTGTGTATTTGAACCATCTAATTCCTGTTCGATAGGAGAGGGTCAATAACAGATTGCGTCGATAAAAGAGAATTCCCAGTATAAAAAGCAATATGTATTGCGGGAAAAAGCACAATTGCATATTCATAACGCTGCTGCCAATAGGAAATACAATTCGTGTTGTAAAGGTAAATACCGAGAGGAACAAGGCAACTCCTAAAATCTGTTTCGAGTTAATTTTTGTAGGTGTACTGTCCGACTTCAATTTTCTGATTCCGGCAATTCGCATAGAACCATAGACTAGAGAGAATATAAGCAATGCCACTGCAAACCAAAGAGGCCCGGTGTCATCGATAAACGAGAATGTAAGTATGTTCCTTTTATATTCTGCTGCAATGTCCATATTCCAGTGTTGATAATGATTGAGAATTATAATGCTCACCGGATGAAGAATAAGCATGTAAAGAAGAGACGGAATACCAAGACGTATTGCTCTTTCTTTTGTGAACTTGCCAAAACCTTTCCTATCGTATGATGCCGGTACAAAATACCCGGCAATTAAAAAGAGGAGACCCATGAAGTAAGCTTGCGTAAAAGAGCCATACATGCCAAAATAGATTGTCTGGAAAAGATCAAGGTTGGTTTCTTCGACATAATACCAGCTACCTAACATGCTATAGGTAACATTGGCGTGCATGATCACTACAAAAATTATCATCAGCCAGCGCAGGTTGTCGATAAAATAGAGTCGTGGTTTTGTAAGAGAGTTCATGTTAAATTTTTATTTCTGGTAGTTATTATTCATAGTCAATAGTGATTACAACATTTCCCTTTTTGTGTCCTTTGTCTACATGCCTGTGAGCTTCGACCATCTGTTCCAGGGGAAAGCTCTTATCAATTACAGGTTTTAGTAGTCCGGATTCAACCAGCTCCTTGAGAAAAAATAGATTTTCAATGTTATGCTTTGGTGAGCCATCATCAACTGATTTATATCTCCCTTTTGGAGTCAGTACCTTTTTACACTGAAGCTTGAACTTAGAACTCTTGCGCTTTCCTACGGCATCCAATATAAGATCATAAGAATCTTTTTTATCCAAAAGATCCTCTTTTGTGTAGTCTATTACTATATCTGCCCCTAAGGATTTTACCATTTCTAAATTCGTAGTACTGCATACACCGGTAACTATTGCACCATAGTACTTTGCAAGCTGTATTGCAGAAGTGCCGATTGCTCCGGAAGCTCCATAGATAAGAACTTTTTCCCTGTTTTGGATACCTCCTTTTTTCAAATAGCTTAATGCCATTAGTCCACCATAGGGGATAGCGGCAGCTTCTTCATAATTGATATTGGAGGGTTTTAGTACTATAATACTGTTTTCAGGTAAGCATTTGTATTCAGCATATGTGCCAAAACGTATTGTTATCCCGTCCTTTACAGTCCATCCAAATACCTGGTCGCCTTGCTGGAAACGTTTTACATCTTTGCCTGCTGATTCTACTTCTCCGGCCAACACCATTCCCAGCACTGATTTTCTTGGCCTTTTAAAACCAATTACCAGTCCCATCATGAAACCAATAAAGCTCCAACGAGGAAGTTTAAATCCCCTGACAATGCAATCACTGGCTGTTGCTGCAGTTGCGTGAATCTTAATGAGTACTTCATTTTTTTTTGGACTTGGTTTTTCTACCTCTTTGAGTTGAAGAACCTCCGGAGGTCCATATTTTGTGCAAACAATGGCTTTCATTTTAAATAACTCATGTTTTGATTAAGAAATCAAATTTGGTTTAAGTTCCTTTGCCCCTTTTATCAATAGCCATAGTATGGTCGAAATTTCTCCGACACTCAACGGAAGCATCAATATTTTAGAGATAATGTCTCTGTGTTGTGGAATAAGCATAGCAGTTAAGCTATCGGCCAGATAGGCAAAACACCCGATGATCAGCAATATCCCAAAAATCTTGGGTATGAATCCAGATTTAATGACAAGATAACCAAAAGGAAATAACCAAAGCCCCCAAAATATACTGACAATAACAATCCCCTGTTCATGTATATTTAGAAATACCATAACAAGAGCATCTAGTTGTTCCGGCTCAAAAACTTTTAAGTATTCAGCCCCACTTAAAAGATGCAATGCTGCTGTCTGGGTCAGCTCATTAAGAATAGCTATTGGCACAGCAACAATAACAAGAGATAGCATTAGTTTTGCATGCTGTTCATTCACGCCTTTAAACAATCTGTTTAAAGCCAGCACCAAAAAAATAAAGCTGATTTGACAGAGCAGACTGCTAACAATGGCTAGGCGGAATAGCATCTCAGAATTTAAAATATTACTGGCTGTTGCAGTAGCATCGCCGGATACAGCAATAGCAGAGGGAACATACATTATACCAAGGGGACCTGTGACGGCCATTAACAGGTATAACAAACCTGCAATTCTTGCTTTTTTTTTGGTTGAATTCATGTTCTATTAAAGTTATTGAATATTTCAATGAATTAATAAAAGATGTAGTTCGAACAAGTTACAAAAAAAAATAACTTATGAATAGTGTCAATATTTCCTTAAAAAAGGAGGGGTAAATAAATCATTTATTTCCTTTTAAATTTCTTCAATTCTTAAGAAGGTACAATAAATGTTCTGTTGCTCTACACATTTTAAAACTCCAAACTGATATTTTCATCTTGTAGGTTGAAGCACTGTGATATTCTTTCCGGCATATTCACGGTACAACTCACTGTATCTTTCTTTCCACCCAAGGATTCCCGACCAAAGACTGCTTACCTGCCGGAAGCCGTTCGATCTTAGAAAGTAGGTTACCATATAAGAGAGGTTGCCATGCTGGCACACTACCAGAATTTTTTTATCCTTCGGAAGTTGTTTCAGGTATTTTTTTATCGAGAAAAATGAGGCTTCATGTGAATTTGGCAGACTTTTTATCCTTTTCCGAAGGAATTGGGGACGTACATCGAGAATATAAATCTGATCGTCAAACAACATTTCTTTTCCTACTTGCTCAGATTTGATCATATCTACAAGAAGAGTTCTGCCTTCCACATTTTTCTGAAAAACCTGAATTGTATAACGGATATCCTTTTCTGTAGTTTCAGAGCCAAGACTGATTCGGATAGTCTCCTGCGCAGACTGATCAGATAAGCCAATTGCCTTTAATACATGTGATGGTTTGTCTTCTGGCATGCTGCAGGCTGAACCGGCTGATACTGCAATGCCATGATAATCCATTAATGCCACTAATCCTGCATTACTAATATCAGGGAATGTAATACTGATGGTATTAGGAACACAATCTGTTTCAGGAGAGTTTAAAATACTTTCAGGAAATATTTTTTGTATCTGTTGGGTAAACTGTTTTGTCAATGCTCTTATATGTTCCGATTTTTCCAGGAGTTTGCTTACCTTCTCGCAAGCTGCACCAAATCCTGCAATATTATGCACACTCTCAGTGCCAGCCCGCAATCCTTCTTCCTGGTGGCCACCGTGGATAAATGGCTCGAATGGACTCCACTGCCTAATATACAGGGCGCCAACACCTTTTGGCCCATTCAATTTGTGTGCTGAAAAGCTTGCGTAGTCTACACCCAGTTCATGCATATCAACCGGGATTTTGCCCAGCGCCTGCACGCAATCCGACATGACCAATACATCATATTTAGCTGCAATCTTTGTAATCGAACGGATGTCCTGAATAGTTCCGATTTCGTTGTTAGCCAGCATGCAACAGATTAAAAAAGTCTCTTCATCAATCAGTTTTTCCAATTCATTTAAAAGTACACGTCCATGTCTATCGACTGTACAAAATTCGACATTGATACCCTGAGTTTCTAAAAACTCAAGGGTATTGATTACCGAAGGATGCTCAATCGGGGTAGAAATGATTTTTTTCTTTTTGGGATAGAAGTGCTTGCTAAGTGATTTTAATACTGCATTATTGGATTCGGTGGCACATCCGGTAAAAATGACCTCTTCCGGATATGCATTGATAGCATTGGCCACATGCTCTCGTGCCTTTTCCATAATTTCAGCCGAATCTCTTGCTGTACCATAAAGAGATGAAGGATTCCCATATTCATGTTTTAATATATGATTCATCTTATGTCGAACATGTTTACTTACTCTTGTTGTTGCATTATGATCAAGGTAAACATGTCGCTTATGGCGAATAATGTGTTTAAAGACTTCTAAGAATTGGTTTCTCATGGAATTGGTTTTTAAGAAATTATGCCTGGGCGATTACATTTATCAATTTGGAGCAACCTCCATTATTGATAAATTCAGTATGTTCTTTTATTGTCATAAAACGTCGCCCGCAGATCTCTTTACACAAGAATTTAGCTTTCGTTTCCTTTTCAAATGCTTCTATGGTTCTTTTTGCATATGGATTATACATGTCACGACTGTCAGGATTTTCCCTGCACCAAGCACGGCTTCTTAACCAAATAGCAGCACCCAAGGCTCCGCATGCATTACCGCTCAGTCCCATACCCCCTGCAAATCCTGATACCATGATAGTTTCTTCAGTATTTTCTCCTAATTTTCTGGCAACTTCAGTAGCACAGCTAACAGAATGTTCCGGAAATTCTTTGGGCGAATTATTCAATCCGTCTTCCGCAGATTGCAGAGCTTCAGGAGCCCATTTTTTTGCTATGTTCAAACAAGTGAAAAGTTTGCCTGTTATAAAATATTTGGTAATTGATAATTTGCGCGACCAGTCTACATGGGTTATATCCCGGCAGTTGGTACATTTTGTTCTTTCTGAGAAAGATTGAATAATGTTTTGGGTTGCGATTATCGCATTGCCAATGGCCTGATTTATATTTTTATATCTACGGAAAGATTCAGCACCAGTTGCAAGGGTTGCACCCCATAGCATACCACACTGATACCCTTTCTGAAGGATTCCACCTGATAGTGATGCTACAGAAAGAGATTCCTCTTCTTTGGGATATCCGAAATTCCGGTTCAGAAAAAGAAAGAGGGAACCTGAACAAGCAACTTTGAAAAGATCTTTTTTAACCTCTTTCTGATATTTTTCAGAATCGTTTTCAATGGGATTTGAAATGGCATATAATTTATCCGGATTTATTATCGAGAATGATATTGCGGCTGCTGTCGCGCCGACTGAAGAGATCTTAATAAAATCTCTTCGGTTCATTTCTTTGGTTTTCTTTTTCGTTGTTTTCATAACTTAGGTTTATATTCCAAAATGTTTGAAAGCTTCATAGACAAGAAAAACAGGCCATACAATTGCTTTCAGAAATCCCAATACACCCATCCAGAATCCCGTGGAAACCGAGATAAAGTATATTGCTGCTCCTATGATACCAAGACCATATACACATCCTGCTGCAGGAGTCCTTTTTTGAATCTTTTTTTCCATGATTTTAAAGTTTTTTGGTTATGAATTACTTTATTATTCATTGATGTTCTAATCTGTCGTTTGTCTTGCGGCATCAGGGTTGAAAACCGAAAAAAAGCCAAACATATATGATAACTGGTATACAGGCGATTCATCGAGCAATACCAGGTTTTGTCCAACGCTGCCTCCCCTTACGTTATAACCTGAAGCGCCTTCTCCTACAGTACTTACACCAGACAACAACTGGAGACTCTTGACTATATCCACCTCCCCTGCAAAGACAGGAATTTTTTCAATGGTCTTAATGTCCATTTCAGCCTGACTCATTTCAATACTGCTGACATTTTCATCAACAGCTTTACTGGTTATTACTACCTCCTTAAGCTCTTCCTTTGCCTCGGTCAATTCCAGGTCGAGACGGATATTTTTATTCAGTTCAATGGTCTTCTGAACATCACTTAACCCGATGTAGTGAATATCTAAATAATAGATACCCTCAGGCAATGTAAGTGAATAGAATCCGTATACATTGGAGATAGTTCCACTGGAAATTTCATGAACATATATCGTTGCTCCTATAAGGGCTTCTCCGTTATCTATATCTTTAATGTAGCCGCTTATGGTGAATCGTTCCTGACTATAAGACAATGGGGTAAAAAATAGCAATACCAGTACGGTAGTAAAAATTGTTTTCATGATTTTGGTTGTTGATTTTGGTTTTGTTTTCTTATTGCTGGTTTCGCATAACTGTTAGTATGCCTTACCTGCTCAAGTTATTTTTCATTCTCTGATGCTTTAAAGTTTATATTTGTGAAATCGTTATTCTTACCGGAAAACTTACTACTGTCTTCCAGGATCACGTTGATGGAATCTGACCAGAAATTTTTCATGAGTATTTCAGTGTTTCCTTCAGCTTTAATAACATGAAGTACAGGTGCAGTTACCCGCGCAAAAATACTTCCTGTATTTTCATTTTCAGGACTTGCTTCCACGTTTAAGAATAATGTTCCGTTGTTGTTTTCAAGTTTCGGTTGCAGATTGCTCCCTTCTTCAATTGCCAGCTCAACTTTACATTCTTTGCCTTGTTTGATGAGAACGATCCAGTTGGCTGAAAAATCGAGGGCAACAAAATTATCGACCGGCACAAGTTTGTACTCGATCAAAGCCTGGCTTTCCATTAAAGTTTTTATATCCCTGTGTAGCACAAACAATGTTGTGACAAGCATGACAATCAGAATGCCTGCTACTGTAATTAATATTTTTTTACTTGTTTTCATTGCTTCTGCTTTCTAAGTGATGCTTGTAGTATGTATTCAAATCCTGAATTGACAGGTTAAGAAGATCCATTTCTTTGAATAACCTTGGGAGTTGTTGGTTTACAAAGACTTCTTTTCTGTGAGCTTTTGTTTTCTGAAAACCATCTTCAGATACAAAATAGCCGATGCCTCTTTTGTTGAAAATGATTCCTTTGTCTTGTAAATAGTTAAATGTTCGCATAACAGTATTAGGGTTTACTTCAATATTAACAGCCATTTCTCTAACTGATGGAATACGATCTCCGGGATTCCATTTCTCCAGTAAGATATTCTCACAAAAATGATCTGCAATCTGCAAATAGATCGATTGAGTATCTTTGAATTCCATTGTTATACCTCCTGTTCTTTTAATCCCAAATAAGTAATCACCCAGCATAAGGGAGCGAGTAACCACCAGAATATCCATTGTATAACAAGCCAAATCTGGTAGACCGCCATTCCTGTAAACAGGTCTGAATCAGAGGCAGGCTCAAAATTGAACATATCCTTCATAATAAAGTATGTAATCAATCCGCAAACCGCTCCGAAAAGTATTAGTGTAAGTAATGTTTTTGGAAATGCATATCCTTTAAAATGTGCTGCGCCTGCAAGGAAAATTCCGTGTAACACAAAGTAAAATTTCATGAATTTAAAAGCAAATGGTCCCAGGGGATCAAATGTCTCAAAAGTAAGCTGGCTATATAAAAGCTGCCCAACTGTATTGGCAAAAAGTGTATAGAGAGTGTATAGTATTGTGTACATAACTATCCATCCAACAGAAGTCAGAAGCCATATACTAAGGAATTTCTCAAAAGTAGAAACAGGCAGTGTGAGGTACCTATACCTTCGTAAAGTGCTGTTCAGATCACGAAAACCCAGACTGCTTAGAATAAAACCCCCTGCCAATAATGTGATTGCAAAGGGAATTGAATTTTCATAGACCACAAGGCTAGGGTCAATTAATGGTGTTAACAACAGGCCCATGAAAAAGAGAAATCCGAAGATGATCACAAGAGTCATTAATACTCCTTTTCTGCTTTGTGACATTTCCATCTTTAGTAGCAACCAAAATCTTGATATATTAAAGTAATTTTTTAGGTTCATGGTACTAGTTTTTAAATATTTCAATGATTTTGTCAGTATTACTAATAACAGCATTGAACAGAGTTTCAAGGTTCATGTTTGTTTCTTCCGAACCCGCATTAACTTTAACGACGACATAGCCACCCAGTGTGGACTCATAATATACCAGCTTGTTACTGTCAGGCAATTCAGATTGTCTTGTTATAGCAAGTTTTTTGGTTATCTGTTCATAATCCTCGAAAAAGACAATCTTTCCTTCATCCAAAATAATTATTGGATCGATGAGGTTTTCCATATCCCTTACCTGGTGGGTGGAAATTATAAAAGTGCGTTCTTCATGAATAGCGTTTGCAACCATTCGTCTGAATTGACTTTTTGAAGGAATATCAAGACCATTGGTAGGCTCGTCTAAAAGCAATAAACTGCAATCTGTTGCTAGTCCGAATGCCAGTAAGAAATTCTTCTTTTGTCCATATGACATAGCCGAAAGCTTTTGTTCTCTCGGAAGCTTTAATTCATTTACAAACTCCTGAAACAAACCATGATTAAAGCGAGGGTAAAAAGGGCTATTCAATTGTACATATAAATCTATGTTCAGAGAGGGAAGATAAAATTCCTCGGTGACAAGGTATATTTCACGCAGAAAATGTGGATATCGGTCTTTTGGTCTAAAACCCACTACATTAATTTTTCCATTTCCGGGGAATAACAAACCTGAAATAATTTTTAGCAAACTTGTTTTACCTGCACCGTTTTTACCGAGCAAACCATAAATGTTGCCTGGAGGCAAGGTAAGATTGAGTTGGTCAAAGAGCGTTTGCTTCTGACTATAACTAAATAATAGGTTTTCAATTTGTATCATTATAATTAGTATTATAGTGTACTACTAAACTAATACACTGCAATAGTAAAACAAAATTTTTAATTCGCAAAATATTTTTTGTTTATTTTATTAATGCCGGATGAAATAGCTGGAATTTATTCTGGGATAAGGTAGGGGATTGGCAGATAATTTATTTTACTATTCAGGGGATGTATCCTTATCCTTTAAAAAAGGGATAATTTCCTAGTTTGAGGTATTTCAGATTAAATATATGTAAATCTTCTTTTTTCTTATAAAGATTAAAACCCAATTATCGTAAATGTTTAACATAACTCTTTACGCAGCTTTTGCCCTCGCTGAACCTTAATTTAGTCACTTTGTTCGTGAGATCGCTATGCTAAGTTCCCTAAAGGGAACAGCGCGCAAGATAAGCCCCTTTAGGCGTTTGGGATCAAGCGGGCAAATAAACATAATCTGTTTTAATCCTTAAATTAATAGCATTGGAGAGGGGAAAACAGGGGGTGTGTTCTAAATTCTATTGCAATATTTCTGTTTGTAAATTAGCCCAATTGTTTAAAATGCCTTTATCTGGGAAATTACTTTAAAAAGAAGGCAAAGGCCAGCAACATTTATAAAAAGAATAACCGAAGTTCAAAATAACATAAATGCATTAATAGGTATATTTTTACCAAGATTGAATAATAGCGTCAGTAAACGAAAATATTCCAAACCAGCTAATACCCTTAAATTGTTATTTGAAACATAAAACAAATTCTCTAGTTTTAAGGTTTGTTTATTGAAAATTAAGATTTACCCGAACAATGGTATCAACATTAGTTGAAGTTAAGGAAGTATATAAATCTTTCAAAGATGTAAAGGCTGTTAACGGACTGAGCTTCTCTGTTAAGCATGGGCAGTTTCTTGCTTTGTTAGGACCCAACGGAGCAGGCAAAACTACTATGGTAGAAATGATTGAAGGAATTCAACGTCAAGACAAAGGGGAGATAATAATTGACGGAAAATCCTGGCAGAAACACGATGATGCAATACATCGCATCATAGGACTGTCATTACAGGAAACTCGATTTACAGATAAACTGAATGTAAGGGAAACTCTGGCACTTTTTGCCAGCTTTTACGGACTCGGGAGGAATCGTGTTGAAGAGGTAATTGACCTGGTAAGTTTGGAAGAAAAAAGAAAGTCTTATGTAGGGAATCTTTCAGGAGGTCAGCGCCAGCGACTTGCCCTTGGTATATCCCTGCTTAACAATCCAAAAATTCTACTTCTTGATGAACCTACAACAGGACTTGACCCAACAGCACGGCGTGAGGTATGGGCTATTTTGAAGAAACTCAAGGAAGAGTCGAATACATCACTTATTCTTACCACGCATTATATGGAGGAAGCTGAACAACTCTGCGATTACATCATTATTATCGATCATGGAAAAATTCTAAAAGAGGGAACTTTAGATAATTTGTTGTTCACTGAAGAAGGTAAGAAAATAGTGGAATTTACATTAAAGGAAGATTGTATTCAGTCTGAAGTATTGTCTAAAAATAAGGATTTCAAGGTGGAATGGGACATAGAAAAGCAAAAAGGAAACCTGGAACTTACAAAAATTGAAAAAGAACTCCCCGGGTTTTTAAACTACCTCAATAAAATAAACCTTACACTTGAGAACATGGAAATCAGAAAATTATCTCTCGACGATTTGTTTATTGAATTAACCGGAAGACACTTACATGAAAATGAGTAAGAATTATAACCAGTTAGGGCAATTAATGAATTCTCACTTTAAGGAGATAATTCGTGAACCCGGGATCATATTCTGGGGAATAGTGTTTCCAATACTCATGTCTTTGGGCCTGGGAATAGCTTTTACACAAAAGCAGGAGACTGTACGAAAAGTTGCTGTGCTTAAGACTGAAGAATCAGCAGTACTGGATAGCATTTTAAGCATCTACATGATAGATACAGTTGATATACCCGATCCTTTCAATATGACTATTGAGAATTTGCAGATGGGGAATACCAGTTTTGAATTCAGAACCATGAGCTGGGATGATGCACTTATAGCTCTCAAAAGAGGTGTTGTAAATATAATTATTGCTGAAACAAATGGAAAAGTGGAATATATGTTCGATCCGCTAAATCCCGATGCTCAGCTCTCCTATACTAAGCTGAATAAGTATTTTGTAAATGGAAAGTCGGTTGTTGTTGAAAATACGCAAAACATTCAACCTTTAACACTGAAAGGGACCCGATATATTGACTTTCTAATACCTGGATTGTTAGCCATGGGCATAATGATGTCGACTATGTGGGGTCTTAGCTATGGAATGATAGAAAAACGCTCAAAAAAACTTTTACGTAGGATGGTAGCGACACCTATGAAAAAATCGTATTTCCTGATATCTATTATGACAGTGCGTATGACTATGAATTTTATGGAAGCCATTTTACTGATAGTTTTTGCATGGCTGGTATTCGATATCACCATCCAGGGAAGCATACCAGCTTTGGTGGCAATATTTGTTGCAGGAAATATAGGTTTTGCCGGATTGGCATTTTTTATTTCCTGTAGAACTGCAAAAACTGAAATTGGAAATGGACTTATCAATATAGTAGTAATGCCAATGATGATTCTCTCAGGAATCTTTTTCAGTTATCATAATTTTCCTGATGTAATTATCCCCTATTTACAGAAACTGCCTTTAACTATGGTAGCAGATAGTATGCGAAGCATTTTTATTGAAGGTGCAGGTTTTGAGCAGGTTGGAACACCAATTGCTATTTTATTTATTGGAGGTATATTTTTCTTTTCTCTCGGATTGAAATTTTTCAGATGGTATTGATCCTACTTCTTTTAACAAAGACATTTGCTATTTTATACAAATAGGATTTTCCTTTAGACCATGATTTTAAATAGTTGATTGTTCTAAACATCTCTTTTCTTCAAGATAAATAGAATAAGTGCGTTGTAAATTACCAGCCAACCAGTGACAATGTATATATCGATCCAGGCCACATAATCCTGTATTCTCATAAAAACGTACTTTTGGAAAGGCACATGGATCAGGTTATTCAAGGACTTTATTGGAAAGAATGGTATTACCCAATCAATGGAGTCAGGTATAAATGGAGCGTGCTCGAGTATGCTGGTAAAAACAGGTTCAAAAATTAATGTGTACATAAAAAGCAGTACTATAACGAATCCCGATTTTTTAATTAATAAAGACAATAAAAAAGCTAGTGAGAGAAATGTAATTACTTCAAGAAAATAAGCTGGCAAAAACTCCATATCGCTAAAAATGAAATTAAAACCATGTACTTTGGAATAGATCATTCCAAGAACAAAACCAATAAGAAACAGGAAAATGGTAGCCAGGGCAGATAATGAAACAATCAGGTTAAGCTTTGAAATAAGAAATTCCTTTTTACTAAGTCCGTCAATGATGTTTTGACGAAGTGTCCTGTAGTTGATCTCGTTGCAGATCGAAATAATAACGATGAAAGCCAGGAACAATTTGAAAAAAGTTGCTATGTATGTCATATTTTGCCATACATCGGGAAAATCGTAAAGAGGAATAATAGTAGGGTCAATTCCCTTGAAATCTGCCCCTTTACTCTTTAAAAACATTAAAAAGAACATTCCTCCATAACAGACTATTATAAGTCCTAAAAAGTATAGTCCTAGCAATACCCAAAATACCTTATAGTTTTTAAGCTTTAGCCATTCTATTTTAAATAGTCTAATCATTGGATTCTTCAAGAATTTTTAAAAATTTTTGTTCCAGGCTGTTTTTTTCCTTAGCCAGATGCGAAAGCACTATTCCTTTGTCAATTAAAAACCGGTTCAGTTCACTACTGTCAATCCCTTCTTTAAGCTTAACAGAAAATTTGTCGTTAGTTGTTTCTAATTTAACCAGGCCTTTAAATTCATTAAGGGCAGTTTTAAGTCTGTCCATATCTTTTGCAGACAATTCAATTTTTTGATTTTGGTTCATGGCGTCTGCAACAGAACCGTTGTATATTTTCTTTCCGTAATTTAATACTGCAAAATGGGTGCAAACTTTTTGAACCTCGTCAAGCATATGACTGGCAAATAGAATTGTCTTTCCCTCAGAGGCAATCGTGTTAATAAGCTTTCTTACATCAGCAATTCCCTGAGGATCCAATCCATTGGTTGGCTCATCAAATATCAACACCGGTGGATCTGTTAGCAAAGCCGAAGCTATGGAGAGCCTTTGCTTCATACCCAGGGAATATGTTTTGAAAGGATCGTTCCTTCTCTCATATAATCCCACCTGCTTAAGTGCATTTTCAATATTGCTCTTTCCTTTTCCTTTAATTTCAGCTACAATTCTCAGATTTCTTACTGCCGACAAATAAGGATAAAAAGCAGGCGATTCCAATATCGATCCGATTTTTTTTCGACTTTCTGTCTTTGATTCTGAACCAAACCAATCATAACTACCCGAAGTAGGACTAATAACGTCAAGTATCATTCCCAGGGTTGTGGTTTTTCCACTTCCGTTTGGACCCAGAATACCGTGAACAGTTCCCTCACTTACTTCAAGTGAGAGATTGTTCACCGCTTTTATTTTACCAAAATTTTTACTTAGACTGTTAATCCTGAGAATGGTGTTCACTATGGTGTTTATTAGAATTATAATTAACTACGTCCAATACATCTAAATAATCAGCCTTATCGAAGTATTCCATTAATGCAGGAATTTTGGAAACATTTATCAAACCCTCAACCTGAACAATATTAAAAGTACTATCCATCTCAATGATAGCAGCAATTTTAGGTATTTTCTTTTCCAAAAGATAAACAGTAATATCCCTGTCTTTGGATTTATAGACCATCGCCTCTTCAAATCCTTCTTCAACCATAGTGACTTTTAATTTGCTCACAAGTTCTGAATTTTCAGGAGTGTTCGAAATACTAAAAAACTGACCTTTTTTAAATTCTTCTATGAGTTCGTAGAATTCTTCATTTTGTTCCAGGTTAACCATCCGAAGTGTTGAAGGATATACATAGTATTCCTTGTCCATCTTGTTCTCTTCACTGAACCTGGTAATGCTGTCTTTTTTATTGCAGCTAAGCATTCCAAGCATTATCGTAATAAATAGTATTATTCTCATTGAGACTTTGAATTGGAATTAATTATCAATTTCACTTTTGAGAATCAATATGTTCCAGGTTTTCTAATCCTTTAATATTCATACTCGTTGAAAGCTTCGATATGCTTTTTAAATCGATTTCCCCATATAAACTCAAAATGACAAATCTTTTCCTGCCACCAATAACCATTACTAGCTCAGTAATTTTTCCATTGGAATCCATGATCATAAACTTCATATCTTCTTCAGCATCTTTAACTTCCATCAATTCCTCATATCCTTTGGAAGATATTTTTTTCACTGCATCATTATACATTTTTCTGGAGTTTCCAATGCTATCGGCTGCTAGTATTTTTAGTCCTTCCAGCTTGCTTATAGCTTTAAGAATCATTTCTTCATCTTTGTCTCCTGGTTCAATTTCTGTGAAAAGTTCAAACATTTTGCTTGACACCGATACTTTAGTAAAGTTCTCATCATCATAATATTGATTGAATAAATCTGTGATGACATTGTTTTGTGCATAGCCACTTATTGCGGCCACCATCATTAGTATAATTAAAGTTAATTTTTTCATTTGTTTATGTTTTAATTTCATTTATCAAATGGAACCACTTAGTAAAAAATAATTAACCACATTTGATTATTTATTTTTTTTTAAATTTTCCTGTGACTGACTAAATTTTACAAATTCTGTTGCGTATAAATTGCCTTCATTCAACTTACTTGAAAGTAAAAGCAATGCTTTTTTTGTTTCTTCATAGGCTAACTGTGGATCTTCAAACGTATCTTCTACAACTATCTGATTTGTTGGAGCGATAGTATTCTTGGTGCCCATTTGCTTATTGATTAGTAAGACTCCAATACTCAATAAAAGGATAATAGCTGCAGCTATCTGCCAATTTATTTTTTGAAACAATGACCTTTTTCCACCTTGATTTCCTTTAATCTGACGAAGTACTTCCTGTTCGAAATCCGGATCATTTAACTTTTCCTTTCTTTTATGTTCCAGATAACTGAAATACTCATTTTCGATTTGACTCTGTTCATTTGCGTGAGAATGTTTTTTAAGCGCTTGTTCCTCATTTACCTCTGAAGTCCCCTTCCAATATTTCTTTTTTAATTCATCCATATTTTGCATAGTCATAAATTTTAATGAGGTTCTTCTTAATGGACTTCCTGGCCCTGAATATGCATACTTTCACATCTGAAAGTTCATAACCGGTTATTTCACAAATTTCAATGTACGTATAACCTTCAATATCCCGCAGTTGAAACACTTCTTTCAACTTGAAAGGCAATTTTGAAACGATGTTCTCGATCTGATGAATCACATCTGATCTTTCCAGTTTTTCATAGGGAGAGTCTGATGTTTCTGCAATTTCAATTCCTGATTCGAGGGTGCTGTTTTGATTGTCTTTTAACCGGTATTTCGACAAAGCAAAATTTCTCACAACCGTCATGCACCAGGCTTCAAGGTTTTTGATAGCATCTGCTTCACTTCTTTTCTCCCATATTTTCAACATTGTTTCCTGCACTACATCTTTTGCCAAATCTTCATTATTCAAAATGTTTTTGGCATATCGATAGAGTTTATCCTTCAAGGGTAAAACATCAGATGTAAAGGATTCCAAGGTCATTTCATATAGAAGATGTTTGAAGGCTGGAAAAGTTACAACTAATTATAGAAAAATGTAATTATGAAAAATAGCTAGATATTTTAATTCTTTTGCAGGTACTGTTATATCTAACTTTCACTGATATTAGCAGGAACAATCAACATGCAAAACATCTTTGTAATTTTACTATTTTCTTCATGATGATTTCCATAAAGAAAAAAACCGTCTCCGAATCAAGAGACGGTTATCTGTGGAGCCAGATCTTCTAATCTCGAAATATTTTGGTAACAAAAAATTGTCCTGATCTATCCCTTGCCTGAATTATATATATTCCTTTGGGTAATCCTGAAAGATCAATAATATTTCGATTATTCCCGGTTTCCGAGTAAACCAATGATCCTGAAGTTGAATAAATATTGAGTGCGGTAAATCCTGCATCTACATGGTACATTCCTTCACCAACAGGGTAAATACGAAGACTCTCTACTTTCTGAGTTTCTATGCCAGCGGGTGGTTCTCCGGGTATACCCCAGACCTCAATATTATGCAGTCTGGTAAATTGAGAGCTAAGGTCTGATTGTTTAAATCCTGATGTAAATTTAATATACACATCTGTCATGTTAATTTCAACTGAGTTTACATCGCCAAGTTGACAGTCTGCACCATCCCAAAACTCGTCATCTGTTGGTCTTTCCCAAATTTCTCCATCGGTGGAGGTGTAGATACGAATGCCTCTTTCTGAACCGGTTGCTGAATGAGCAAAACGGATACTATCAATTTGTGATATAGGGCCAAAAATAAATTCACCAATTGTGTCGGGACTAGTTAAATAATTATCAATTGTATAACCATCAAGTTTATTCAACAGAACCCACCCTGTAGTAACGCCTGGCAAATTATCTGTTGCTCCTCCGTCTTCTATCCTTCTTGATTCACATTCTGGAGCAATACCACATTTATAAAGAGTGACCGGGATTTCTACAGTACCTGTATTAGTTGTTAGGGTTAACTCCCTGGTGATACCATATTCAAGTACAACTCCTTTTGAACATGTATCAGGATTAGTATCTTCTGTAGGATCCCATGTCTGAAAATCTTCGCTGATAATTAAAGTTGAGGTTTGTCCGTAGGCACACAGAGTGCCTATAATTAGAAGTAAATAAGTTACGATCTTTTTCATGAGTATTAAGTTTAGTTTAAGAATTCATAAATCCAAAAAATCACTACGAAAATTAAAGTTTATCGAAACTATGAATAAGCAAATTAAAAAATATTTTCATTATTATGAAATGAGCAAATTTCCGGTACCCTTAATGATGCCCGGTATTGGATTCAATACTGCAATTCAGAACAGGGAACTTACTTTGCTGACATAGACTGACTTCTAATAAGAAGTTTTTGGTCTGCGGCTGGATCACCGAAATAAAATGCAAAATTATGAGGACTTGTGGCAGTATATACATCCGTAATCCTTTTACCTGTTATTATACTACCAGCTTGTTTACTAATTGTTTTTAACTTGGGTATCTCTGGCAATACCCTGTTTTTATTTGCAGGAATCAATAGATTATCATGTATTGTCATATTCAACTCTAAATCATAAATACCTATGGGAAAATTAAAATCAATTGCCACCTTATTGTTCACATGAATTAACACTCCGGGAACATACGAAAACTATATCGATAAAAAGAAAGTCAAATTAACTAAAACAAAGGTCAACATTAATTAGGCATCAGCAATAATGATGCAGTATTCTGTAAAAATTGTTTCTATAAAATAGGTAGATATTTAACGATGAAAGTTTTATCAAAGAAAAGCGGCTTAAGCGGCTTTTCTTTTTGATGATTTTTCAATATTCATTATGTTTGATCTTATTTCATATATTAGTTGCAGTCGAATTAAGCTTTTTAAAAACTAATGAACAAAGAATTATTTAGTGATGAATATTTTATGAAGCAAGCCTTTGTCGAAGCTCAAAAAGCTTTTAATAAGGAAGAAATTCCCGTGGGTGCAATTGTTGTTGCAAATAATTCAATTGTTGCACGTGCGCACAATTTAACAGAGACTCTTAATGATGTAACTGCGCATGCTGAGATGCAGGTTATAACTGCTGCCGCCAACTCTATTGGCAGCAAATACTTGAATGAATGCACAATGTATATCACATTAGAACCATGCCTCATGTGCGCCGGAGCAATATTCTGGTCACAATTGCAGAAGTTGGTTTATGGTGCTTCAGATCTAAAAAGAGGATATACCAGGCTTAAGTTTCCCCTGCTTCATCCAAAAACACAAGTTATTAAGGGTGTCATGGCAAATGAATCGGAATTACTGATTAAAGATTTCTTTGGAAAAAGACGTTGGTATTAAGAGTTTTCTTTCGGAAAGAAATATATTTATATAAAATTTGAACAACAAATGGTTATTGATATTAAGCGAACAGTTATAAGAACGCAGATCCGGCGAATGATAACGCTTATCTCTTTTACTATTATCATAATCATTGTAGTTCTTGCCATCAATTTGCAGCATACTTTTTTAGGATTGAATAAATACCAATGGGGCTTAATCATAGGCTTACTCTATTTCCTATCAATTATTTTCGAGTCTATTTTGGATTTGAATTACATTTATTTTAGTGATAAGGATGATCATATTATTCTTCGGTATTTTTCGATGAGTATATTTAACAAAAAGAAACACTCAATTGAGATACCTAAGGATGTTTTTGGCGGATATCAGCTTATTTCTTCTTATAGAGGTTTGAAGCATAACCTAATACTTTTTGAGAAAGTAAAGGATAAAACGGCTAAATATCTGCCGGTTAGTTTAACAAGTCTGAATAAAAAACAATTAAAACAAATAATTACAGCTTTGGATAAGTACAAATAGATTTTTTCTATTTACGTTATGACGCAATTTACTGATAACTTACAACTTAAAATAGCTCTTAGTATAATCCCAAAAATTGGACCTCGTCTTGTTCGAAGGCTTGTTGCCTATACCGGAGGAATTGAAGCGGTTTTTAAGGAAAAAAAGAGAGTTTTTGAGAAAATTCCCGGTATTGGAACAGAGAAAGCTTCTCATATTAAAGATGGTTCTGACTTGCTCAGAATAGCAGAAAAAGAAGTTGAATATATCCTGAAAAATGACATTACCCCTTTTTTTTACCTGGATAAAAATTACCCGGTTCGATTGCGTGAATGTGAAGATGCGCCCATTATTTTTTATATGAAGGGCAATGTAGATTTAAATGCTGCAAAAGTAGTTTCAGTGGTGGGCACCCGTAAAGCATCTGATTATGGAAGAGGATGCACCCAGGAAATAATAAAATACCTTGCTGAAAATTATCCGGAACTTATTGTTGTTAGTGGTTTGGCCTACGGAATTGACATTACAGCTCATAAGGCAGCAATGCAAAATAATCTCTCAACCATAGCTGTTTTGGCCCATGGTTTTGATTTTTTATATCCATCGCTTCATGCACAGCATGCAAAGAAAATATTAGATAAAGGAGCGCTGGTAACTGAATTTCTTGGGGATCGCAAACCTGATCCGGGAAATTTTGTTAGCAGGAACCGTATTATTGCCGGACTTGCTGATGCAACTATTGTGATTGAATCGGCAAAGAAGGGAGGAGCTCTAATTACGGCAGATATTGCTAACTCATATAACCGGGATGTTTTTGCTGTTCCGGGTCGTGCAATCGACTTTTATTCACAAGGATGTAACAATCTTATTAAATACAATAAGGCTGCCCTCGTTGAAAGAGGAATTGATGTAGAATATGCCTTGGGATGGTATAAAGAAAAGAAGAAACCATTGGCCACTCAGAAATCAATTTTTGTTGATTTGAATCCTGAGGAGCAAAAAATCATTTCCTTTTTAAAAGACAAAGGTAATTCTTCACTTGATGAAATATGTATTTCTCTTGAAATGCCTGTGGCAAAGGTTACATCATACCTTTTAACTCTTGAATTTAGTGGTTTGGTGCGGCCCTTGCCAGGCAGATACTTTACCGGAATATAAATAAGAGTTATTCAGAAATAAATAATATCAATTTCCTATTTTCGTGTATTATTCAATTCTTAAATGAAACAACTAATTGATACCCATTCACATATTTACCTGGATCAATTTGAATCCGATGTTGCTGAGGTTGTTCAAAGAGCGAAAGATGAAAATATCGTATCTATTGTATTGCCAAATATCGATTCCAATACCATCGATTCCTTGCATAAATTAGTGTTTGAATATCCTGATTACCTATTCCCGTTAATGGGCTTACATCCTACACATGTAAAAGAGAATTATTTGCAGGAGCTCGAAAAAATACAAATTCAATTTGAGAAATACAATTACATCGGGATTGGTGAAATAGGGATAGATTTATACTGGGATAAAACTTTTCATAAGGAGCAGATATATGTTTTTGAGGAGCAACTTTTGTTGGCTATCAGTAAAAATTTGCCAGTTGTTATTCATGCCAGGGAATCAATTACTGAAATTCTTCTAATTCTAAAAAAGAAAGAATATAAAGAATTGAGAGGAATTTTTCATGCATTTACAGGCGATAGTAGATTGGCAAAGGAAGTAATAGAATTAGGATTTAAAATAGGAATTGGAGGAATTCTTACCTTTAAGAATTCAGGATTGGATGAAACTGTCAGAACTATTGATATAAATCATATTGTTGTTGAAACCGATTCTCCTTATCTTGCACCAGTTCCTTTCAGAGGGAAGCGAAATGAAAGCAGCTATTTGAAATATATTGTAGAAAAGCTGTCTGAATTAAAGCAACTTTCAATTGCTGAGGTCAGTGAAATTACTACCAAAAATGCTCATAGTGTATTTGAAATTTGAACCCAGAAAACAGAAGTAAGGCAATTGGAAATAAAAAGCAAATGAAGAAAGGAAGAAGCAAACCTGTCTCGCTATTAGTTATCTATACAGGAGGTACCATTGGGATGGTTGTGAATTCCTCCAACGGATCCCTGAGACCCTTTTCTTTTGAGAATATACTTGATGAACTTCCGGAATTAAGAAGTGCAGGCTATCAGATAGGCTCTTATTCTTTCGAACCACTTCTTGATTCTGCCAACATTAATCCTGATGTTTGGATTGCAATTGCCGAAGTCATTGAAGATTATTACAATAGTTTTGATGGTTTTATTGTATTGCATGGCACAGATACAATGGCATATTCAGCATCTGCTTTAAGTTTTTTGCTTGAAAACTTACAAAAACCGGTAATTTTTACCGGTTCTCAATTGCCAGTGGGTTCCATCCGTACCGATGCCAAGGAAAATCTTATGACTTCAATTGAAATTGCTGCCCAGAAGAATAATGGTATGTCTGTAATACCAGAAGTAGCGATTTTTTTTCAGAATACTTTGTTTCGTGGTAACAGAACCATTAAGCACAATGCAGAGGAGTTTAAAGCTTTTCAATCTTTTAATTATCCTTTTCTTGCTGAAAGTGGTGTACACTTGAAATACAATTACCAGGCCATCGGCGATTTTGCTTCCTCAAATGAGCTAATTGTACACAAAAAAATGAATCAGGAAATAGCGATATTAAAAATTTTTCCGGGCATTAATAGAAAAGTTGTGGAAGCAACAATGAAAATAAAGGGATTACAAGCGGTTGTTTTAGAAACATTTGGTGCAGGAAATGCTCCCAATGAAAAATGGTTTCTTGATGAAATTGAGAAAGCTGTAAAAAAAGACATTGTTATTTTAAATGTAACACAATGCGGAGAAGGAAGAGTTGAAATGGGAATTTATGAGACAAGTATGGCACTTGAAAAGCTTGGTGTTATTAGCGGCTATGATATAACTACAGAAGCAGCAGTCACAAAACTGATGTATTTATTTGGCAGATATAAATCGAAGCAGGAGATAATTGATAACTTAAATAAGTCTTTACGGGGAGAAATTACGATTTGATAAGTTGCAATTAAATTTTTTTTAGTAATTTTCGTCGCTGAAAAAAACGCTTAGGCTTTGAGATTACTGGAGAGGTGGCCGAGTGGTCTAAGGCGCACGCCTGGAAAGTGTGTTACCGCCACAAGCGGTACGGGGGTTCGAATCCCTTCCTCTCCGCAGGGCGCTTTAGAAAGAGGTTCTTTGATTAGAAAGAGAAAAGACTGAGAAAAAGAGGATTCGAACAGAAGTGGTGGCCCCGATGAAATCGGGAGGGTTCGAACGGCGAAGCCCTCACGAGC
>CAYWBC010000054.1:22826-27020 GCA_964456285.1 uncultured Bacteroidales bacterium
GAAGTGGTGGCCCCGATGAAATCGGGAGGGTTCGAACGGCGAAGCCCTCACGAGCGCCGACGAAGGAGGTGAGAGTAATCCCTTCCTCTCCGCAGGGCGCTTTAGGTTAAGGTTCTTTGATTAGGATTAGTAAAAAGTCTGTAATAAGGAAGATTCGAACAGTGAAGTGTTGTTAAGTATCAGCATTAGAGGGCAATTAAAGCCTAACTCTTTCAGAGTGCTTTGGATCGAATTTTGTTACTTATTTTTTTATATTACGTGTATCAAAATTTTGAATTGTATAAATTAAACCAGGATATAACAAACATTTAATAATTTAATTTTATTTAAATCATGAAAAAATTATTTGCATTATTAGCAGTAATTGGGATACTAAGTTTTGGAGTATCAAATATAATTAGTGCACAAGCTAAAGCTCCTGCAGCTGATACTACCGTGGCGGTTGCTGATACAAACCAGGTTGCTGCGGTACCTCCGGTAGTTGATGAACCAGCAGATCAGCAGGAAATGCCCCTTCATACAGTTGTGAAAGCGAAGTTTATCGAAGGTGGTGCAGGGTTCATGGGCATTGTACTATTGTGTTTAATATTCGGATTGGCGCTTGCTATTGAAAGAATTATTTATTTGAATCTGGCTACTACAAATACTGAAAAGTTGCTTGATAAAATAGAAGATGCTTTAAATGAAGGTGGTGTTGAAGCTGCAAAAGAAGTATGTAGAAACACAAAAGGCCCGGTTGCAAGTATTTTCTATCAGGGACTTGACAGATCATCTGAAGGCATGGAAATGGTTGAAAAATCAATTATTTCTTATGGTAGCGTTCAGATGGGATTGCTCGAGAAGAACCTTAGCTGGATTTCACTTTTTATCTCACTTGCTCCAATGCTAGGATTCATGGGAACAGTTATTGGAATGATCCAGGCTTTTGACGATATTCGTGTAGCAGGTAATGTGAGCCCTCAGATTGTTGCCGGTGGTATTGGTGTTGCTCTTCTTACCACATTATTTGGTCTTATGGTTGCTGCAACTCTTCAAATATTTTACAACTATATCTTATCTAAAATTGATAGCATTGTAAATAAAATGGAAGATGCATCTATTTCTCTTGTGGATATATTAATTAAGTTCAATTTAAAAGCAAAATAAATATGTCTAAAATACAGAAAACAGCTTTACTCATTATGTGGATATTGGCTGGAGCATCAGTAATTGTTGCCGCGCTATACTATTTGGGAGGAACAGCAAATGAAGTCACTGGAGAGAAGAATTTTACATCTGTAGCACTCGTTTGGTCTTTAATACTGTTTATCATTGCCGGATTAACAACTTTGGTTTTTTCTTTTTTAAATGTATTTGCTGATCCCAAAGGGTTTAAGAGTTTTTTAATAATATTAGGAATTGCTATTGGATTAGGTTTAGTTTCATACCTGATGGCATCATCAGAACCAATACAAAGTCTTTTAGAACTGAACCTGAAAAATCCTCCTACTGGTACGACACTGAAATGGGTGGGAACAGGATTAAATGCTACATACATTCTGGCAATAGTGGCATTTTTTGGAATTATTGCATCCGAAGTATTACGCGCTTTCAAATAGAATAAACTAATAACTTAGAATAGTTTAAAAATATAATTATGGCTAGAAGAGAAATTCAGGAAATTAATGCAGGTTCAATGGCTGATATTGCCTTTCTGTTGCTCATCTTCTTCCTCGTTTCTACAACAATGGATACAGATTCAGGTATTTTGACAAAGTTGCCTCCAATGCCTGAAGATAAACAAGATGAACAAGTTGATGTTAAAGAACGAAACATCTTTGTGGTTCTTGTAAATAGAAATAATCAATTGTTAGTTGAAGGGGAGTTGATGAATATCAGGGACCTTCGTGAAGCAGCTAAAGTATTCATTATGAATCCTGCTGATGATCCAAATCTACCGGCTAAAGAAATCGTTGACGTTGAATATTTTGGGCCTGTTGAAGTAACAAAAAAACATGTTATCTCCATCCAAAATGACAGAGGAACATCTTATGAAATGTATATTGCTGTTCAGAATGAAATATCGGCAGCTTACAACGAATTAAGAGATGGTCTGTCAATGACAAAGTTTGGCGTGAAGTTTGAAGATTTATCGGGAGAAGAGAATGATGACAAACGAAAAGCTATCGAAGACGTTATTCCCCGGAATATATCTGAAGCTGAACCAAAAAACGTAGGAGGATAATACAATGTCAAAATTTAAAAAAGGAGGAAAAAAATCTGTTGCAGCTATTACAACTGCTTCACTTCCGGATATTATTTTTATGCTTTTGTTTTTCTTTATGGTTACTACTGTAATGCGTGAAGTGGATCTAAAAGTAGAAGTTAATCCTGCTACTGCAAATCAGACTAAAAAACTGGAAGACAAAGCGCTTGTAAGTTATATTTACATTGGGAAACCTTTGAACTATAAGATTTTTGGTACTGTTCCACGGATACAGCTCAACGATTCTTTTGCTGAGCCTGAGGATATACGTGATTATATTGCTGCAAAAAGAGAAGATCTTAAAGAGATTGACAGACCTAAAATGACTGTTTCTTTAAAAATTGATAAAAAAGTTGAAATGGGGATAGTAACTGATGTGAAGCAGGAATTGCGCAAAGCGAGTGCTTTGAAGATCAATTACTCAACCAATGACGGAGATCCGATTAAAGCAGTAAGAGGATACTAAATGATCGTTTATATATAAAAAAAGGGGAATTAATAATTCCCCTTTTTTTATGCAAAATAGATTCAGGTTTGGATTGATTTTTGGATTCTACTATTTCAGGAAACCTAAAAAAATCAATATTATGTCCAGAAGAAATCTATCAGAAATAAATGCCGGATCAATGGCCGATATTGCCTTCCTGCTGCTCATTTTTTTTCTTGTTTCAACAACAATGCAAGTTGATCAGGGAATTTTGAGAAAACTTCCACCTGATGGAAATGATCAGGGAATAATTAAGAAAAGAAATATATTAACTGTATTGGTAAACAGAGAGAATAATCTTCTTGTTAAAAATGAGGTATTAGATATTAGAGAACTTAAATCAAGAGCAAAGGATTTTATTAAAAACGCAAACGATGATATAGATCTTCCTTTGAGGGAAAATATTGAGGTAGATTTTTTTGGTGAAGTTCTCGTAACAAAGAAACATGTTATTTCTTTACAAACTGATAGAGGTACTTCATATGAAATGTATGTTGCTGTGCAAAATGAACTGGTTGCTGCTTACAGTGAATTGAGAGATGAGTTAGCACAAGAAAAATGGAAAGTTAATTTTGAATCATTGCCTGTGGATCATAAGAATGCTATAGAAAAAATTTATCCTCTTAAAATTTCTGAAGCTGATCCGAATTAATATTTAGAATTTTTAGAACCTTAGCATGAATTATGAAGGATTAATTCATGATCCTTTGTTGCTCTTAATTCCAAAAGTAAAACTCAAATCGTTTATAAATACTACAATCTTCATAAAAGTTTGAGTTTGAGAGTGAGTAACGAGAATCAGAGTAAAAATATTTCGCTCTCGCTCTACACTCTCACTCTGATTATGTGACCCAGGAAGGATTCGAACCCTCAACCCTCAGATCCGAAGTCTGATGCTCTATCCAGTTGAGCTACTAGGCCAAAAAAGTTTAAAGTTTAAAGTTAAGAGTTTAGAGTTAAACTCGCAATGATAAGCATATTCTTATTTACCTTCTTCGCTCTCGCTCTTCACTCTCACTCTGATTATGTGACTGATGTTAAAATTATCGATTAATATCTTGGATATTCTATCACCCTTTTAATCAAGCGTTTCATTCTAGTAATCGCCGGGAATAGTTTGAGTGTGAGAGTGAGAAATGAGAATCAGAGAAAGAGTGATTCGCTCTCGCTCTTCACTCTCACTCTGATTATGTGACTGATGTTAAAATTATCGATTAATATCTTGGATATTCTATCACCCTTTTAATCAAGCGTTTCATTCTAGTAATCGCCGGGAATAGTTTGAGTGTGAGAGTGAGAAATGAGAATCAGAGAAAGAGTGATTCGCTCTCGCTCTTCACTCTCACTCTGATTATGTGACCCCACCGGGATTCGAACCCAGATCATCAGAACCGGAATCTGACATTCTATCCATTGAACTATGGGGCCTGACATTGCCGCAAAAATAATAAAATTTTACTCA
>CAYWBC010000055.1:0-25790 GCA_964456285.1 uncultured Bacteroidales bacterium
TCTTCATTTTTTCCTTTCAGTTTCTCAAGTACCTGAATAGATTTGATGTATGAAACTCCACCACCAGGTATGATTCCTTCTTCAACAGCAGCTCTTGTTGAGCTTAATGCATCTTCAACTCTATCTTTTTTCTCTTTCATCTCAACTTCAGAGGCAGCTCCTACATAAAGAACAGCAACACCACCGGCTAACTTAGCAAGTCTTTCCTGAAGTTTTTCTTTGTCGTAGTCAGATGTAGTAGCTTCAATTTGAGTCTTTATCTGCTTAATTCTGGAATTGATGTTTGCTTTGTCACCTGCGCCGTTAACAATGGTAGTATTTTCCTTGTCGATAACTATCTTTTCACAAGTCCCAAGCATATCCACAGTTGCACCTTCTAAGGTTAGCCCTTTTTCGTCAGAAATTACTACTCCACCGATAAGAATGGCGATGTCTTCAAGCATTTCTTTTCTGCGATCACCGAAACCCGGAGCTTTAACAGCGGCAATTTTTAGTGAACCTCGAAGTTTATTAACGACCAATGTTGCCAGAGCTTCTCCATCAATATCTTCAGCAATAATTAAAAGTGGAGCTCCTGATTGAGCAACAGGTTCCAATACAGGAAGAAGATCTTTCATTGTTGAGATCTTTTTATCGTATAAAAGAATTTTCGGACTCTCAAGTACTGCTTCCATTTTATCAGTGTCAGTCACAAAATAAGGAGAGATATATCCGCGATCGAACTGCATTCCTTCAACCACTTCAACAGTAGTATCGGTACCTTTTGCTTCTTCAACAGTAATTACTCCTTCTTTCTTGACTTTTTGCATTGCCTCAGCAATTAGTTGACCAATTTCTTCATCGTTATTGGCTGAAATAGAAGCTACTTGTTTAATTTTTTCACTGTCTTCACCAACTTCCTGAGATTGACTCTTCAGGTTTTTGATAACTGCAGCAACTGCTTTATCAATTCCACGTTTCAGATCCATAGGATTTGCTCCTGCTGTAACATTTTTTAGTCCAACACTAACAATTGACTGAGCAAGTACTGTGGCAGTAGTAGTTCCATCGCCAGCATCATCTGCTGTTTTTGATGCAACTTCTTTTACCAGCTGAGCACCAATATTCTCAAAATGGTTTTCTAATTCAATTTCTTTTGCAACGCTAACTCCGTCCTTCGTAACTCCAGGAGCGCCAAATTTTTTATCTATAATCACATTTCGACCTTTTGGTCCCAGGGTGACTTTAACTGCATTAGCAAGCTTATCCATTCCTTTTTTTAACAGATCGCGTGCTTCAATATCAAATTTTATTTCTTTAGCCATTGTATTTGTTTTTTGCTGTTTACTTATTTCAGTTTACACGATTGCAAGAATATCTGATTGCTTCATGATAAGATAGTCATTACCATCAACAGTAAGTTCAGTACCAGAATATTTTCCATAAAGAACAGTGTCTCCAACTTTTACTTCCATGGCTTCATCTTTTGTTCCAGGTCCGGCTGCAACAACAGTACCTCTCTGAGGTTTTTCCTTTGCAGAATCGGGGATAATGATTCCACTGGCTGTTTTTTCTTCAGCTGCCTGTGGCTCAACAAGTACCCTGTCAGCTAAAGGTTTGATTTTTACTTTTGACATATTATTATTATTTATAAGTTAAACATTCGGGTTAAAATACTGCTTGGCGAATTACATATACTGTGCCAATTCATTATTTTACGGTTTTGGACCCTATAATAGGACATAATAGCATATTTTCAAGTGGCACTTAGTAAATGAGAATAAAAAATTATTTAATTAAACGACAATTTGTCAATCTGTTAGATAATTAATGATCAAATTTGAAGGGCAAAAAAAAGTGTCAGATTTATGACAGTCTGACACTTTTGATATAGTATTAAAATGTATTATTCGTTTTCTTCATCCGGTAATCCAGTTGGAATAGAAGGCAAGGACTGATCCATTGGCGCCTCAATCTGATGTTCCAAACGTGACTTTGTTTCTTCTTTCTTAGGAATGGCCCAACTTGCCATTATACTTAAGGCTAATAATACAGTAGCTAATGTCCAGGTAGCTTTTTCAAGAAAATCAGTTGTCCGGCGAACACCCATTACCTGATTTGATCCGCCAAAAGATGCTGAAAGCCCACCACCTTTTGAGTTCTGTACCAATACCACCAAAATCAATAGTATGCAAACAATAAGTATTAATACAGAGATTAGACTAAACATAACAAATGATTTTACGAATTATTAATATGTTTCTTTATTTCTGAAATTTGATCCGCAAAGTAAGTACTTTTTTCCGGATATTTCAAGCTTAATTTTTCGTAAGCAAATATTGCTTTGGCATAATGCCCTTGTTTAATATAGATCTGCGCAAGAGTATCGGTAAAGAAACTTTCATGTTCTTTGATGCTGTCTTTCGAAAAATCCTCAGTATTGATGCTTTCAGCATGAGGTGAAATTCTTGGATTGGTTTCAATGAATTTGTCAATAAGTGAATCCTGTGGATTCTTTTCATTTGTTTCCTCTACCTCCAACTCAATATTACTTTCCTTTTCTTTAATATCAGCTAGATTTGATTCTTCTATATCAATATTTCCGGGCTCCTTATTTTGCTGGGGATTCTCATTTATTGTCAAACGGTTATCAATGGCATCAAGCCAGGATGTGAAAGAAAGTGACTCAGGATCTTTAGTATTTTCTGTTGTTATGCTTGCTTTTTTTAATACATCATTCGTCTTAAAGTTTTCCTGCTCTATGTCAGATGGGGAATTCTTATCAATTTCAATGAGATCACCTGAGGATGGTTTCAGGTCATAGTTATTTTCTTTTTCTTCCTCTTCCGCTGAATCTTCGACTTGCTTAGTTAATTCAAAAAACTCCTGGTTTGTGGCTGAATGTTTTACTGATCGATTAATAGAGTAAATTTGATTATCAAGTTCAATGCCTTCTCCATATTCTTTTCTGATATCAATGGCCAATCCGGGGATCAATTCAATCTCAGCAGAGGGTGCCATTTCATAGAAATTTAACTGCTCATTAATTGTGTTTGAAATATTTTCTTTCAGTGAATCTTTAATATCTTTTTCAACCGTACTTTGCCTGTACTGATCTGTTTTGGAATCTTCAGTTTGGAGTTTGGCAGGTATCTTATGTAATAAGTAGTAGAGTGTTTTTCTGTCAGATACATAAGTAGCTGTTAAACTGAGTTCATTCTTATCAATTTGGGAATTAATATTCTGAACATTTTTTATATGTAGCAATCTGGCTGTCTGGAAAAAGGGATATTTCTGAATTAATTCATTCAAAACAAGCAGACTTTGTTTATCAAGTTGCTCAGGTTTCTGTATATAATGAGTTATGTTTGAAGACATTTTCAAATAAAGTATCTACCAGTTTACAAAAGTTTGGTTGTATATTTTATCAAGAATTTCTTCTATAATTTCTTTGGTTAATTGTTCTTCAACAGAAGTAAAATTCACTGTACTGTCAAAAGTTCTGAATGCAGAAAAACTGGTATCATAATCATCATCAGGATTAATTGTATTTGTATATTTTACTCTTATTGTAATTGTAAAACGAGTTTTTGAAGCAACATCTCCAGCAGCAATAGCCTCCAGGCTAATCTGATAATTTTTAATTTCTCCTGAAAAATCTACGTCCCCAATTGTATTTACTACTCTAAGTTTTGTAGTACTTTCAAGGTATTCTTTCAAGGCATTTGTGAAGTTCTGGCTTAATGTGGGATTCACCCTGGTAGACCGATTGGCAAAGTATTGTACGGAAACAGTTTTGATTAATGGGTCAGGTTGTCCTCCTTTGGTGTTATATGACAAAGTGAAACATTGAGAGAAAAGCAATAATATTACTATCGGGGAAACAAAAAACAACCGTATCTTCATTTTACTCTTCATTTAAATCGTATTCTTTGATTTTTCGGTACAATGTACGCTCAGAAATGCCCAATTCCTGAGCAGCATACTTGCGTTTTCCTTTGTGTTTGTGTAAGGCTTTCAGAATAAGCTCTTTTTCTTTTTCTTCAAGGGAGAGTGATTCTTCAATTATTTCTTCAGTATCCTGAATAACCGGATCCTCTTCTTTTTTAATTTCGAAAGCCTTCTCAGGAATATCATTATGATTCAAAACGGGAGACTCATCCCGGTATAGCTTTTTAATGATCCTTGCGTTACTCTCATTAAGATTATCATCAATAGAACCATTCTGTATCAGATCAAGTACCAATTTTTTCAAATCTCCCATATCATTCTTCATATCAAAAAGAATCTTATAGAGGATTTCACGTTCAGTATTGAAAGTTTTCTGATCTAATGGTGAATCGTATAAAGCTGGCAACTTATTTTCGTAATAATCAGGAAGATAAGTACGTAAAGTATCTGTATTAATTTCTCTGTTTGTTTCAATTACTGAAATTTGTTCAGTGATATTTTTTAGTTGCCTGATATTTCCGGGCCACCTGTAATTCATTAATACATGTTTTGCATCTTCAGATAAACTAATGGCCGGCATTCTGTTTGTTTCTGCAAAATCAACGGCAAATTTTCTAAACAGCAGGTAGATATCTTCCTTTCTTTCTCGCAGTGATGGAATTTGAACAGGAACTGTATTCAATCTGTAAAACAAATCTTCACGAAATTTTCCTTCACTAATAGCCTTTTGAATATCTACATTTGTGGCAGCAATAACACGAACATTTGTTTTAATGTTTTTTGATGAGCCAACGCGTAAAAATTCACCTGCCTCAAGCACTCTGAGCAATCGAACTTGCGTGGATAAGGGCAATTCGGCTACTTCATCCAGAAATATGGTACCTCCATTGGCTACCTCAAAATATCCTTTTCTACTATCATATGCTCCAGTGAATGAGCCCTTCTCATGGCCGAACAGTTCAGAATCGATTGTGCCTTCCGGAATTGCTCCGCAATTAACAGCGATATAAGTCCCATGTTTTCGTGAGGAAAAGTTATGTATTATCTGAGGGAAAGCTTCCTTGCCAACTCCGCTTTCACCAGTAATTAATACAGATAAATCAGTTGGTGCAACTTGTACCGCAATATCAATAGCCCTGCTAAGGCTTACCGAGTTTCCAATGATACCAAATCTTTGCTTGATACTTTGAACGTCCATATTAATTTAAGAAAAATTGTCAGTTATAATTTAATAATACTGTACTATATGTACTAATTTTATAACACTCATAGTATTTGAGAGACTGACAAAATTACAATATTAAAAGATTTTTGCATATTTACTTCAGCTAAAAACAATACTTATACACATGCAAACATTTGTTGGGATCATTCCATCAAGGTATAATTCGAGCCGTTTTCCGGGGAAACCTCTTGCCAATATTGCCGGAAAGCCTATGATTCAACATGTTTATGAGCGTGCAAAAGCAGTATTAGATGATGTTATTGTTGCTACAGATGATGAAAGAATTGCAAGTGCTGTGGAAAAATTCGGAGGCATAGCAATATTGACATCTGAGGATCATCAAAGTGGCACAGACAGGTGTGCAGAGGCATTAGATATTGTGGAAGATTTTACTGCCAAAAAATTTACAGTTGTAATAAATATTCAGGGTGACGAGCCTTTCATCAGAAAGGAACAAATTGAACAACTTATGTCTTGTTTTAGCAAGGAAGATACTCAAATAGCAACATTGATTAAATCAATTGACAATAGGACAACAATTTTCGATAGAAATCGTCCAAAAGTAGTTATTGATAATAGAGATATTGCAATGTATTTCAGTCGTTCTCCAATACCGAATTTAAGGGATACTAATGAGCAGGAATGGCATATAAAACACGAATATTTTCAGCATATTGGAATGTATGCTTATAAGAGAGAAGTATTGAAAGAAATTACCAGACTTTCCTCTACACCACTTGAAAAAGCAGAATCGCTTGAACAGCTTCGATGGCTTGAAAATGGTTATAAAATCAAAACAGCCCTTACTCAATATGAGAGCTATGGTATTGATACACCTGAGGATCTTGAAAATGCAGTTCGTTTAGGCTATATTTAATACACTCGATTGTCTACCCAAAATTATGATAGCTAATACTCCAAAACCACCATATTATGCAGTTATCTTTACTTCTGTAAGAACTGAAGGGGAAAAAGGGTATAATGAAATGTCAGCAAAAATGGTTGAAGAGGTCAAAAAGCAGCCGGGATTTTTGGGCTTTGAAACTGCAAGAGAAAAAATAGGGATTACAGTCTCATACTGGCAAGACGAAGAGTCCATTTTAAATTGGCGAAATAATCTTGACCATCAAATTGCACAAAAAAAAGGACGCACACATTGGTATACCCATTACAAAGTTCGAATCTGCAAGGTTGAGAGAGATTATGGAGCACCTGAATAATCTCAGAAGTCTTTTAATATATTTTAATGAAACTTTGTGTAGCTCGGTGTCTTCTTAGTGAAACTCTGTGTAATAGAAAGTTATACCACAGAGTTGTACAGAGTTTCCACAGAGTTACGCAGCGATCATTTGACTAGCATTACTAATATTCTAGTACCTGCTTTCAATCACTTTCCAGTCCAGAATATCCCAGAATGCTTTAATATACTCGGGTCTTCTGTTCTGATAACCTAGGTAATAGGCATGTTCCCAGACATCACAAGTGAGAATAGGAGTTAATCCATGTTTGATAGGATTGCCGGCATTACTCTCCTGGATAATGTCTAGCTTGCCATTGTCTTTTTTTACAAGCCATGCCCAACCCGAGCCAAACAATGTGGTAGCAGCTTTTGAGAAGGCTTCTTTAAAATCGGAAAATGAGCCGAAATCTTCTATGATCTGTTTTCCTAAATCTCCTGCAGGCTCTCCTCCTCCATTGGGTGAAAATGATGTGAAGTAGAAAGTGTGATTCCAAACCTGGGCACCATTATTGAATATTCCACCCTCGGCTTCCTGTATGATAGTCTCCAAGGAAGCATTCTCAAATTTTGTTCCTTGTATTAGCTTATTCAGGTTAGTAACATAGGCCTGGTGATGCTTTCCGTAATGAAATTCCATGGTTTGTTTTTCAATTACCGGGGAAAGAGCATCCAGGGAATAGTTTAGTTTAGGTAGTTCAATAGCCATAATTTTAATTTTTAGATTAGATAAAGTAAAACATTCTGGAATAACGTGTGTGCAAATAAACTCCAAGAAGAAGTTTGCCACTCTAAGTTAATCAAAATTAAAAAACCCCGGAAATAATTGCCGGGGTTTAGCTATTGAAAACCTAAAATTATGATTGAGAGTATTATTTGAATCTTTTTGCTACTTCATTCCAGTCAATTACATTCCAGAAGGCTAAAATATAATCTGGTCTGCGATTCTGGTAATTTAGATAGTATGCATGTTCCCATACATCCAGACCCAGAATAGGAGTTCCCTTCACATCACTTACATCCATTAAGGGATTGTCCTGATTGGGTGATGATGTTACTTTTAAACCACCTGATGTTTTTACCAGCCATGCCCAACCTGAACCGAATCGGGTTGCTGCAGCATTTGAGAATTCGTTTTTGAAATTATCCAATGAACCGAAATCTTTCTGTATAGCTGCTGCAAGTTCTCCATCCGGATCACCGCCGCCATTTGGGCTCATTACTTTCCAGAATAGATTGTGGTTATAAAAGCCACCTCCGTTGTTTCTTATTGCTGCCGGTAATGTTGATGCCTTTGAGAGTATTTCTTCTATTGATGCACCTTCCAATTGACTTCCGCTAATTGCATCATTTAATTTGCTTGTATACGCTGCATGATGTTTTGTGTAGTGTATTTCCATTGTACGAGCGTCGATATGTGGCTCGAGCGCGTTGTACTCATAATCCAGTTTTGGTAATTCGAATGCCATTGTATTTATAATTTAATTGTTAATTCTTATTTAGATCCATTTTAAATAACAGACTATTATCTAAACCACAGTTTTTAATATTTGTTCAATTGCTGATAGATTTTACTGTTTTTTTATTTTCGCAACAGACATGAATAAGCAAATACTCAGACTTGCCATACCATTTATTATTAGCAACCTTACAGTACCTTTAGTTAGTACTGTAGACACCTCATTAATGGGTCACTTTGGTTCTCAGGCTCATCTTGGAGCTATTGGATTAGGAAGTTCTATTTTCAATTTTCTCTACTGGAATTTTGCTTTTCTAAGAATGTCAATGGCAGGATTTACAGCCCAGGCATTTGGAGCAGGAAATAAAAAGGAATCGGGGATTTTATTAGGCAGGTCTTTTGTAATTGCCATATTAGGCGCCTTCTTATTGATCATACTGCAAGTACCCATAGCGCGATTGTCTTTTTGGATCGCACGTGGCGATTCACAGGTTGAGCAGTATGCACTTGAGTATTTTTACATTCGAATTTATGCTGCCCCTGCTACTATTGGCCTGTATGCAATTCTGGGCTGGTTCATAGGATTGCAGAATGCCCGGGTACCAATGGCTGTTTCATTACTTATTAATGTGATTAACATTGGAGTAAGTACTTTTTTGGTCCTGGTTTTTGATATGAAATCAAGTGGTGTTGCATGGGGAACAGTCATTGCCCAATATTCAGGATTAACTCTTGCCATTATAATTGTATTGAGAAAACACAAAGATGTGCTGAAGGAAATAAAATTGGCTGAGCTTTTCAGGGGAGAATCTTTTCTCAGGTTTTTTTCTGTGAACAGGGATGTATTTGTTCGTACATTTTTTGTGATCTTTGTTCTTACATATTACAATTTTGCATCTGCCGGCCAGGGGAAAGCTATTCTTGGAGTTAATGTTATTTTTCTGCAATTGATTTATGCATTCTCATTTTTTGTTGATGGATTTGCAAATGCTGCAGAAGCTCTTGTTGGAAGGTTTATTGGAGAACATGATAAAAAGAACTTACAAATTGCTGTTCGAACCTTATTTAAGTGGGGAGGAGGAATGGGTATAGCATTCACTGTAAGCTATGCTTTGATATTTGAGTTTTTATTGAAAATATTTACCCTCGATTCTGAGATACTTACTTTGGCTGATGATTATGCAGTATGGATAATGTTTTTACCGATAATTAGTGTTACCGCTTTTGTATGGGATGGAATTTATCTTGGAGCAACAGCTGCAAAAGAACAAAGAAATGCTACACTGATGGCTACTGTAGTGTTTTTTCTAATCTATTATTTTTTAAGAGATACGATTGGGAATCATGCATTGCTATTAGCACAACTTTCTTTTTTTGGAATTCGTGGAATCATTCAGACAATTTACTATAAAACAGCTATCTTGGAGCGTTTTTTTAAAGGCGATAGTAAATGACTCTTTTGTATAATATTTGCATAAGCTTATTCTTCTTTTTGGCAATCGTAGCTTCCCTATTCAATACTAAGGCAAGGGAATGGCTTAAAGGAAGGAAACGTCTGCTTAAAAATATAGCAGATGCTATTTCAGATAAAGACCGGATTATCTGGTTCCATGCCTCTTCACTTGGAGAATTTGAGCAGGGAAGGCCGCTGATGGAGGCTTTCAGAAGATCATTGCCTGAATACAAAATTCTTCTTACCTTTTTTTCATCTTCCGGATACCTGATTCGAAAAGACTATTCAGGGGCTGATTATGTGTTCTATTTGCCTCTGGATACCAAAAGAAATGCCAGAAGATTTCTGAAGCTGGCGCATCCTGAAATGGCTTTTTTCATTAAATACGAATTCTGGTACCATTACCTGATGCAGCTAAAGAAAAGCAAAACTAAAGTTTACCTTATTTCAGCAATTTTCAGACCTCAGCAACTATTTTTCAAGCCCTATGGACTGTGGTATAGCAACCTGCTGAATTGTTTCAATCAGATCTTTGTTCAGGATACAAAGTCAATCGATCTACTATCTTCGATATCTGTTGAGCATGTCACACTTGCCGGCGACACACGCTTTGACCGTGTAAAGCAAATAGCAACTGCATCAAAGAAAATTGAGATAGCTGAAAAATTTGTATCTGGAAAGTACACCTATGTTTGCGGCAGCACATGGGAGAAAGACGAAGAAATACTGGCAGAATATATAAACCAGAATAAAGCCAACTGCAAATTCATTATAGCTCCTCATGAAATATCTGATTCGCATATTGCTGCTTTAACACGAAAAATTGAGAAGAAGGTAATTTTGTATTCAAAGGCGATAGATGGGATTGAAGAGGCAGATGTACTTGTGATTGATAACATAGGTATGCTCTCTGCGATTTACAAGTATGGGAAAATCGCCTATATTGGCGGTGGTTTTGGTGCCGGAATTCATAACATTCTGGAAGCAGTTGTTTATGGTTTGCCGGCTGTATTTGGGCCAAAATACGAGAAATTTAATGAGGCGGTTGAACTTCTTAAAGAGGGCGGTGCATTTTCGATTACTTCCTTCGAGGAATGTAAAGAGAAATTTGATGAATTGCATTCAAAAAAGTCAATTTATGATGAAGCTTCAAATGCCACCAAAAAATTTATAACAAGAAACCTCGGGGCAACAGATACCATTCTAGATTATTTAAAGAAGAGTTAACATACAGTTAACAATACACTCATAAAAAAGCTGCAATTTTACTCTTGAAGAATATCCAAGCGCATCTCTTTGGAGATGTTTCTATATAGTTCCAGCGTTTTGACGCTTTAAGCCGGCCCCATTGGGGCTTTTTTGATATATTGAGATTCATTGTTTATAGAGTATAGCGAAGATTAGGGATCTTAAAGAACTCAAAAAAGTTAATCAAGATATGCACCTATATGCTTTTGACACTAGTTTTTATAGAATTTTCCGTTCAGAGTAGTACCATTAATTAGTAAGCTTACAATGTAAATGCCTTTACGGTGAATAATTGGCCCTAAATTTATCTGATTACTATAACTTGTTGTCTGAAATACTAAAGCACCTTTTGTATCATACACGATTATCCGAGCCATATTTTGGTTGGGATTACAAAAGCAGAATACCTCTCCATTCTGATAACAATAAAAAGTATTTTTGTTTGGAGCATCTTGAAAAGAAACCGGATGTACAATTACATTATACATTGGTGTGGGTAGAGAAACACAACCAACGGAATCAGTAGCAACAAGATCATATTGAGTGCTGATATCAGGTTTGCACCAAGTATCGAGTTTATCAGGATTGCTTAAATAATTTTCAGGTTGCCATGTAAAACTTAAGGGAGCAATCCCTCCACCCACAAAAGACTCACCCGTAAATTGTAAACTATCTCCAAATTGGACATTAATAGTATAAGGATCAGCAATAATATAACCAAATAGAGAAAACCTTACCTTTATACTGTCCTTAGCTATTTTGTTTTCGGAATCCTCAACGGTAAGGAACATTTCCAGCCAATCTAAAGTTGTAGGATAAGCAATAAATTGAGGAGTGGAAATGGTGGTATCATTAAGAAATGCACTTGCCCGAAAGGTAAGTGTACTTATATTAAAGATACAATTCCAAGTGTATTTAAAAGGCTCAATTCCATTTTCAATTTGTAAGTTTGTTCCAAGGAAACTAGTAGGTTCACCCCACAAATCTTTGCAATAAGTTGTGTCATTGCCCAATGAAATGTTCATTTGTGCAAATACAGTTGGGTATTTCAGGCCGAGAATAATAACAATCAATAATCCTTTTTTAACACTTGCCAGAAACATATCTATATTAATATCATATATAAGTGAATATAACTGATAATTAAGAATATAATGGAAAATTAAGTTTTTTTTACAAATCTATACTTTTACATTCAAGCAGGGATACGACAATTCTGGGTTGATCTCGTCGAGGGCTGCGCCTTTCCTTGTCAAGCAAGGAATGTTGCCATAATCTTTGGGAATGGCATCCCCGCGCAGGCAGGAATCCAGATAGGATTGACAATAAATCTGAATAAATACTATTAACTTTTGAGAACCCCCAACTCTTTCCCAACCTTTCCGAAAGCTTGAAGTGCCTTGTCTAAATGTTCCCGTGTATGGGCAGCGGATAATTGCACTCTTATACGTGCCTGATCTTGCGGAACTACCGGGTAATAGAAACCAATTACATAAATGCCTTCTTTCAATAGAGCTGCAGCAAAGTTCTGAGATAATTTTGCATCGTACAACATAATGGCTACAATGGCAGATTGTGTGTGTTTGATATCAAATCCGGCCTCCACTATTTTATTTTTAAAATAAGCTGTATTCTCATGAAGTCTTTTTTGTAGCTCATCTGTTTCTTTCATCATATCAAACATAGCAATGCCGGCCTGTGTAATCATGGGAGGCAAGGAGTTCGAAAATAGGTAAGGCCTTGATCGTTGCTTCAGCATATCAATTATTTCCTTTTTCCCTGTAGTAAAACCACCAATGGCTCCGCCAAAGGCTTTTCCAAGGGTTCCTGTAATAATATCTACCTGTCCGCGCAGGTTAAAATGCTCGGTAACACCTCTTCCTGTTTTACCAACAACTCCGGCTGAATGGCATTCATCTACCATCACCATCGCATCGTATTTTTCAGCCAGGGCAATGATACCGTCTAAAGGAGCGAGGTTACCATCCATAGAGAATACGCCATCTGTCACCACTATTCGAAAACGTTGTTCTTGTGCTTCCTTAAGTTTTTCTTCCAGATCATTCATATCTGCATTGGCGTATCGGTAGCGTTTTGCTTTGCACAATCGTATGCCATCAATAATGGATGCATGGTTAAGTGAATCGGAAATGATGGCATCTTCATCAGTTAGCAATGGCTCAAAAACACCACCGTTGGCATCAAAACAGGCAGCATAAAGTATGGTGGCTTCAGTGCCAAAAAATTCGGCAATTTTTTCTTCCAGCTTTGTGTGCAAATCGGTTGTTCCACAAATAAAACGCACGGAGGACATACCGAAACCGTGGCTGTCAAGTCCTTCTTTTGCAGCTTCAATAAGTTTGGGATGGGAAGAAAGTCCGAGGTAATTATTGGCGCAAAAATTAAGAACTTCTTTTCCATCTTCTGTTTTAATAACTGCATCCTGTGGTGAAGTGATGATACGTTCAGATTTATAGAGTCCTGCATCTTTAATATTTTGCAGTTCTTTGCTCAGGTGGGCTTTAATTTTTCCATACATAATTTTACCATTAAGGTTATCTATTCCCGTTTTCTTTTTTCTTTATTTCATTCAACATAATCTCTGCAATTCTTTTCAGATTATAGAGAGGCTTCCAGTCATCGTGCATTCGGGCCAGACTATCATCTACACTTTCCGGCCAGGTCATGGCTATTTCTTGTCTGAAGTCGGGGGAATATGAAATTTCAAAGCCGGGAATGTGCTTTTTTATTTCATTGGCTACATCTTCAGGACTTACACTCACACCCATAATATTGTAACCTGTATGGAGATTCAGTCTATTATTATCCACTTCCATCAGTCTTACAGTTGCATTGATGGCATCTTCCATAAATAGCATGGGTTGTTTGGTATCTTTTTTCAGAAAGCAGGTATACTTACCTTTCCTGATAGCCTCATAAAATATTTCAACGGCCCAGTCGGTTGTGCCTCCTCCAGGTTCTGTTTTGTAACTGATCAAACCCGGGTACCTGATACTTCTAACATCCAATCTATATTTTTTAAAGTAGTACTCACACCATCTTTCTCCCGCAAGTTTACTTATTCCATATACGGTTGTTGGTTCCATGGTTGTCAGCTGAGGAGTTAATTCTCTGGGTGTAGATGGTCCAAAAACAGCAATAGAGCTGGGCCAGAAAACCTTTTTCACATCCTCCACCAGCTTTGCAATTTCCAGAACATTCATTAAACTGTTCATGTTGATGTGCCAGGCCTGGATGGGTAATTTTTCAGCATTTCCTGACAATACAGCAGCAAGATGATAGATCTGGGTTATTTTATGCCTGATCACAAAATGGATAAGTCTCTTATCATCCATCACATCCAATAGTTGGAAAGGACCGCTTTCCATAATATCTTTCGGAGCTTCTTTAATGTCTGTGGCAAACACATGCTGGTTGCCGTGTATCTTTCTTAATGCCAGGGTTAATTCTGATCCTATCTGACCTGCAGCACCTATAATAAGAATATTTTCCATCGAGAATGAGTATTTCAGAGGAATAAAATTATAACTAATTGAATAAAAACAGCATGATAATATTCAGGATACTGAATTTGATTTTATCTATCCACATTGATTTGTTTATCTTTGCGCGACAATAAAATATTGGAAATGTCAAAAAGAGTAAGAGTAAGATTTGCCCCCAGTCCGACTGGCCCATTGCATATAGGCGGAACAAAAACAGCTTTGTATAATTACTTGCTTGCCAAAAAGCATGGTGGAGATTTTATCCTCAGAATTGAAGACACTGATCAGTCAAGGTTTGTTGAAGGAGCTGAGGAATACATAAACAATGCATTTGAATGGTTAGGAATAATACCAGATGAGGGAGTGAAACAGGGAGGTGATTATGGCCCGTATAAACAATCAGAGAGAAAGGATATATACAAAAAATATGCTGATATACTGCTTAAATCGGGATGGGCATATTATGCATTTGATACTCCCGAAGAACTTGATGAATTAAGGAAAGAATTCGAGGCAGATAAGAAGACATTCTCCTATGATACCCATACGCGTAAATTATTGAAAAATTCGCTTATGTTGGATAGCGAAGATGTACAAAGAATGATCGCCAACGAAGAAGCATATGTAATCCGATTTAAAATGCCTGAAAGTGTTGAGATTGAAACCGAGGACATTATTCGGGGGACTGTTAGATTTAACACTTCTACTCTGGATGATAAGGTTATATTTAAATCGGATGGATTGCCTACTTATCACCTTGCTAATGTAGTTGATGACTATTTGATGAAAATATCTCATGTAATCAGGGGTGAAGAATGGTTGCCTTCATTGCCTCTGCATGTAATGCTTTATAAAGCTCTTGGTTGGGAAAATGACATTCCCAAGTTTGCCCACCATTCACTGATTCTCAAACCTAGTGGTTCAGGGAAATTGAGCAAACGTGATGGAGATAAATTAGGATTCCCGGTATTTCCTTTGGAGTGGAAAGCCCCAAACGGGGATGTATCGAGCGGCTATCGTGAATCTGGTTATTTCCCTGAAGCGGTAATTAATATGCTTGTATTATTAGGATGGAATCCTGGAACTGAGCAGGAGATTTTCTCTATTGATGAGCTAATTGAAATTTTTACACTGGAGAGGATTACAAAAGCTGGAGCCCGTTTTGATTTGGAGAAGGCGAAGTGGTTTAATCAGCAATATCTACAGCAAAAAAGCAATAAAGAATTAGCAGCATTGTTTGAACAAGACCTTAAGAAAAGAGGTGTTCATGAAGAACTTTCAAAGATTGAAAAAATAGTTTCTTTAATTAAGGAACGTTCTGCCTTTGTTTCAGACTTTTGGGAGCAATCGAGTTTTTTCTTTGAGGCACCAATTGAGTATGATGAGAAAACAAGGAAAAAATTCTGGAAGGAACAAACTCCTGAAATTGTTACAGATTGTCTTAAAATTATAAGTGAAGTTGAAGATTTTTCCTCGTCAATGATTGAGGAAGGAATAAAAGTCTTCGTCGAAAAGAATGAATTGGGTTTCGGGAAGGTGATGAATCCTTTGCGTTTGGCTATTGTTGGTGCAGGGAAGGGACCTCATTTGTTTGATATTATGGAGATAATTGGCAAAAAGGAAACGATATTACGGCTTGAAAAGGCGCTGAGAACAATATAATTTCTTCTTCATTGATCAATTTGAATTGTTTGCTGAAAAAATAAAAATTCCCGCAAATGATCTGCGGGAATTTGGGTTTATATAGAGAAATATAGAGGAGTTCTTTTAGCAAGCAGACTTGATCTGGTGGATATGAAAAACATGGTATTTTTTCAGTAAATCGATCATTTCCAACACTTCTACCTCAACGCCTTTAAGCGTTAGTGTCGATCCATATTTTTTACCAAGCCTGTGAATCAGATTTAAAGTGTCAAATCCATCACTATCAATAAATCGGATTCCTGCCAGGTCTAATTCCAAATGCGTACCTCGTTTACAAATTATTGTAATCAGTTGTTTCCTGATACTATCCATCTTTAAAGCAGAAGACTTCTCTTCAGTTCTGAAGGATGCTGATACTTTTGTATTGTCTCTGTGAATCACCAGAATATTTGATAAAACCTCATTCATCACATTCATTTTCATTTTTATTCTATTACATTCAACAATGATACCAAGCTCTTTCAAATGATTAATAAATTTTCATTATTCACACCAGTTTTCATTCCTTTTAAATCACTGATTCTGGTTTTTAGAAATTTTTAAAATGGGCATCTCATGATGCCCAAAAATTGAAGAGTTGCCGAAAAAACTCATCAAAGCTGCCCTAAAAACCTAATCTACTAAAGCTAAAGATGTATTTACTCAGCAATTAGTTGCGTGGTAAGGAGAAAATTTTCTTTTTTTAACATTTGTTAGCATTTTATCATTGCTAATACGGATGCTCTATGTGTGTATAAGAACGAATGATTAATTTTTAGTACATTTAAAATGAAGTTATTCGCTAAAGTTTGCTATCTTGTTGTTCCCTATATGACTATGAATGGAAAGAATTTGGTTCTTTCTGTGATGTATTATCGCCTAAATCTCTTACCGATACTCTGCTAAATGCCGGATGGTATAGAAGTGTAATTAACCATGAATGTATTAACAAATGCAAAAGTTAATACTTATTATGTGGTTACAAAGAGTTATATATAACATGTTTTTTTCATTCAGAATTTTCACGATACTTTTTTTGGCATTAAGCGTATCTGGGTTTTGCCAACCAAATGACCTTGTATTTGAAAAAATTTATCTCAAGGATAATTATTCATTTGGTATTGTTGAAGATTTCTATCAGGACCAACAAGGATTTATTTGGATTGCAGCAAAAGATGGCTTGTTCAGATATGACGGAGTTGAGTATAAGGCATACTATTTTAACCAGGATGATCCGAATAGTATTAGCAACAATGTGATACGTAAAATATTTGGAGACAGTGAAGGAAAAATGTGGGTTGCTACAGAGAATGGGCTTAACTGCTATATTGAGGCACAGGATCATTTTGTCAGGTATTTGCACGATCAGGATGACTCTACTACAATAAGTTCGACTTTTGTCAGAGAAATTGTAGAAGACAATAGCAGAAACCTTTGGTTTGCAACCGTTAATGGCGGGCTCTGTTTATTTGATCGTAAGAAAAATTATTTTGTAAGGTATAACCAGGACAGCCCTATTGAAAGAAGGCTATCCAGCAACAATCTTCGTACAATATTTTTTGATTCTGAAGGCATACTTTGGATTGGAACTAGTGACAATGGTGTGAATTTCTTTCGACCGGGAGACAATGAAATACAATCTTTGTTACCCGGTCCAAAAAATGGAAATTCATTGTTTGGCAGAGATGTTAGAAGTATAATCGAGGATCAGTATGGAAAAATATGGTTTGGAACTAATGGCAAAGGGATTTCTTGTTATAATAAAAAGACGAAGAAATTCACATACTATTCAAATGATCCAGGGAATAGCAGCTCACTTGGAAGCGATGTAATATGGAGTTTCAGCATGGATTCAAAGCAAAATTTGTGGATTTGCACAGACAATGGAGGACTGAACCTGTATTATCCTGAATCTGATTCATTTAGGCAATACAAGCATGATCTATTAGATCAGAATAGCATAAGTACTGATGTTGTAAGGGTATTATTTGAAGATGATGCTGGAAATTTCTGGATTGGCAATTTTAATGCTCCAATTAATTATGTAAATAATTTCAGGAAGAAGTTTTATAATATTCAAAAGAGCATTTATTCCGCTAATAGCTTGAATAATAATAAGGTAAGTTCAATACTTGTTGATTCTGAGAATCTCATCTGGATTGGAACCGATGGAGGAGGATTGAATGTATATAATCAGGAGTCAAAAAAATTTAAACAGTTTACACACGATCCAATTAACAGATACAGTATTCCAAATGATAAACCAATGTGCTTGTCGGAAGATAGAGAAGGAAATATTTGGATTGGACATTTTGCAGGAGGATTGAGTTGCTATAATAGACAAAACAAGAGATTTTACCATTATTATCCTGATAGTTCAAATCGCACTCCTCGAGGAACGCAAATATGGGACATGATGATTGATGACGAGGATTTATGGCTTGCCTCAGAAATGGGTGTTGATGTTTTGAATCTGAAAACCAAGATTTTTACGCATTTACCTGTTGGATCTGATGGGAATAAAGGCACCAGTACATCTAGCATTTGGAGTATTGAAAAAGACTCAAGGGGAAGAATACTGATTGGAACTATTAATGGATTAAATGTATATGATAAAGTATCAAAATCATTTGCATATTATTTACCTGATCTTAATAATCCGAAAAGTATTTCAGACAGATGGATTTTAGATATTCATGAAGATAGTAAGAACAGAATATGGATCGGAACAAATGGTGGAGGCTTAAATCTATGGAAAGAAGATGAGGAAGTATTTGAGTGCTTTGATATTCATGATGGCTTACCGGGAAATGTGATCAATGCAATATTAGAGGATTCCCTGGGGAATTTGTGGCTAAGTACAAACAACGGCTTATCAAAATTTGATTATGACAACCAGGGGATTACAAATTTTAACACATATGATGGGATACAAGGGAATAGATTTAATATCAATTCATCATACATGGATAAGGATGGGAGGATGTATTTCGGAGGCATCAACGGACTAACCTGGTTTGACCCTCTTAGTATTAAAGAGAATTTGTATATACCAAATATTGTATTTACCGGATTTGAAATATTCAATAAAGAAGTTAATATTCATGATCCTGATTCTCCAATTAAAGAGAACATTAATAATCTTGATGAAATAAATTTGCAATTCAAACACCAGGTATTTACAATTCGCTTTGCCGCCCTGAATTTCACACAACCTGCTGAGAATAATTACAAATACATTCTGGAAAACTTTGAAGAGTCATGGAATGATGTTGGCAATCAGACTAGTGCTACCTATACAAATCTTACTCCTGGAAAATACAGGTTTAGAGTTATTGCCTCCAATAATGATAGGATTTGGAATGTAAAAGGCAGAAGTATTGATATTATTGTTCATCCTCCCTATTACAGAACATGGTGGTTTATTAGTTTTGCAATCGTTGTTGTCATTTTATTGGTTTTTGCCATCTACAGATATCGTATCAGGCAAATAAGTCTGATGAATATGAAACTCACCAAACTGGTTAAGGAACGAACCCGTGAACTCGAAGAACATAGTTTGGAAATTGAAAGTCAGAATAAGGAGATTGTTGCGCAGAGAGATATGGCAACATCACAAAGAGATCAGATTCAGAAACAAAATGAGGAATTAGAGTTTCATCGTAACAATTTAACTAAACTTGTTAAAGAGCAAACCAATGAACTCAATATAGCCAAGGACAAAGCAGAAGAAAGTGACAAATTGAAAACTGCATTTCTGGAAAACATCAGTCATGAAATTAGAACTCCATTGAATGCCATACTGGGATTTATCAATTTACTAATTGAGAAAAAGGATGATCAGAAAAGCAGAGACTACTATCTGCGAATAATAAATGAGAGCGGGAAAAGTATGTTAAGGCTGGTTCAGGATATCATTGATTTTTCACGAATTCAAATTGGTGAGCTTAAGCCAGTTTATAAAGAATGCAATATAACTGAGCTTATTAAAGAATTGGTAAGTACGAACCGAGAGAAAATTGCCAGAGAAAAGCCTAATCTTAGTATTTTAGCCGAATTACCGAAAGAGGAAACAATTGCAATCACCGATGAACGAAAATTAAATCAAATACTGTCCAAATTAATCGAAAATTCAATAAAATTTACGGAAGAGGGGCATATAACTATTGGAATACATAAGTACAATAGTTCACACATTACATTCATTGTAGAGGATACAGGAATAGGCATTGACTCGCAATACACTGATAAGATCTTTGATCGTTTTTTTAAGGTACAGGATGAAAATCAGGAGAAATTATATCGTGGATCAGGATTGGGATTGGCTTTTGCTAAAGTTGTAACAGAATTAATGGGTGGCAAAATATGGGTTGAAAGTCAATTGAAAAGAGGCTCAAAATTCTTTTTTACTATTCCTCATATTAAGCCAGAGAGCAATAAATTACGCACTCAATTAAGGGGTGAGAAAGATTACAATTGGACTGGTAAGAAGGTACTCATTGCAGAAGATCATGAATCAAATTTCTTATTGATAGAAGCATTCTTTAAAAATACAGGAGTAACTCTTTTAAGGGCAAGAGATGGTGTTGAATTACTTGAGTTGTTTGAAAAGGAGTCAGATGTGGATATAATATTCATGGATCTGAAAATGCCACGGATGGATGGAATTAATGCCATAAAGATTATCAGGGATAGTAATAAAACTATACCAGTTATAGCGCAAACGGCATATGACAGAACCTACCATAGAGAAAAATGTCTTGAGATGGGTTGCAATGAATATTTTGTAAAACCACTCAGAAAGAAAGAGATGCTGGAGACGGTAATGAAGTATTTGGGGTGATGCTATTTTTCATGGTCTCTAAAAAAAATCCCTGATCGCTATGCAATCAAGGATTTTATCGAGGTCACGGGCGGATTCGAACCGCCGTTCACGGTTTTGCAGACCGCTGCCTAGCCACTCGGCCACGCGACCAAATTTGTTTTCATATGTTTCTACATCTGTATCAGAAGCAAAACAAGCAATATTTTAAAGAACAACCAATCTATCTGATGGACGGATTACTCGCCTCCTAAAGTCGGCTTCGTGAGCTCACCCTCCTTCGTCGGGGTTCGGTTCGAACCGCCGTACACGGTTTTGTCCCGATGAATCGGGACCTAGCCACTCGGCCACGCAACCAAATTCTATTATCGGCCAGCAAAGTTAGAAAATATTATGAATCAAAAAAACGCAGGAAGGATAGCGGTTAAGCTATTATTCCTGCGTTTTTCATCCTGTATTATTATTCCTATTCTATTGTCTCTTCTTTTATTCCTTTGAGTTGCTTGTCGAGAAATACTACAATTTTTTCGTAGCCTTTCATCTGGTTTTCTTTCTTAGCAAAGCCATGTCCTTCGTCATCAAACAATACATACTCAACTTCTACACCATTGTTTCTGGCCGCTTCAACTATTTCATCAGATTCAACCTGCAGTACTCTTGGGTCATTTGCTCCCTGAAGTACCATAAAAGGTTTTGTGATCTGATCGGCATGGAAGAGGGGAGAAATACGATACAAACGTACAGAATCTACTGCCGGATCACCCATCTCATCATACAATGCTGCTCTGAACGATTCCCACCATGGCGGAATACTTTGCAGAGTGCGTAACCAGTTTGTTACTCCAAAAAGATTCACCCCGGTTTTAAATTCTTCGGGTTGTGAAGTGAGCGCAGCCATAACCATAAAACCACCGTATGAACCTCCAATAATACCAATATTGGCAGTATCAACAAATCCTGTAGAAGCCAAATAATCTTTTGCTTGTACACAATCCATCAAATCATTTTCGCCATGGTTTTTATTATCAAGCTGATAAAATGTTTTGCCATATCCACTGCTACCGCGATTATTCACAGCAAGAATAGTATATCCTTTGTTGATCAGGTATTGAATTAATACATAATATGACAAACGAGATTGGCCACCCGGGCCACCATGAACCCATACCAGTGCAGGCCCTGGATTCTTTGATGAAACCTGATGCGGTTTGTAAAGGATTGCAGGAATCTCCAGACCATCAAAAGATCCGTAGCGAATTACTTCACCTTCAACAAGATCATTTGGATTAATTTCAGGATTTAACCCTGATACAAGTTCTGTTGCCTTGCCGGTCTTTAAATCATAAATATAAAGAACACTAGGTGACTTGGAAGTGCCTACCCAAAACGTCATGAGTTTTTCACTTTTTGAGATGTGAACATTTTTAATGTCTCCTTGAATGTTATCTGGAAAATCAATCTCTTTGTCATCTTCATTATTGAGTATTTTTATAACTGTACGGGCATCTTCATTAATGCCTGTTATCCGATACATTCCATTGTGCGACAGATAAGAATACCAGATATCCCAATCATATTCCTGAACTTTTTCTTTGTTGTCAGATGCGATATCGTATTTTACCAGGTAAGTAAACTCATTGTCCTCATTGGTAGTGTAGAAAAGAGCATCGCTTTCGAGGCTAAAGCCTGTTGGAGAATAGCTTGCATTTCCTGTATGTTCGGAAATATGTTTCATTTTCTTATTCTTAACAGAATATAGATACATCTCATCATTTGATGTGGTAATAGGCTTAATAAATACCATGTATTTTTCATCTCTGCTGATTTCTCCAAATTCAAGTCCTTCATCATTCTGAAAGATCATTTCAGGAGTTAAGGTTTCAACATCCATTTCATAAATATCCATAAATCGCTGATCGCGCTTGTTCGATCCAAAAAGAAAACTTTCTTCATCATAGTTCCAATTGTAAAATGTAGAACGTGCAGAAGAATCCGGAGTAAGATCAGTTACAGTGCCATCAATATCTCGCAGAAAGATGTGGTAGATCTCATTCCCATTATTGTCAGCATGATATAGAATTCTGTCGTCTTTTGGAAAAAACGAAATGGTAAATACGCTTGTTGAATCAGATTGAGTAAGCGGAATTAGTTCGCCGCCTTCTACAGAAAGAGTATAAGCATTGTATATCCCTGATTCATCAGAGGATATGAGAAGCTTAGATTCATCAGCAGAGAAATTACCACCAAACATATTGATGTTTGTCATAAACTGTTCAATGGTATAATCTTTTACCTCACGAGCTTTGTCGGAAGAAAGATTGCAGGCACTAAAAAAGATTAAAAGTAAGAAAGAGAATTTCTTAAATGTTTTCATGGTTTTTGCATTTAAATTAATGGTATAGCCAAGATAGGAAGAAAAGAAAAAACTTACTAAATTTTTATGCCTTAGATTTAATAAGAGATTCTTTGAATATTTATTCTATGAAATTATTCTGCATACTTTGACAGGCATGAGGGGCACAAACAATCAGTATAATCTTGTTTTAGTCTTAAGAAATCCTTTTTATGGATCTGGTAACTTTCGCACCAGCAATCTTCCTCTCCCTGGCAGGTGAAGAATTTTCCACAGGAAGGACATTTTTTTAGTTTTCCTTTCATTGATCTCTGTCTTTTTTTATCTCAACGCTCACAGCTTTAACATTTCCGCCAAAGGGAGGGTTCATTTTCGAGACTTTTATTTTTACTGCCCATACTAAAGGAGAAGCTTCTAAAATACGGTCAAGAATTCTTGACGCTACGTGTTCAAGAAGAGAAGAATTAGTTGCCATTTCATTTTTAACAATACTGTAAGCCTCTTGGTAATCAAAAGTGTCTTCCAAATTGTCACTTTCACAGGCATCATCAAATGCAGTATCAATTTCCAGGTTAACTAAAAATTTTCCGCCAATCTCATTTTCTTCTGGTAGATTGCCATGATAAGCATAGATTTCTATGTCTTCAAGAATAATTTTGCCCATAATTTACTTTTCTGATACGAAAATAAAAATTCTACTCCTTCAAATTCAAATATAAAGAATTATCCTTGGTTTAAAATACTTACTTTTGCAGCTGTATTATTGGTAATCACTAGATTTTATTAGAATATGAATAGTGAAGAAAATATCAAATCGCTGAACTTTATTGAGGCGATGATTGAGAAGGATTTGAATGAGAATACCCACAATGGAAGAGTTCATCTGCGCTTCCCTCCCGAACCCAATGGATATCTGCACATTGGTCATGCAAAGTCAATTTGTCTGAATTTTGGTCTGGCAGAAAGGTACAATGGTAAATGCAATTTGCGTTTTGATGATACCAATCCAGTAAAGGAAGATGTGGAATATGTAGATTCTATAAAGGAAGATATACAGTGGTTGGGTTACAATTGGGAAGGCCGTGAATATTATGCCTCTGATTATTTCGGGCAACTTTATGAATGGGCCGTCTTACTGATAAAAAAAGGCAAAGCTTATGTTGAAGAAAGCAGCGCAGAGGAAGTTGCTGCAAATCGCGGAACCCCAACTAAGCCAGGAAGAGAGAGCGCATACCGTAACAGGTCAATTGAAGAGAACCTTGAACTTTTTGAAGGCATGAAGAAGGGTGAATTTCCTGATGGATCAAAAGTTTTGCGTGCAAAAATTGATATGAGTTCACCTAATATGCACATGAGAGACCCTGTAATGTATAGAATAAAACATGCTCACCATCATAGGACAGGTGACGAGTGGTGCATTTATCCCATGTATGACTTTGCTCATGGGCAGAGTGATTATATTGAAAATATAACTCATTCATTGTGTACACTTGAATTTGAAGTTCACAGGCCGCTTTACGACTGGTTTCTGGATAATATTATTGATGACCCTGAGGTAAATCAGAAACGGACACATCAGACAGAATTTGCCCGTCTTAATATCAATTACACTGTAATGAGTAAGCGTATGCTTCTGCAACTTGTTGAAGAGAAACATGTTGCAGGTTGGGATGATCCTCGTATGCCCACTATTGCAGGATTAAGGAGAAGAGGATATACAGCAGATTCACTGCGAAATTTTGCAGAAAAAGTGGGTGTCGCCAAACGTGAAAATGTTATTGATGCAGGTTTACTGGAACATTGTATTCGTGAGGATCTTAATACAAAAGCACAGAGAGTGATGGGAGTAATCAATCCTCTGAAAGTAACAATTAAAAATTATCCTGAAGACCAAGAAGATTTCCTTGAAGCAGTGAATAATCCTGAAGATGAAAGTGCAGGAACCCGACAGGTTCCATTTTCAAAAACACTATACATTGAGCGTGAAGATTTTATGGAAGATCCACCAAAGAAATTCTTTCGCCTTGGACCAGGAAGGGAAGTACGCTTAAGATATGCTTACTTTCTTACTTGTGAAGAAGCAATAAAAGATGAAAAGGGAGAAATTATTGAATTGATATGCACAATTGATCCTGCCAGCCGAGGAGGAAATTCTCCTGATGGCCGTAAAGTGAAGGGAACTATTCACTGGGTTTCGGCAAAACATGCGATTGAGAGTGAGGTTAGATTATACGACAGGTTATTTTTAACTGAGAATCCATATCAGTGTGAAGAAGGAAAAACTTTTCTTTCTAACCTGAATCCCAATTCTTTACAACTTACTAAAGGATATGTTGAACCCTTCCTGAAAGATGCTAAACCTCTTGAAAATTATCAATTTGAAAGGCTTGGTTATTTCTGTGTTGACAAAGATGGGACATCGGAAAAGCTTGTTTTGAATCGAACAGTAACACTTCGAGATTCATGGGCGAAGATGGCTGGCAAGTAAAATATTTCTTATTATTTTACATGATTGCTAATCACAAATCAGGAATTTTTTGTCTGAAATTTTAGATAATTGAAGATTTTTCTAATTTTGTGCTCCCTTTTGCCTCGTGGTGTAATTGGCAATACCGATTGGAAATATGTAATAGTTCATTCTTCGCCCTTGCAGGTCTTGCCTGAACTAAACATATTTATCCATCGGCATTAAACCAGATTGAGTAGTTCTTTACATGCCTTGTTAGTAATTTTCGAGTTTAGGTATTGATTATATTAACTCAAAAATTGGTTTAACACGAATAAGTTAATTCCTTTGGGAATTATGTATTATAATAAAATTGCCTCGTGGTGTAATTGGCAATACCGATTGGAAATATGTAATAGTTCATTCTT
>CAYWBC010000055.1:25890-25973 GCA_964456285.1 uncultured Bacteroidales bacterium
AATTCCTTTGGGAATTATGTATTATAATAAAATTGCCTCGTGGTGTAATTGGCAACACGTCTGATTCTGGATCAGAAGAGTCC
>CAYWBC010000056.1:0-25844 GCA_964456285.1 uncultured Bacteroidales bacterium
TCAGCGGCTTCTTCTACCGTGCAATCTGTCGTATCAATGATCAGCTTTGCATCTTCCGGGGCTTCGTAGGGAGCAGAAATTCCGGTAAAATCTTTAATAATTCCTGCGCGGGCTTTTTTGTAAAGTCCCTTGGGATCGCGTTCTTCGCAAGTGCTTACCGGTGTGCTGACATAAATTTCAAAAAAATTATTTTCCCCGATTATATTTCTTGCCATGGCACGTATGGAATCGGTAGGGCTGATAAATGCCGATATGGCAATTACTCCGCAATCGCTGAACAGTCTGCCGACTTCTGCAATCCTGCGTATGTTCTCAATACGTTCTTCACTGGTAAATCCAAGATTGCTGTTCAGGCCATTACGTATTTTATCTCCATCAAGTACCTGGGTAAGCAGTCCTTCGGCATACAATTTCCGTTCGAGGAAAATGGCCAGGGTGCTTTTTCCTGAAGCAGACAGACCTGTAAACCAAATTACCAGCCCTTGTTGTTTCAGCAGTTTTTCCTTTGCCGGTCGTTCCAGGAATTTGTCCCTGTTGGGGAAGATATTTTCGGTCATTTTCGAAAAATTTTTACAAAAGAACTTTATTTTTTCTTAGCATCCAAAATCTATTGTTCATCTTTATTCTTTTCATTAACGGATTTTGATTTGCATTATGCTAAAATTATGCAAAAGGCACTCCCTCTCCACCTGGAAAGGGCTGGGATGAGGTGGTTAGGTGGTTGGGCAGTCAGGAAGATGAGAGAGTAAGAAGGGGAGAAAATGGGAAGAGTAGGTTTTCCGCCACAAAAACTCAGAAGCCTGAACCAGGCTGTTAAGATTTTTTCTTTAATACAGTCTAAGTATCATTATCTTTGATTATTATCTGAAAATGGTAAATTGTGATTAGTATATAGTAAACTGTTCTAATGTTTCAAATTTAATCACCTATCACCATTTACTTTTTTCATATATTTTAGTCTAAGTATTTGTTTTTGCCGGAGTTTGCAATAAAAATAACCCAATGCGCACGCGCACAAGCTTTACATATTCTCTTTTTGATATTTTTAGTGTATCCCTGATTTTTACCATCTTTCTGAAGGGAAGACCTGGCCTATTCATGGATGCCTTGGACAGGTACCTCTATTCTTTCCTTATTTTCCTGGGCATATGGCTTATTGTATCTATTGCATTAGGAAAATATAATTTTTATTTACTGCCTAAAATAGGAGCTGTTCTAAGAAAAATAGTACTTACCAATGCTTTGATCATAGGTGTATCCACAACGCTCATGTTTCTTGTAAGGGTAGATTTCTTTTCGCGCACGGTTGTATTTGGTACTATCCTGGTTTCAACTGCCCTGGAATTGATCTGGGGCACACTCGATTTTTACCTCCGAAACCCTGTTACTGAACCCCCGGAATTAAAAAGGAGAGGCCGCCTTTTAAAGGCTCCTCCCATTTTGCAGAGAAGAGCAAAAAGAAAAACGGCTGATGTCAAAAACCGGGAAGAGGCTATCCTGGTTGAGATAAACCAGTTTGCTTTTGACTTTATCTTCAGCTATGCCCAGATCGATTCTCCCGAAACACTCATTATAAGTACTGTCTCGCGTTTGAATATTGATACTCAACTCAAGCACAGCTTTGAATCCATAGTGAATTTGAAGCGCATCAATGATATACGCTACATCAACAAATTTTTTGAATCTGCTAACAAAAAACTCCCCATCGGCGGATTGTTCGTTGACTTTGTAGAAACAAAAGACCTGCGAAAGAAAAGGATACTAAGGAAATACCCGCCGGTTCTCAACTACATTGCCTATACCCTGGATTTTATCCTTAAAAGGATCTTTCCAAAATTTGCCCTTACACAAGGTATTACAAGGCTTCTTACTCGCGGGCAGAATAGGGTGCTGACCAAAGCCGAAACCTTCGGGCGTTTGTATTCCTGTGGGTTTGAGGTCATTGCTGAGAAATATGTTAGCAATCATTTGTTTTTTATTGCTCGCAAAACCGCCAAGCCCCATTATCCTGAGAATCCTACTTATGGTCCTTTCGTGAGATTGGAAAGAATAGGCTACAAGGGAAAACTGATTATAGTATATAAACTTCGTACCATGCACCCCTATTCAGAATTTATACAGGAATATGTGTATACAAAGCATGGAACTGCTGATGGCGATAAAGCCATCAATGATTTTAGAGTTACCAGTTGGGGCAAATTTTTAAGAATATTCTGGTTTGATGAACTTCCTATGCTTTTCAATTTGCTGAAAGGAGACATAAAACTATTTGGAGTAAGGCCGTTGAGCAAATCGAAATACAAAATGTACCCCAGGAAATTGCAGGAGAAAAGAATCCTCTTTAAACCGGGACTGGTTCCTCCCTTTTATGCCGATTTGCCAAAAACTTTTGATGAGCATATGGCTTCGGAGAGTAGATATCTTGATGCATATGCAAAAGCTCCTTTCAGAACAGATTTCAAATACTTTTTCAAGGCCATATACAATATTATATTTCGTAGGGCGAGAAGTAAGTAGCTTGTTAGGCTTTTGGGTTTTTAGGTTATTAGGCAATTGGCAGGCTAGAAAATTTTCTTTTTGTTAAATGCCTGACTGTCTTAAAACTTTTCATTTAGCTTTCGATTTTAAGCTATTTATCATTTTTTGCAGCTTTTCGATATGTATCAATATATTTTGAATAGTTTCATGTTGTGAAATTAATTGAAGCTCATAAATTATGATCAACTGGGTTTCAAGCTCGAAAGCAGAACCTAATGATATCTCCAGGAAACGAGCAAACTCAACATCACTTTTTCTGCTGCAGCCTTCAGCAATATTTGATGGAATTGATACGGCTGCCCGTTGTATCTGACTTCCCAACCCAAATTTCTCATAATCAGGCAATAATTTACTCAGCATGTAAACATTTTTTACCAATTGAATACTCTCTTCTCAAATACGGAGTTCTTTAAATTTCCTCATATTTATTTCTTATAACAGTTAATAATATCATTTCCAATACCCAATAAGCCAACCACCTAACAGGCTAACAACCTAACAAACCTCCTTAAGAAACATCCCCGCCACCTCCTTAATGGTTTCATCAATGGGTCTGAAAGAATAATCCAGCATTTCTTCAACTTTCTTTGAAGAATAGACTTGTCTCAGGTGCGCTGAACGGGCAGACTGTTTGGTTACTACCGGGGGAATTCCCGTGAGCATGTGTTTCACAAATTCTGCACGCCATGCAAAACCAGTTAAATAGGGAGGGGCATATACAGAGGGAGCTTTAACATTCAGTGCATTGGCAATTTTAGTGAATAGCTCTTCAAAGCTCAGGTTGGCAGCATTAAGAATAAAGCGCTCACCGCATATGTCACTTCCCATAAGCTTTGTAATTATTTGCACTACATCGCGTACATCAACGAATCCGGTAATGCCACGTGTAAAATGTCTCAGCCCTTTGTAGCAGACACCAAAGAAACGCGGACTTCCGGTATTCCATTTTCCGGGGCCGAGAATTACCGAGGGATTTACAAGTACCGTATTCAGACCTTCCACGTTTCCGCGCCATACTTCCATCTCTGCCATGGTCTTGGTTTTTGAATACCATGAGCGGGCTTTCAAGGGCCAGCCGTCAGTCTCCTTTGCAGGCTCGCCATTTATGGATGATCGTACAGCGGCAATAGAACTTACATGAATAAGTTTCTTCACATTTTTCTCCATGCATAGGTTAACGACATTCTTTGTTCCAAGAACATTTACCTCATGCATTCTCTCCTTCATGCCAGGATTAAAAGATACTATTGCAGCGCAATGATATACTCTGTTAACTCCCTCAAACGCAGGTTCCAGGGATGCTTTATTGGAAATATCTGCTGCATACCATTCTACTTTGTCAAGCATGGAGCGACTGTCTTTCATGTAATGTTTCCACACCGACAATACCTTTGTGGGGTCGCCCTTCTCGCTGATCAGTGCCCGAATGGGAACATCCGATTTCAGAAGTTCCAAAAGCAAATGTCCGCCTAAAAATCCTGTGCCTCCGGTTACGAGTATCATAGTGTAAAGATAGCTATTCTGATGTGATGAATTGGTAAACTGGTTTCTGGCTTTGCCCGCCGTAACTTTGTGAAGGCGGAGTGCTAGATAATAACCTCATACGAGGAAGAATGACGAAGCAACTAGAGCTCACCGGGGGTTATTGACCATGGGAAAATTTACCTGAGGTAATCTGGTTTCTCCTCTGAAAAAATTCCAATAAAAATGCCCTTTTGCGCTTAATATACTCACTGTCATGCTAAGCGCAGTCGAAGTATTGTTCTTTGGATCAAGCCAAAGAAAGGAATTCAGATTTGGCCTGAAGCCTCACGAAAATCTACCCGCATCAGGGAGTGGTGAGATCATCAGAATAATTCCAGAGCACAATAAAAACACCCGACACACCTGGATTTACCTACAGGCATAGGAAAATCTATTGTTTTGAGTAAATTAATTTTTCTGTCCTTGTGGTGGAAGAAGTTCTCAGTACAACCAGGTATATTCCCGGGTCAAAATCTCTCATATCAACAGGAACAGAATAAAGGCTATTCGAATATTCCGCAATGCCCATTTCCCTGACCAGTTTACCATCAATAGAATATACTGAGAGATTAATGTTTTTATCATCAGGAGCTGAAAACTGAATGTAGGCCATACTATTTGTTGGATTTGGGAAAATCATTATCCCCGAAACCTTGTAGTTATTGCTTAAAATTTCATTTCCGACCGAAAGATCGACTATTTCATCCTCTACCAGAGTTAATGTTAGATTTTGAATAAGAGCTGTTGTCAAAACAGTATCGTTATGCGAGGTAATAGCAACACCGGCAAAGAAAGAACCGCTAAATTCCAGGTCGAGGGAATCTGTTTTTTCCCAGGTATTACCATCATCCGACACAAACCCTGTAATTTTATTATCTTTCTTAAGCACTCGTAACCAGACCGGGGTATTCATTGCTGGACCGGAAGATGATTCTGCAGAATCTCCTGTTACTGACCGCTTTTGAAAATGAGTTCCATTTTCTGTTGTTGCCAGGCTTATGGCAAAGGTCGAATTCGAATCCAACGACTCACGGATCATAAGACCTGCTTTAGCCCATTCATTAGTATTTGAAATGGAGGCTACTTTTGCCTTTAGATCAATATTCTCATTCTCAGTCAATTCCTGGTAAACAAAGCGGAAAGCATCTTTAGTTCCCCAGATATCTGTTCCTGAACCGGATAAAAGAAGTGATTCATTATCATAATCGACTGCGCCTGTAACATTAACCGTTCCCACATCTGTGGTTTGCCAGGGAGAAGGTAAGGGCGAGTTATTGTCATCATCAACAATCAGAACATTGTAGCCTCTGCCTGCATCCATCGGGGTAGCATCTTCGTTAAATATCGACCACTTCTCGACACCAGGGGAATACCATACTCCAATAGTTGCAGAACCACTGGACCCGGCAGGGATTCCTCCCGGAGTCGCATTTGTAGTAACAATCAGTATAGCATTTGGGTTTCCATTCAGATCGGGATGATCAATTATTGTAGTGTTACCAGAAATGTTATCAGCCGTTGTTATATGATAGAAGGCATTATCATGCTCATTGGCTATGTAGACATTAAAGGCATTATTTATAGGCATGTTTACTCCATCCAGATTGGCAACGGTCCAGAAGCCGCCGGTGTAAAAGACACCCGTTGGACTCAACTGATAAATATCGTTTCCATTCCTGTTGTGGGTAACAAATACCATGGCCTCGGGAGTATCATTCAACAAGGGATTGTCGAGAAATAAAAATGGCAAAGCAGCTTTCGGGGTGATAATGGGAGAAACATCCATGTAGTGAACGTATGAATTATCTCCGGCAGCAGGAATAAACACATTATATGGTATGTTATCCAACATTACATCTGCATTCTCGTTATAAACAGCCCATTTGTTAGTATTAAGGTATCGCAATCCGGTTTCATTAGGATTGTAAACAGCATAGTCAGAACCATTGGCGTTCCAGTTTTTGGTAAGCTGTATGGCTGCACCTGGTTGACCATTTATCAGGGCATTATCAATAACAGACCAGTTAAGTGTGTTGTTGGATGCGGATGAATAATGAATGAACGCCTTTTGTGAATATGACATAGAAAGGGTAGCAAGGCTTAAAAAGCAAATCAGTAAAGTTTTCATAATTGAACGATTTAAAAAAGATTTTTCAATAACCTCAAATAACTATACTAAAGATCGTTCTAAATGTTTGATATTTAACAATATATGCCGATCAAATAGAGTCTAAATAAGAAAAAGCCCTTTTATGATCTGAGAGCCCGGAAGCACTTGGAATCTGAGTCTTATTGTGGTGAAATTGATAAACCAGAATAAAAATATCTCAGGTATTTATAGTTCCCTTTTTCACATGAGTTCAAAATTGAAAAGTACTTTTTGTTTCATTCATTCCACGTCCGCCCGGGACAGATGGTAATCATGATACTGCAAGACCCCCGGAGTTTGTATTTCTCCCTTTCCTTGTAGCAATAAAACGACTTTTGATCCTAAGTTTCCAAATTCAGCATTTCGGGATTCTTTGGCCCAAAATATATTTGCAGATCGTTGTGTTCCAGGTGAGATTTACAGGGAAGAAATCAAGAAACCTTATCTCGTAAAGAAAGAAATCATTATTTTCACAAAAAAAATTTATGTTTACAGGAATAGTAGAAGCAGCAGCAAAAGTCGTAGCACTTAACAAAGAAAAAGAGAACCTGCACATTACCATGGAGTGCTCCTTTTCTGACGAGCTGAAAATTGACCAGAGTATTTCACACAATGGGGTATGCCTTACTGTTGTTAGTATAGAAGGCAACACTTACACCGTAACTGCCATTAAAGAAACTTTGTTGAAATCAAATTTAGGTCAGCTAAAAGTGGGTGACGAGATAAACCTTGAGCGTAGCGCAAAACTCGATGGCAGGCTCGATGGGCATATCGTTCAGGGGCATGTCGATCAGACTGCTTTATGTACAGAGGTAAAAGAATCGGATGGCAGTTGGTATTTTACATTTGAATACGAACCCGCCCAAGATGATTATATTACTGTGGAAAAAGGATCTATATCGGTTAATGGAGTGAGTCTTACCGTTGTAAATTCAAAAGACAACAGCTTCCAGGTGGCAATTATCCCTTTCACTTACGACTTAACCAATTTCCACAATTTTGTTCCCGGATCGGTTGTAAACCTTGAGTTCGACATCATTGGCAAGTACATTGCTAAGATCGTTAAGCAGCAGGTGGGGAAGTAAGTAAAAAGTGATGAGGTGATAAGTTGAGGAGTAGATAAGTTGAAAATTTCATGATTTTGCTGCTTTTGGCATCAACTACTCGATTACTCAGTTACTCATCCTTATCATAAAATTAACACTGAACCCGGAAAAGAAATCAAACAGATTGTTATTTTTGTCTTCCTAGCAAATTAATAATGAGAACCTCATCCCCCAGACAACTCGCCATTGTAATTTCTCTGATTACCGCATTCATTGTTACGGGAGCAGGATTGGCATTTGCATTTCTTAAAGGAGTGAATTATTATGTTATACTGGTTTTCATTGTCCTGGCAGTTTTTTTCACTGTATTTCTTATAATCTTCTATTCACTCAACGCTTTCATATTCGAAAAAATTAAGCCCATTTACAAAACCATTCACAATGTAAATTTTGCTGAGAAAAACCTGAATAGAGACCTGGATGAGAAAGACATTATGCAGGATGTTCAGAATGATGTGATGCAATGGGCAAAAGTGAAGACAAAAGAAATCTCACAACTTCGCCAGCTCGAAAAATACCGGCGCGAATTCCTGGGAAACGTTTCGCATGAACTTAAAACCCCCATATTCAATATCCAGGGCTATATCCTTACTCTGCTGGACGGTGGTCTGGAAGATCAAAACATAAACAGGCGCTACCTTGAAAGAACTGAGAAAAGTATCAACCGACTGATAACCATTGTAAATGATTTGGAATCTATCTCCCGGCTTGAATCGGGAGAGTTAAAGCTTGATATCCGGCGCTTCGACATAATCAAAATGCTGGTAGAATCTATCGAGGACCAGGAGAGACTCAGAAAAGAAAGGAAAATAAAGATAAAGCCTGTAAAGAGCTTTGAGAAGTCGGTTTACATTAGGGCCGACAGGGAAAAGATCCGCGAAGTGATTGAAAACCTGCTTGTCAATTCACTGAAATATGGAAAGAAAGGTGGAAATACCAGCGTAGAGGTTCTCGATATGGAAGAAAGTGTATTGGTAGAAATTTCAGACGACGGTATTGGCATTTCTGAAAAGGATCTTCCCCGGATATTTGAACGTTTTTACCGTACCGATAAAGGTCGCTCGCGCGAAATGGGAGGCTCCGGGCTTGGGCTTTCTATTGTAAAACATATCATTGAAGCACACAATCAAACCATCAATGTGCAAAGTAAACTGGGGGAGGGCACCTCTTTCTCCTTCACCCTGCGGAAAGCTTAATTTTTAAATTTCTTTGTGAATCTTTGTGAGTCTTCAGTGTAACTTTGAGTAACAGCATTTTTGGCTATGCCACAAAGTTGCAAAGCAGATACGGTCTTACATAGAGAATAGAGCATTCAAGTCTTGTAAATCTCTTGATTTTCAAAAGCTTCAGTTGGTTGGAATAAAATTGGTTTTTTTTGATCATAAATCTATCTTTGTGAAATTTTTAGAGAAATTGCAAAAAGAAGAATTACAATGAGTGCCAGGTTTCGGGAATACAAGCAGTTTGATTTATCCAATATCAATAAGGAGATACTGGAGCAGTGGAAAAATAAAGACGTCTTTAACAAAAGTCTGGATCTTCGCCGTTCAGGCAAGGCATTTATTTTTTACGAGGGACCTCCCTCTGCCAATGGCATTCCCGGCATTCACCACGTTATTTCACGTACCATAAAAGACATTGTTTGTCGCTTCAAAACCCTGAAAGGATTTCTTGTTGAGAGAAAAGCCGGGTGGGATACCCATGGTCTGCCAGTAGAATTGAGTGTGGAAAAAACCCTTGGAATAACCAAAGAAGATATAGGGACGAAAATTACTATTAAGGAATACAATGACAGGTGTAAGAAGGAGGTAATGAAGTATACCCGCGAGTGGGAAGACCTGACGGAAAAAATGGGCTACTGGATCAATATGGACAAGCCATACATTACCTATGACAACCGCTACATTGAAACTTTGTGGTATCTGATCAAAAAACTTTACGAAAAAGACCTTCTTTACAAGGGTTACACCATACAGCCATATTCTCCTGCCGCCGGAACAGGACTTAGCTCTCACGAACTTAATCAGCCCGGTTGTTACCGCGATGTAAAGGACACTACCTGTGTAGCACAGTTTAAGGTTATTCGTAACAAAAAATCAGAATCTCTTTTTAGAGGTCTTGAAACTGATCTCTTCTTCCTTGCCTGGACTACTACTCCATGGACTCTGCCTTCCAACACTGCCCTTGCATTGGGTAAAGGCATTACTTATCTGAAAGTACAAACCTTCAATCCATATACCGGAAAACCAATTGTAGTTATTCTGGCCAAAGATTTGATGCCGCTGTATTTTAATGAGAAAAATGCTGAACTCAGCATGGAAGATTATAAAGAGGGAGATAAAAATATTCCCTATAAAGCAGTTGGCGAATACAAAGGGAGAGACCTGAAAGGCATACAGTACGAACAACTTATTGACTGGGTGAAACCCGAGGGGAAAGCTTTTGAAGTTATTCTGGGAGATTTTGTTACTACTGAAGATGGAACAGGCATTGTACACATTGCCCCGACTTTTGGTGCTGACGATTACCGGGTTGCCATACAAAATGATATTGTACCCCTTACCATTATCGATAAGGAGGGAACTGTTGCTCCTCTGGTGGATAAAAAGGGACGTATGTATCCGGTCAGAAACCTTGATCCGGAATTTGTGAAAAACCAGATCAACCTGAAAACTTATTCCGATTTTGAAGGCAGGTATGTGAAAAACGAGTACGACGAAGAACTTACTGAAAATGATCCAACCATTGATGTGGATATTGCCGTAATGCTTAAGAAAGATAATAAGGCATTTCGCATTGAAAAACACGTTCACAGCTATCCGCATTGCTGGCGTACTGACAAGCCAGTTTTGTACTATCCACTCGATTCATGGTTTATTCGTACTACAGCGCTAAAAGACCGTTTGATTAAACTGAACAAAACCATCAACTGGAAACCCGCCTCAACAGGAACAGGGCGTTTCGGTACATGGCTGGAAAACCTTGTCGACTGGAATCTCTCCCGCTCACGATTCTGGGGTACTCCACTTCCTATCTGGGTTTCGGAAGATAAAACTGAAAAAATATGCATAGGTTCAGTTTCCCAACTCAAAGCAGAGATTGAGAAAGCTGTGAAAGCAGGATTTATGAAATCCAATCCTCTGGGATCATACAAAGAAGAGGAATATACTGAAGAAAATTATTCTCTTTTCGACTTGCATCGTCCCTTTGTTGATGAGATAGTGCTTGCTTCAGAAAGTGGAAAGAAAATGATGCGTGAGCCCGACCTTATCGATGTGTGGTTTGATTCAGGATCTATGCCTTATGCGCAGGTTCACTATCCTTTTGCCACAAAAGACGATGAATTTAAATCTATGTTTCCGGCCGATTTTATTGCCGAAGGAGTTGATCAGACAAGAGGCTGGTTTTTTACCATGCATGCTATTGCCAGCATTCTATTCGATTCCGTGGCTTACAAGAATATCATTAGCAATGGTCTTGTGCTTGACAAAAACGGCAACAAAATGTCTAAGCGACTGGGCAATGCCATTGATCCTTTCCAGACCATAGAAAAGTACGGTTCCGATCCACTGCGTTGGTACATGATATGCAATGCACAAGCCTGGGATAATCTAAAATTCGACATAGAAGGAGTTGAAGAAGTAAGGCGTAAATTTTTTGGTACATTGTACAATACCTATTCCTTCTTTGCTCTCTATGCAAATGTTGATGGCTTTGACTATTCAGCAAATGAAATTCCGATAGAGAAAAGACCCGAAATTGACCAGTGGATCATCTCATTGTTGAATTCACTGATCAGAGAAGTAGAATCACACTATGAAAATTATGAGCTTACTAAGGCTGGAAGGGCAATCCAGGAATTTGTAATGGAAAACCTCAGCAACTGGTATGTACGTCTTAACAGGAAACGTTTCTGGGGAGGTGAGTTTGACGATGACAAACAGGCTGCCTATCAGACACTGTATACATGTCTCGAAACGGTTGCTATTCTGGCATCTCCAATAGCTCCATTCTACATGGACAAGATATTTTGTGACCTGAACAAGGTATCAGGAAAATATTCTCTTGAATCTGTACACCTTGTTGATTTTCCTGCCTTTAACAAAAAATATATCGATATGGACCTGGAGCAGCGAATGGGCATTGCACAGTCCATATCATCAATGGTGCTGGGTTTACGGCGAAAAGTAAACATAAAAGTACGTCAGCCACTAAGCAAAATGATGATTCCCATAGCAAATCATAAATTTGAAAAACAGCTGGAAAAGATATCTTCTCTCATCCTTTCGGAGGTGAATGTTAAGGAGATTGACTATTTGAAAGATGCTTCCGGTGTGCTTGTGAAGAAGATAAAGCCAAATTTTAAGACTCTTGGCCCGCGTTACGGAAAGCTGATGAAGCAGATTTCAGGAGTTATTGCAGGTTTCTCACAGGAAGATATTGGAAAGATTGAAGCTGAAGGAATGATATCTATTGAGGTAGGAGATGAAAAAGTGGAGCTGACTCTGGAAGATGTAGAAATTGTATCGGAAGACATTCCTGGATGGCTCGTAGCAAACGAAGGAACGATTACTGTAGCATTGGATGTAACCATTACAGATGAACTACGTAATGAAGGCATTGCCAGAGAGTTTATCAATAGAATTCAAAACCTGAGAAAAGACAGCGGACTGGAAGTTACTGATAAGATCCACATTCGCATTAAGAAACAGAGAGGAATTATCGATGCTGTTGAAAACTTCTCTGATTATATTGGCTCCCAGACGCTGGCAACAAAAGTTGATCTGGTTGATGAAATCGGAGCTGACAATGGTTTTGAGGTGGAAATTACTGATGAAATTAAAACTTTAATTCAAATCAATAAGAATTAAAGTGTAAAGCACCATGTATTAATATTTTTTATACTTTTAAGAGACTAAATTTTTTAGATTATGGCTGATAAGACAAGATATAATGATGAGGAGCTGGCAGAATTTAAACAACTAATTCTGGAAAAGCTTGAAAAGGCCAAAAAAGACTATGAACTTCTGAAGAGTGCTATAACTCAAAGTGAAAGTAACGACACTCAGGATACCTCTCCTACCTTTAAAGTATTGGAAGAGGGAGCTTCAACACTCTCAAAAGAAGAATCAGGTAAACTTGCCCAACGGCAACAAAAATTCATTCAACATTTGCAGGCTGCACTTGTTCGAATTGAAAACAAAACCTATGGTATTTGTCGCGAAACCGGAAAGTTAATAGGAAAAGAAAGACTTAGAGCTGTTCCTCATGCTACACTTTCAATAGATGCTAAGCAACGACAACAATAAAATTAGTTTTCATAACTAAATTAAAGATGATTGGTGAGTTTCTCCAATCATTTTTTATTTTTGCCTGCAAGGAAGAAATCCATGAAAAAAATATTTAATATTTCCCTATCTCAAAAAGCCCTGCTGGTTGTCATATTTATTCTATTGATTGACCAGACTTTTAAGATTATAATAAAAACTCACATGCCCCTTGGCTCTACAAAATTTATACTAGGCAAATGGTTTCTTATTCGTTTTATTGAAAATCCAGGTATGGCTTTTGGAATTGACATTCCCGGTAAACTTGGGAAACCGGTATTGACATTATTTCGTATGGTTGCGGTGGTGCTTATTAGCTTCTACCTGAAATCCATTATAAAAAAGAATGCTCCTTTAGGTTTTGTTATCTGCCTTTCAATGATTCTGGCAGGTGCCATAGGCAATATCATTGACAGCATGTTCTACGGACTGATTTTTAGTGAAAGCAGTGCACTTGAAACCTCAGTTATGTTTCCTGCAGGAGGAGGATATGCACCATTCCTTCATGGCAGAGTTGTTGACATGTTGTATTTTCCTGTAATTGAAAACAACTTCCCCGATTGGTTTCCCATCTGGGGCGGAAGGAGATTTATTTTCTTCAGGCCAATATTTAATATCGCTGATTCAGCTATATCCATTGGAGTGATTTCAATTTTTATCTTTCAACGCAGATATTTAAAGGAATTGACCTGATAGTGTCAGTTATAAATGATATCTAAATCACAGGCCTAACTCCTTTATTATAGAATAGTTAATTTTTCGATGATTGTATTATTTTTGTGGCAGCAAAATAACTTCATACTCAAAATAGTAAATAAATGGCGGAACTTGTAATTGGGATCGATATTGGTGGAACGTTTACGAAATACGGGATTGTTGACAAAAACGGCCATTGTCTGAAAGAAAATTTCACAAGTACTGATAAATACAATGATTTTGAAGTTTACCTGGAAAATTTAAATACAGAGATAGAAGAGACCATAAATTCTATCAATGAACCTTCTGATATAAAAGCTATTGGCATTGGTGCCCCTAATGGAAATTACTACAAGGGTACCATTGAGAACGCACCGAACCTGAATTGGAAAAATACCATCCATTTTGTTGACAAACTGAAAGAGTATTATCCTAACATTCCCATTGTCCTTACTAACGATGCCAATGCTGCTGCATATGGAGAAATGATTTATGGCGGAGCAAGAAAAATGAAGGATTTTATTATTGTTACGCTGGGAACCGGCCTCGGAAGCGGCATAGTAGTTAATGGAAATATAGTTTATGGTTATGGAGGTTTTGCAGGAGAATTGGGTCATATGAATGTGAAACACCGTGGACGTGATTGCGGTTGTGGTAAAAAAGGATGTCTGGAAACTTATGTTTCTGCCACAGGTATTAAGCGTACGGTATTTAAACTGATGACCGAAAGGATTCTGGAAAGTGAAATGCGAAACATCAGCTTTGAGGATCTTACCTCAAAAATGATTTCCGAAGCAGCAAAAAAGGGAGATGAAATTGCCATTGAAGCGTTTGAAATTACTGGACGAATACTGGGAGTGAAGCTCGCAGATGTTGTTACAGTTACTAGTCCGGAAGCAATTTTTCTGTTTGGAGGCCTTGCTAAAGCAGGCGATTTGCTGCTTAAACCTACCAGAAAATATATGGAAGAAAACCTTTTTCCTGTTTACAAGGGAAAAGTTAAACTGTTGATGTCTGAGCTTAATGAAACCAATGCTGCTATAATGGGTGCATCTGCTCTTGCATGGAAAGAATTGCAAAAGTGATTTTTTTTGAGTTACTTACATAATATTCTTTCTTAGTATAGTTCATCCTGTTACGCTGATGAAATGAAGCAACTGCTAAAAGATAAAAAAATTCTTGTTGTGGAAGACGAAGAAATCAACTGGTTTCTCCTTCGTGATATTCTTCAAGGTTTTTCTGCACAGGTTTTTTGGGCCGAAATTGGTCAAAAAGCAATTGACATGATTAGCGAGGGTGAAAAGTTTGACCTGATTTTTATGGATATTCACCTTCCTTCAATGGATGGCCTTGAGGTTACTGAGAGAATAAAGGCCTTGAATAAGGGCATTCCAATAATTGCTCAAACAGCTTTTGCGCTGGAAAATGAAATTCAAAATTGTTACAATGCCGGATGTGATGGTGTAATTCTCAAGCCCTTCTCCATACCCGAATTGTCTGCGGCTATCAGAAAAGTGTTAAATGGCTGAATTGTTGAATTGAATCGATTAAACGAGTATACTATTCAGTGATTACACAGTTTCATAATTCAACAATTAAACTACTCTCAGAATACCTTCATTCAAAAACCTTATAAAGGGGTACAGCAAGCGAAAACTACTTACTATTTCTTCAAGCATTGTGTCTGCCATCATTTCTTTATCGGTTTTCATTTTTGAGAAACCATAACTTTTGAATTTCAACAATTCAACATCGGGAAATTCTTTTGGAAATCCTCGTGGAGGATTTTTAAGTTTATCTCCACTCATGGGTTCAAAATTATCTGATAATTGAGGTGAATGAATAATTTCCTTAAATTCCTCGATGTGTTCAAAAATATCCTTTCTTATTTCTTTTAGCACAGGAGATGGTGGCATGTAAATCCCTCCGGCAATAAATGAATTTTCAGGTTCGATATGTAGATAATAGCCTGCAAAACCTGCTTTCTTTCCACCGCGTGTGAGAAATGTTCCAAAATTAGTTTTGTAAGGGAGCTTATTCGCCGAAAAACGCACATCACGAAAAATACGAAATATACAATCTTTAGGTACCAGTCCGGTAATGTCTTTATCGAACTTAGATACCTCATGCAATAAGATTTCTGTAATATGCTCAAACTCCAGTTTGGCATCATTGTAAATAGATTTATTTGCATGGTACCATTCACGGTTGTTATTTTGTGAAAGAGTTGTTAGAAATTCAAATGATTTGTTAAACATTTTTAAATAAGTTAATGGTTTATTAAGTTACATTTTTTATCTTAAACCCTATCTATGCAATTTGAATTGCATAGATGTTCTGCGGATTTAAACCTGTTTTTGTAATTATTCAAAAATTGAAAACCATGAATAAAATAGCCATAATAGTTGCAGGAGGTGCAGGAAATAGAATGCAATCAGAAACCCCCAAACAGTTTATGTTTTTACAAAAACGTCCTGTTCTTATGCATAGTATAAATAGTTTTTTTAATTACAATAACAATCTGGAACTACGATTGGTTTTGCCGGAATCAGAAATAGAGACATGGCAATATCTATGCAATGAACTCGATTTTAAAATCAAGCATAAAATTTTTGCTGGTGGAGAAACCAGGTTTCACTCTGTAAAAAATGGATTAAAGGATATAAGTTCGCCTTCATTAATTGCCATTCACGATGGGGTGAGGCCGCTTGTTAGTGAAAGTACAATTTCAAATTGTTTTGACCTTGCTGAGCAACAGGGAACAGCAATTCCTGTAATGCCTCTTACAGAATCTATCCGGGAAGTTATAGAGGAAGATTCTTTTGCAAAACAAAGAATACATTACAGGAGAGTTCAAACTCCCCAGGTTTTTCAGTCGGATCTATTATTGGATGCATACAATGCAGAGTACGAAGAAGATTTTACCGATGATGCTTCAGTGGTTGAAAAAGCCGGTTATAAGATATACCTGGCGGAAGGGAATGAGGAAAATATTAAAATTACTACCCCTCTTGATCTTGTGATTGCTGAAGCGCTAATTGCACATTCAAAAAGATAAATACCAGTTTTTAAAATAAGTTTAGAGTATTTATTCCTGATGAATGCAGCAGGTTTGTGCTTCATGGAAAGTTAATGCTTTGAATTATGTGGGCAGTTGAAACGCTTTTAAACCTTGCACCTGTTTCCCGGGTTTCACCCGGGACTAATGATATTGTGCCCCTCCGGAGCTGTCTGCAGTATGCAAAAGTTTTGGAATAAGTGATAAGGGATTTACAATTATACTAAAACAATGCAGAATGTATTTCCTCTTCATTTGGGGAGGGGTCGGAGTGAGGTCATAAAAAAAATTCCAAATCGATAATTTCTTTGAATAAGATAGAATAATAAACAATATTCAATAACGAATTTCAAGATAGCTCCTGTTTTAACTTCAACATTGGATGTTGGAAATTCGATATTAAAAAATAATCAATATAGTAAGAATCAACAAGCCAACAATCCAATACCTAAGCACCCAGCAAATCACTCTAAATCAGTTGCAACTTCAATTCTCCCTCCGGACCTAACATCCTTTAGCACCTCCTTAGGATCGCAAGCGTAGCTTACGTAGCTATTGCTGCCTGCTATAATTTCCAGTTTATCTGCAGCACAAACTTTCGCCATTCCACCAACAGAAGCATGCACTTTTACATTCTCTCCTTCCAGTTTATATCCCGAAAAAGATGCTGAAGTACTAACTGAAATATTCTGTTGATCTGCATATCCTTCAGCATAAAATGTTGAACCCCCACTAGCTGTAACTTGCAGGTATTTGATATCCAGGTCAAGATATGCCTGGCCTCCACTTTGTAATTTTACTATCAAACTATCGCCGGGAAATAATTTTTGAGTAGCAACTTCGGCTTTTCCCATAATTTCCAGAGAAGGCACAGAAGGACAGCTGAGTGTTGCAGTAACCTTTCCCTTGCAACCGTAACCATTAAAAAGCTTTAAGATTAATACGCCATTCTCAATTTCTTTGATAAGACATTTTGATTCAAGATCCTGAGTTGTCAAAATCAAACTGTATTCAGGGGCTGTTTCTATTTGAAGAAGGATTCCACTGGATATAATAACCTTATGTATCGCTTCAATTTCTGTTTTTTCCTGCCCTTTCAATAGGGATGACAGCATAACAGCTGTTGCAATTAGAATAGTAGTTTTGTAGTTCATTTTAAAAATTTACTAATAAAACAGAAACAGGGAGGCAATAATTGTGGAGACAATGATAAAAATTCTGTATCCTTTTTCAGGAATCCATTTTACTACAATTACTCCAACAAAAGCTCCAAGTACAATTGCAGGTACAGAGATCAAATTCAAAGCAAGTGAATCCCATCGAATTGTCTGCCAAACAAAAATGTGGAATGGAATCTTCATCAGATTCAGGATAAAGAAAAACCAGGCGCCTGTGCCAATAAAGCTATTTTTTGGAAGACGCATGGAAAGGAAGTAAAGAGCAAATATTGGACCTGCAGCATTCCCAACCATGGAAGTAAATCCTCCTACTACTCCCAAAAGTGCTGCAAACCAAAGTTTATCCGGGATATTGATTTTTTTTCGGTTCAGATCCTGCCAAATCATGAGTGCAATGCCAACAATTACCAGAACTGCTATAGCTCCTTTAAATGTTTTGTCATTTATGACATTTCCAAAGATTAAGCCCGCAATTATACCTGCCAGTGCCCAGGGAACTAATTTTATTACATAATTCCAGTTTGCATGGCGGTTGTAATATTTTACAGCAAAAACATCTGCAACTATTAGCATGGGCAATACAATTCCAACAGATTCACGGCCTCCAAAAATACCTGCCATAAGCGGAACTACCATCAGCCCGGCACCCGATAATCCTGTTTTTGACATTCCCAGCAACAATCCACAGAGAGCAAATATAACCCAGCCAAAAGGCGATAGCTCATAAAATTGAAAAATAGAATTCACTAATATTTTATAATATTTGAAATTTTGTGAAAATATAGAAATCCATTAAAACTTTTATTCCAAAGAAAAGGAGATAAAAGAAATATTTATTGTGAAGCTATGAGCTTAGATTTCTTTCATGTGAAAAGGAATGGACAAAATGGATTGAAGCACTTCCCCGGCTTCTTCTATTATCTCATCGTCTTCTTCATAAAACCAGGTAACCTCTAGAATTCCTCCGCTTATAATCAAAGATTGAAGGCTAGAAAGCATATGATACAACAATTTTGAAGATCCGGTATTTATGTATTCAAATCTAAATTCCAAGATTAAGGTATTTTTGAAAGTATGGAAACAAGTTTCCAGGGTGCTTTGTAATTTTTCGTAAAAATCACATGGATCAGTCATCCTCGAACGTCCTGAAATTTCAACTTTTTTTAAACGCTCTTTTACCAGAACAATAGGTATGTTCTGAGAGACAACTTTTATTTTATTTCCAGAGACAAACCATCCCATAACTAAAAGATTAATAATTACTACTATAAGGTTGGTTATTAATAGTCTCCTTAATTGGATATCAGGTTCACACGGTAGCCTGATTGATTTTGAAGCATTTGCCCACTAAGTATAACCCTTCGGTTGTTGCTAATAAGATACCAGTTTATTTCAAAGTCAGAAGCCGGTATCAGATTGGCTAATTTCTTTAGTATTAAAAGTATCCATTTTGTTGAACTGTCATTAATTCTTTCAAATTTTATATTAATGACTTCCGTTTTGCAACTTCCCATATTAAATGCCAGTATCCATTTCAGAACATAACTGTAAAACCAGTTGGTGTCTTTCAGGGTTGAATTTCCTGAAATTTCCACTAGTCTGCCTGATTCATCAATATAAACACTTGGAGATTTCTCTCCTCTCTCAATTGAGAAAGTCTTCATGCAAAACCTGTTCTATAATAAAGTTAAAGAATATATCGCTAATAATCAAATCTGCAGGAGTGATTTAAACTATTTTCTGAGATGAGATGAATCATTTCTGCCCTTAAAGAATAAAAATAATTCTTTTACCGATGAAAGGAAAGCGTTTGCCGATTTTTCATTCCTTCTCCTATAATTCTCATATATCTTAGCATCCGAATTTTTAGGTTTTTCATTGTGAATAACTCATCATTTCATAATGATTTTTTAATATTCCTTTGAAAACTTCGGAAACTTATTTCGTTACTTTTGTGTATTAAATGCTTTTTACCAAAACTGAAATATTAAATCAAACAGCACTAATGTTCCTGAAATACGGCATTCGGAGCATTACAATGGATGATATTTCCTCTAAACTTGGAATTTCAAAAAAGACGCTTTATCAATATGTAAATAGGAAGGAAGATCTGATTCGGCAGGTAATTAATAATGAAATACTAAAAAGAACATACGAGGTAAAAGTTTTATTGAAAGAGGAGTGCAATGCCATTGAACAGTTGATTCATATTCAAAAACTGATCATTGGCTATATTAAAAAATACAGCAATCCCATAGAATTCGATCTTAAAAAATACTATCCGGGAATTTATAATGTGATGAATGGGAGATATATAAAATTACTTGATAAATTATTTGTTTTTAACATCCGGAAAGGGAAGATGGAAGGATTGTATCGCGAAGATCTGAATGATTTAATCATTGCTAAAATGCATACCTCAAGAGTTTTGAATATTCCGCAAAGCAATAATATCAGCATGGAAGATTTTACCTCGGAAGAATACATGCATGAAATGATTCATTACCATCTTAGGGCTTTATTAAATAATAAAAGTATGCCCATTCTCGATAAATACATTTATGAGTTAAAATAATAAACCAATATACCATGAATTTGAAACCATTGATATTTTACTCTTTACTTGCGCTGATTATCTCTTTTAATTTGTCAGCCCAAAACGATTCAACCATGAAATTTTCGCTTGCTGAAGCCCAGTCATATGCAATTGACAATTTCTATTTGACTAAGAATGCTCAACTCGATATAGAATCAGCACGAAAATATATGAGAGAAGTAACTGCAGTTGGATTACCTCAGGCCTCTACAAGTGGGGAATATCAAAGATACATTGATGATATTCCTTCAGCGTTTTCAATGCCTGTATATGATGACCAGGGAAATGTGACAGGCATGCAGGATATTCAGATTTTCCAGAAAGAAAATTATTCATTGGGAGCGCATGTATCTCAATTGATTTTTAGCGGGGAATATATTGTTGGTTTGCAAGCTGCAAAAGTATATAAAATGCTTTCTGTAGAAAACTATGAGATGACTACCATTAATCTTAAAGAGACTGTGGCGGGGACTTATTTCACCCTTCTCATCTTAAATGAAAACAAACGAGTACTAACTAAAACTCTCGAAAATCTGAAATTGAATTTAGATCATTCGCAAAAGACTTTAGCAGTGGGATTGATTGAGGAAATCGATGTTGATCAACTTGTCCTCACAGTAAGGCGAACAGAAAATAGTTTAAAAACAGTTGATAATCAGTTGGAAACAATGCAAAGGATGCTTAAATATCAACTGGGGATTGAGAATGATGTGAAGATTGAGCTTACAGATGAGCTTAAGACTCTTTTGAGTCAAAATATAATTGACCAAAGCAACTACACATTCAATCTCGATGATCACATAGAGTATAGACTGCTTAATACACAGGAAAATCTTCAGGAGCTTTCTTTAAAAAGAGAGAAATCACTTTTGTTGCCATCAATATCAGGATTTTACAATTATAATGCAGTTTTAAATACCAATACATTTACACCACCTCAGCACATGGTTGGTTTAACTGCCAGTTGGAATATATTTCAGAGCGGAGCAAGAACTTCAAAAATCTCACAGGCCCGTATTGAACTTGAGAAAGCACAGAATATAAAGGAGCAGGAATCACAACGCTTAATTTTCACCGCAGAGCAGGCTCAAAACAATTATCAAACAGCTATGGCAAAATACTATAATGAAGAAACAAATTTCAATCTATCGGAAAAAGTTTTTAATAATACAACCCAAAAATATAAAGAGGGCTTCGTTTCAAGTCTTGAACTTTCCCTTATTAATACACAATTTTTGCAGGCACAACTAAGCTTTGCTCTTGCAATTCAGGAATTGTTGACTTCAAAAGTCGCACTTGATAAGGCCTTCAGTAAACTTTAAACCATGAAAAAAAATTATATGAAATACAGAGTTATGAAAACAACAGTAAAAATTTTAGCTATTCTGCTTTTGGTAGGATGCGGTATGTCGAAAGACCAAATGCTTAAAAAACAAATTGCAAGCAAAAAATCAAAAATTTTAAAAATTCAGGAGGAAATCGCCACTCTTGAAAAACAACTTAGTGATTCAACCGATATAAAATCTGCCATCACTGTTGAAGTTAAAAACATCCAATCTGAAGAATTCAAACATTTTATTACTGTATTTGGTAATGTTGAGGCCAGCCAGTATGCCAAGGTAAGTCCTGAAATGAGTGGCCAGATCAGGACCATTCACGTGCAAGAAGGGCAGTATGTAAATAAGGGAACATTATTAGTTTCGCTAATAAACGATGTTTCTCAAAGTTCCATAGGTGAGGCAAAGGTGAGTTTGGAATTGGCAAGCACTACTTATGAAAAACAAAAAACGCTTTGGGATCAGGGGATCGGATCTGAGATACAATACCTAAATGCAAAAACACAGAAACAAGCAGCTGAAGAAAGACTCAATATGCTTGAGGCACAAATGCGAATGTCGCAGGTGAGAGCTCCTTTTAACGGTATTGTAGATAAAATTTATCTGAAAGAAGGAGACATTGCCGGACCGATGATTCCGTTGGTAGAATTTGTAAATCTTTCGCGCCTCACAATTAAAGCTGATGTTTCGGAAAAGTATGTGCAAAATATTCAGGCCGGAGAGAAGGTTGAAGTAAGTTTCTCCTCGATTCCCGGTATGATACGCACAGCAATAATTAAGCGTACAAGTAAAGTTATTAATTCGACTAACCGGACTTTTCAGGTTGAACTGAACTTAGATAATCCCGGTGAGAAGATTCGACCCAATATGATAGCTTCCATCCGGATAAACGATTTTATTTCTACTGATGCTTTCGTGGTGCCTTCTATAGTTATTAAACGGGATATTACCGGCGATTATTTGTATGTAGTTTCGCCAGACGAAAAAAATATACTGACCGCAAAAAAAAGATACCTTACAAGGGGAATTTCCTATGAAGGAAATACCATGGTTACCAAAGGGCTGAAAGAAGGCGATAAAGTGATCGTTGCCGGATATAATCTTGTAAGTTCCGGAACATACGTTACTATTAATTAATTGTACTGACCTTATCAGTTGAAAAAATAAGCATATGGATATCAAGGAAATGAATGATAAAGTGGTAAGGGAGTTTAAAATAACTTCCCTGGCTCTAAAAAATAAAAATACAATATACCTACTTACTGTACTTATATTAATATTTGGATTTTACTCATATAGGACTTTGCCTAAAGAGCTGGTTCCGGAAATTGTATGGCCTGAAATTATGGTTCAAACCCAGTATTTTGGAAATTCCCCTGAGGATATTGAAAGCATTATTACGCGCCCTATCGAAAAAGAGATTGACGGTGTAAAAGGTTTGAAAAAATTATCCTCAATTTCTGCACAGGATGCTTCTATGATAATTGCTGAATTTAATACCGATGTCGATCTTGAAGATGCACTGCAACGTGTTAAAGACCGCGTTGATAGGGCAAAGAGTGAATTGCCCACCGGCGATGATGTTATAGGCCCCATTGTGTTTGACATTGATTTTTCAGAATTTCCTATCATAAACATAAATCTTTCAGGAGATTACAGTCTTGCTGAGCTAAAGAATTATGCTGAATCCCTGCAAGATGAATTGGAAAATATCTCTGAGGTTTCAAAAGTTCTTATTGAAGGGATTAATGAGCGCGAAGTAAAAGTAAATGTTGACCTGATGAAGATGGTGGCGATGAATGTCACATTTTTTGATATTACCATAGCGCTTAATAATGAGAATATTGTTGTATCGGGGGGAGAAATTCTGATTAATGGTATGCGCAGAGGATTGCGTGTTGTAGGTGAGATTGACAAACCAGCAGAACTGGAAGATATCATCATCAAAATGGATGGAGGAAAAGCCATATACCTGCGCGATGTTGCTGATGTGGTTTATGGTTTTGCAGAACCATCAAGCTATGCCCGGCTCGATGGGCAACCGGTTGTTTCTGTTCAGGTTGTTAAAAAAGGAGGGGAAAACCTTTTGTCTGCTACTGATAAGATCTTCAAAACCATTGACAAGGCTAAAGAAGACAAGCTCATTCCTGAAGGATTGAGAATTTCGATAACAAACGATCAGTCGGAAAGAGTAAAAAGCCAACTTGACAATCTTGAAAATAGCATGATACTGGGTATTATCCTGGTTGTTCTTGTGTTATACTACTTCCTGGGAACAAGAAATGCACTCTTTGTCGGACTTGCTATACCCATGTCTTTGTTTTTATCATTCGTAGTAATCGGAATCATTGATTACCGAATTAATATGATGGTACTTTTCTCACTCATACTTGCGCTGGGAATGTTGGTAGATAATGCCATTGTTGTTGTAGAAAACATATATCGATTTGTCGACAACGGGTACAATCCCTGGGAGGCGGCAAAACAGGCAGTTGGTGAAATTGCTGTTCCCATCATTGTTTCAACACTTACAACGCTTGCAGCTTTCTTTCCACTTGCTATGTGGACTGGAGTTATTGGTGAATTCATGAAGATTTTGCCTATCACATTAATCATTGTCCTCACAGCCTCCCTCTTTGTTGCGCTTGTAATTACTCCGGTAATTTCGGCTACTTTTATTAAAGCTGATAATCCGGGGGGCAAGAAAACCGAAAACAAAAAAAGAGGGTTTATTATTGCCGGCTCAATGGTAGGGCTTGGACTTCTGATGCTCATTCCGGGATGGAGAGTTTTCCCCAATCTGCTGATAGTTTTCGGTATTATTGGCTTGCTTAATCTTGCAATTTTTCAAAGGCAACAAATACGTTTTCAGAATGTATTTCTCTCATGGCTGGAAGTATTTTATGTCAGGGCTCTGCGGTATGCATTAAGAAAAAAGAATCCACTTTGGTTTTTCCTTGGTGCTTTTGGATTGCTGTTCTTTGCAATCGCGCTTATGGGAATAAGGCAACCTGAGGTTTTGTTTTTTCCGAACAGCGATCCCAATTTCGTCAATGTTATTTGTGAATTGCCAATAGGAACAGACATTAAAGCCACAGATCAATTCATTACGGGGCTGGAAAAAGACATAACAAAAATTCTTGAACCAGACAGCAGCATTGTTGAGTCGATACTTACCACGGTCGGGAAGGGCGATCCGGAAGATTATACTTCCGGCCCCCAGCCGCAAAAGGCACTTATTACGATAAGCTTTATTGATTTTCTCAAACGTGAAGGTAAAAATACCTCTGAGATCATGCGAAATCTGACGAATAAAGTTGTGGGAAAATATCCTGGTGTGGAAATAGAAGTAGCAAAGGAAAGAATGGGTCCACCCACTGGGAAAGCCATTAATCTTGAAATTGAAGGACAAGATTTTAAAAAACTTGTATTTCTTACTGATTCCATTCAGGCAACTATCAAAAATTCAGGGATTGAAGGAATTGAAGGGCTGAAAATGAATATAAGCACTGATAAACCAGAATTGATTGTGAATATTGATCGCGATAAAGCCAGACGATTTGGATTATCTACAGTCCAGATTGCCAATGACTTACGAACAGCTATTTATGGAATGAATGCTACCGATTATAAGATTGGGGAAGACGAATATCCAATTATGATCAGGCTGAAAGATGAATATCGTTATAGTCTTTCGGCCCTGGAAAATATGATTATAGATTATACCGATAACGGCATTACAAATCATATCCCCTTATCTGCAGTAGCTGATTTTGAATATTCCAGTACCTTTAGTTCTATTCGTCGTAAAGATCTTGACAGGGTAATAACACTTTATTCAAATGTGGTTGAGGGTTACAATCCAACAAAGGTTAATGGTGAGATAAAAGCCTTAATGGCAGGTTTTGACATGCCTCCGGGGTATAAATATGAATTTACCGGTGAACAGGAAGAACAGGATGAGTCTTTTATGTTTCTTATATGGGCATTGGTGATTGCAGTTTCCCTTATCTTCCTGATCCTTGTTACTCAGTTTAACTCGGTAATCAGAACAGTCATAATCCTTATTACTGTATTGTTTAGCACCATTGGAGTCTTTGGTGGACTGGCCACTTTCAAAATGCCATTTGTAATCATCATGACTGGCATTGGGATTATTTCTCTTGCAGGTATAGTAGTAAATAATGCAATTGTATTGATGGATTATACTGAATTGCTCCGTGCCCGAAAAAGAAAAGAGCAGCGTCTGGAAGAAGATGCAATACTTCCATAGTATGCAGCAACCTAATGTTTGGTGCAGGCTGGCAAAACTCGTATACGAACGGTATTACTAAC
>CAYWBC010000057.1:0-25482 GCA_964456285.1 uncultured Bacteroidales bacterium
AAGATTTTCCATAATTCTCAATAACAAGATTTAAGTTATTGTCCTGGAAAACTCGAAAATCTTCTGTAGTGCTGTTTCTACTATTTTCTTCCAAACCTGTAACGGGGCCGTTTAATGTAAGCTTTCCAAAAACACTGGCATCCTGCCATGCTGAATTATAATGCTCAGCAGCAACATCGATCAGACCAATAAAATTTTCCCTTTCAGTTCCGCCATCGTTATCGCAATAGGCAATAGCGATACCCATTTCCTTATTCGCGCTCAGGGTAACAGTAGTATTGCTTGTATTGCTTTCATTGAAGCTATCGTCATATATTGTTATGGCAAGCTCCCAGACATAATGTGTTGCATCAATGGTATCGAGGTCATAATCTATATGATCATTTACATATACATTGGAAGCATTATCATCTCCAGAATCAATAATATTTTCTTCATCTATAGAACAATGGTATGCAAAGGCATTATAACTTGTCTGATGCCATCCACCTGAATAATCTTCATCAAGGAAAACCTCAAAACAATCATCGTTCCAATAGTTATCCTGAGGATTCACGTGAGTATCAGACAGACTATCATCTTCAATTTCAGCAAGGACCAGTAATTTGTCTTCTGTCCATGCGAATTTAACTCTTCCGGTGAAATCTCCTGCCGACATTGTTCCACCGTAGGGTATCCATATGTATTCGATATTATACCATTCACATTCTGCCCAGAATGTTTCATCTCCAACGCCATCAATAGTATAACTGTTTGCTTTCTGAGCAGTAAATTCCTCATCATAATAATGTATTTGACCAATTCCTGGCTGAGTAGCAATAATTAAAATAGTTAAAATGGAAAGTAAGTTTTTCATAATTTTTATTTTGGAATATAGCATTTAATAAACCTTATAAAGGTAGCAATTTCAATAAAGATGAACTAAAATAGTCTGGAAATATTCGGCGTTGAAGATTTATTTCGATTATAAAATAGAGCCTATTTCCCATGCAAGACTTGTATAGCCTCTAATTCTTCAATCTTCGATATTGGAATCAATAAAATGCTTAATAATAATCAACAATTACTATCTCCAAAGACAGCTATTCATGACGATTGGAGTTATGCGCAAGATAATGCACATACATTATAGGACAAATGATAAGTTTTTCTTTTCCGAGGAAATTTACGATCAGATCTTCTGGCAATACTACAAAAAATTATAAAGTTGCCATCTCATCGTTGTCAAAGTTACGCCGGTAATAATTCATGTATTCAACTTTTCTTTCGAGCGCGTCAATAACGGCATTGTTGAAATTTACTTTCTCAAACATCTGGGCACTTCCTAATCCTCCCGGGCTAAAGACATTGATTTCCATTAATTTATCTCCCACAATATCAAGCCCTACTAAAAACATGCCGTCCTGTACCAGTTTTGGGCGCACTATTTCTGCCAGTCTCAGGTGTTCCTTGGTTATAACAGCCTGTGCTAATTTACCTCCGGCGTGTATATTACTTCGCATATCATCACCGTGCCTTACACGTCGAAAGGCTGCATATTTACCTTTATAGCGCATCGGTTGACCATTCATCATAAATAGCCTTATATCACCTTCATTGGCAGCAGGAAGATATTCCTGTGCAATAATATAACCGTCTCGAATTAGTGATTCAACAATTTGATTCAGATTGGCCTTATCATCAGGCCGCACGAGAAACACTCCTGAACCACCTGAGCCTTGAAGGGGTTTAAGAACTATATTTCCACCTTCTTCATCAGCAAATTGTCTGATTTCTTTTACATCCCGGGTTATCAAAGTTCTTGGTCTGACCTCTTCCGGAAAAAGTTGAAAGTAAGTTTTATTAAGTGCCTTTGACAATCCATTTGGATCATTCAATACGATAACTCCGTGGCGCATAGCAATACGACCAAAGATAATTCCCGCTGTAGCTGCCCAGGATCGCTGACCTGTTTCATTTGCAGGATCACTTCGTAACAATAATACATCCAGCTCATCTACTGTAATTCTTTCCTTTATAGCATTTTTTCCCTGAAGTGCTTTGAGATAAAGTTCATTCGAGTTGTACTTCTTTTTTGGAACAGTGACGGCACGGGCACGAATATTTTCATCAGCATCATAAGCCAGATCTCCTAATCCCATTACCCAAACATCATGACCACGATTAATGCCGGCAACTGCCAGACGTGTTGTGGTATAACCCGGTTGCTCTGTTTTTATGTCATTTACTACCAAACCTAGTTTCATGGTTTACTCAATTTAATTAAATTTATTACTGTAATGCCTTTTCTCAGGTCAGCTAATTTCTTAATCGTTTTTGGATCATCAAGATAAGCAGGACGTAAGGGCATTGGATGCAAAATTTTTCTCCACTGCAACTCTTTAATAATGCCAACATGATCGGCTGAAATTTTGCCAATAAATAATGGTTCCAAATCACCACCATTCCTGAGGTACTCTAAAAGCTTTACCAATCCATGTAAATATACAACATCTTTTGTAAGGCCTCCTCCTCTAAATGTTCGCATGCAAATATTGAAAGCAATACGAAGTTCAAAGCCATATACTGTATTGAGTTCACGGAATACCTCAACAAATCTTGCCCCATCAATCATTTGATGGGCTGCAATTACCCTGGCTGCCAGAAGTCGCATACGGGTGCCTGTTAATCCCCCCACAATAAACTCTGATAGTACAGCAAGACCTTCCTGAAGTTCGTCATACCCAGGTAAACCAATATAGAGCTGCTGAAGCCGTTGAGATTTTCCATTTAAATATGTTAAAATATGTGTTCCAACTTCATGGGCAATCAAAGCCTCTATCCGTGCTGCCGGGATTTTGACACGCGCCCCGATAAGCAAGTTGCCCTTTGAAACCATTAGCCCTATAATATCTTCACGTACAATTACTTTGGAGGTGATATCAGGAAGCGTTTTCCGGAAATAGGCCAGTTCCTGCTCTGCACGCAACGCAAAAGCATTTGCATCAATTGAATTGCCTATTGACTCATCGCGACTATGAGGATGAAGTTGATAAAGAAGTTCCTTAGCAAGTTTCACTAAAGAGTCTTCTATACCTCCATAGAGCTGTAAACTGCCGTATAAGAAACTTGGCTTTCCCCTATCGATCAGCATTGTGAATTTTCGATCCAATTCAAGCTGCTGTTCTCTGAAAAGCTGAGCAAGAGTAGGATCTTCAACGCGCTCGATGGGAATTTGGAATAGTCTCCGTTTTGCAAGTGATGGATTAATGGAAAGCGGGCGATAAGAAAATTGTGGGCCTATTTCAAAATGCTTTCGTTTGAAGGCTGACCATGCTGTATCATTATTAACAGGGGAAACCTGTAACAGGAAATCAAAGCCATTGCAAATGTCTGCCAGTTGTCGGTCAACTTCCCAGACAGCCTTAACCATACTACGACGGCCCAAGGAATGATAATGCTTGGGTTGGTAAGGAGTATTGCTATTTGTGAATTCAAAAAAACTATTCTGTAACGCTTTAGAAAATCCTCTTCTTAGCTTTTGATACATCATGGGGAATACCTGATTGGTAACATTACTAAGATAAACCGGGTCCACTTCAATCCCTATGACATGAATACCTAGTTGCTTCGCCTCAGAAATTGGTATTATGGAAGGTAATCCTTGAGGAGTTATTTTGGATGCCACTTCAATCTCAACATTTGCTTTTTGTCTTCTAATTTTAATATTACTTAATGACCTCTCAAGGGTTTCAATTGTCGATAAAATTTCAGTTTTTCTTGGTACGATAATTTTAAATCGTCCATTATAATCTGAAAACTCATTTTCCTTTTTTGCATCAAGAGAAACCCACACTTCTACTATCAGAAATGACCCAAAATTGTTTTTTAATGTTTCAGCAATACTTTTAACAAGTAATGATAATTGCTTGTTCTGCAATCTGTTCTCTTTTGCTGTTAAATAGGATGCCTCTCCTGTGATCAGTCCATCGGACAAAGAATGTCCAGTATCTTTTCGTTGCCGGTAGATACAAAGGAATGGCAGTTGCCTGTCGATGTGCACACGACCCCAAACCGGAAGAGAACGACGAACCTGCTTATTGTCGGCTAACCTCTTGCAGACAGCTTCAATGAATCGATTTGAAATGGTATTTTTACTATCTCCCTTTATCACTTTATCTTTAGTTTTTTTAATTCTTCCAATACTCCAGGTATAGTTGATCTTAATGCGAGACCAATTTCTTTCAATTGTTGCAGATCTGGTTTACCAGTCCATTCATCCATGAAAAACTTTTTAAACTCAATAGATATAGAACATGCTGAATCCGGAAAAGTTTGGTGGATCCATTTTGAGAATTGCCCTCCCTTGAATTTAATATTTTCGCGAACATCCAGTTTTCTGTTGTTGTAATTAAAGTTGCTCAGATCAGAAATAAAACGATCAATGAGATGAGCCCATTTTGACCGATCCATAGTTCCTGTACCAATATTGACTTCAGGATTTGCTAAAGGATCATCGGGAGACATATCAGGTCCTCCCCTCATATGGTTATAGGAATGCAAATCATAAATTACAAAATGTCCAAATTGCTTTCCTAAATCAGTAAAAGTATTGTATACTTCCTTGTAAAAAGAATCGTATTCTGCCAGTGATCGAGAAATAAATTCCAGGGAAGGCTCTTCTTTCCATACTTTCAATCCCCAGGCATCTTCCGGTTTTTGGTAAACAGCTTTTTCCCGGGGGCGGTTTAGATCTACCTCAAAACGCGATTGCAAACCAACAAATTGGGTATTTCCAATGACTGTCCACTCTGCTGTAAAAGGATCCTCTTCTCTCAGCCGTGTATCATCACTGAGAGCAATTATTTCAGCTACTTCCTTTCGTAGCAAATGTCCGTTATGTATTGCAGTTGCCACGATTGGACCATTTCTACCCGATTTCCAGTATATTTCATTTTGATTCATAATACTCATTTCATATAATCAACTAGTGTGTATCAATAAATCCTTGTTTGCTCTGAAGGGGCAGTTTTTCTTACATATAGACGAACATGAAAATCTGGCAAGTTTATCAGAGTTTAATCTCAGCCAAATAATCGTTTCTTCCATAGTGTAACAATTTATTTCTTTTGTAATGATACCTCATTATGTCAACAGGCTTGCTATTTTCAATTTTTAAGGAGAATTTATTAAAAACTATATTCTGATCTTTCCTAGTCCATCATAATTTGAAGGGTAGAGTATCCCGTTTTCCAACCTGAACAAATCTATAAATGGATCTTCAAGCAAGTCCAGGTGTCCATCCAGGTCGGCATATTCAATGTTTGGCCTACTCAGGGCAAAATGTAGCCCGGCTGAAATACCTAGAGCACACTCATCAATACAACCAACCATCACCTCCAAACCTGCAGCTTTTGCTACCGAATTAATATGCTCAGACTCGAGTATTCCTCCCACTTTCATTAATTTGATGTTAACCATGTCAATTAAATCATTACTAGCCAGTCTGAATGCATCTTTTAAAGTTTTTATGCTTTCATCAGCCATTACCGGAATATCAATTTTTTGGGTCACCTGCCCCAGCCTTTCTTCTTTTTGTTGATTTGTTGGCTGCTCCAGGATTTCGATATTTGCAGTATTCGTTAGCTCAATTAATTGAACGGCTTCATCAACAGAATATCCCTGGTTAGCATCAAAACGAAGTGAAAATTCTTTGCCATATTTTTCCCGGAGTTTTAGAATTTTTTCTACATCCTCCATTAGGTTTAAGCCCCCTTTCAACTTGAGAATCTTTAAACCTTTTTTAAAATAATAGTTTGCCTGATCAAGGGTTTCTTTGAGAGGCAGTATTCCAATGGTAACGCTTGTAGCTATTTCATTTTTATACCCTCCCAGTAATTGATAAAGAGGCAATTTTGCTTTTCGTGCAAGAATATCATAAAGTGCTATATCTACCATAGCCATTGTAGATGAAGCAGCAGGCAATAACTGTTTTAGCGAATGATTTATCCTTGCTATCTGAAAAGGTGACTGATCCTTGAGTAGTCCGATGAGAACAGAATTGATATTGTTGATCACCTCTTCAGGAGTTTCACCGGTAACATTTTTATCAGGAGCAGCACATCCCCATCCTGTAATGCCTTTATCGGTGTTTAATTTCAGGATAATGTTTGTGGCATGATCCACCGTCTCATATGCAGTGGTGTAAGGCATAGCCAGTGGCATATCCAACCTGAAGTATTCAACTGAGGTAATTTTCATTCTAATATCTGTTTTGAAATAGCTTCTCAAAAGGAGTATTTTTAATGGTTTCCACAAAATCTGCCATTTTACGGATCATAATTTCCCACATTTTTTCTCCTTTTGCTGCTGTACCCAAAGTAGCATTTCCCATTATTCCGGTTTTTGATAAGGATTTTGTGTGAACATACCAGTTTACTCCCCGAACGGAAGTGAAGTCAAGATATTCATTGTCGAGATCCAGGGTTTCATCTACTGCTTTGCTCATGTCTACCAATTCGGGTCTTAATGCCAAAGTGGTACTCGTTTCAATTTCGCCCGCATGAACATCGTTTTTGGTATCAATCAGGTTGTAAAGATCAATATCACTTGTTTCTCCGGTGTCAACGCTCACAAATATCTTTGCATCGCGATTTATCATCTGTGCTGCATAATTCAAGGTGGGTTCATTATCACCATGCCCGTTAAGTATCACGAGTTTTTTGATGCCATTATGAGCCATGCTCATACCAATATCATACACAAAGGCAGATAAAGCATTATTCGTAATACTAATGGTTCCTCTGAATTCACTATGGTGGTATGAAACGCCATAGGGAATTGGAGGCAGCACAAAGGGTTTAGGATCATTGCAAGCTTCGGCTACTTTAATTGCCATGTAATTGGCATCGAAATAATCAACATCCAATGGCAGGTGCGGACCGTGTTGTTCGATTGCTCCACAGGGCAAGATGGCTGTGTCAACAATTTTTAGTCGTTCAGTAATTTCAGGCCATTTTAAAGTAGCCCACATATAATCAGGATATTTTGACTTATTTTTCATCGCATCTATAATTTGCTTTATTAATAAATTTTTCATCCATTTGGAAATCTGACCATTGGCTATTATTCCTTATCACTGCTCCGTCTGAATATTTATTTAATATATTGAATAAGGCTTTCCGAATATACTTCGGCATATCTTCCAGATTGCTTCTAACGTTATCGAAACGAAGTTTAGTAATCTCGCTATGCTTTTTTGCCAGTTTTAGTGTGAATTCATTCTTCCTAATGTGTTTTCCATTTAGGAGCAAATGATACAAATGGGCAACATCACTTCCAATCTGTTTCACTGCATGACTCTCAAGTGCTTGCAATCCGTAATCAATCTGGTTTTTGGAATACCCGCAATTTTCCGGATTTTCATCAAGAACACGCAACATGCCAACTATTCTTCTGCATTTTTCACACTTTCCACAAGGACTCATTCTGCCATTTTCTTCGTGTGCTGCATGACAAGAGATTTGATGTTTTTGCAGTTCGGGATATCGTTTGGTCAGAATCTTCATGATAAGCAGTTCTGATAAACTTCTGAGCAAAGAAAATTGATTTATTCTCCATCCTTTGCTTCTATAGTAGCGAGTAAGTGAATTATCAAAATATTTGCTTTGATCGTATAATCCCTGGTAGTGTTTTATACCTTGAGTGGTGCTTATCATGGTTGTATCATATTCGTCACCAATTAGTATATTTCCAATACCTTTCTTCCTGACAATGGGAAGCACACCAAATAAGAATACAGCTACAGTCCATAAACGAACCGGATAAATATCAGACCTGATAGATGCATGATTTTCTTTAATGAACGGGAAGTGTTTTAACATCCAATTGAATATGCGGTCACTGTTACACCAGGGTTTTTCAGTGTTTGGTTCAGTTTCTTTAAAATACCTGTATGCGTTCACAGCTGTAAACCAGTGTCTTCCGGCTTCATTAATGAAAACCGGGTAGGGATCTGCAATTTCTTTGATGAGTCCATAAGTGAGTAAGCTGTCTTTTCCTCCACTACTTAAAATAGCGTACTTGCTATTATCTGATTCTTCGCTTTTTGATGTCAATGCCAATTCCTGAAAATCTGTGTTTGAAAAGACAAGCTTTGCACTTGTATAACGAAGTTTTTTCTCCAGTTTCAATTCATGAAATGGAGGTTTTAAAAATTCATTTTTTATTAAAAGTTTATTCGTAACTATTTCGCGTGAAGTATTTTCCATCATGTCTGAAAGAAACTTTTTGTCGACAGAGTCATAGAGGCCATCTAATTCTACAGTTTCAAAAAACAAACCGTAATTCAGTGCCACCTGAGCAAGCATCATGGAAGCCAAATTTACATCAACCGGGTTCTTTTTGTCGAAATATGCTTGCTCGTATGAGTAGATTAATTCCATTGATTCTTTTTCGCCTGTGAATTTTTCAATGCAATAATCTGCCTTAACTTTCCTTGGCTCAATGTAAATCTTATTTACTGAAAGTTTTTTCAGTACCACAAAAGAATCTAAGGCAGTCACTTCACAAGAGATTTTAATAAGTTAGCAAGCTCTTCAGCACCATATTCCAGCACATCAAAGGCGGGAAGGCCGGTTTCTTTTGTGATTTTCCGGCAAGCTGGCAAAATTTCCTCCCTTGTCATTTCTTCATGATTTACGGTTACAGCAATCACCTTTTTGTCTGAGATGGTTTCAATCGCATTGATTTGTTCTTTCAATGAATGCAATTTGTACCCGGGAAAACCGTCATATTCCTTACGTTTTGGTGCATGTTGAAAGATTACGAAATCAGGGCGACCTGCGGCCAGAATTTCGAAACCACCCGGATAGGCAGGATTCATCAAGCTTCCCTGGCCTTCTATAACAATTAGGTCAGGCGATTCATTCTTCCAGGCCTCATGAATAGCGTGCTCAATCTCTCCTGAAACAAAATCATTGATGCAACTGTCTAAGATCATTGAATATTTAGCTCCCTGCATCCATGCTGTCTGACCTGTTCCAACCATTTCTGCCTTTAATCCCATATTTCTGAATGCATGAACAAGAATCCAGGCTGTTGTTCTTTTCCCGATAGCAGAATCGGCTCCCAGAAGAGCAATTTTCAAACAATTTACTTCTTCAATTTTTCCTGTGAAGAAATGAAGTTCACTCCGAACAGGAGTTTTTCTGATATCACGCACCCTGCAGTTCTTTGCATGGGCAATTTCCATTATAACTTCATCTTTGGAGAGAAAATCATGGAGTCCGCAATCCACGTTCAAACCAAGTTTCAAAGCTTGTTTGATTGCATCTTTTGCCGCCAGAGGCAAGCGACCTCCATCAGGAGCAAGTCCGATTACCAAAGTTTTTGGTACCCGCTCAGAACTGAGTTGTGTCATAGCATCGATAATATCTTTAAAAATTGGTATGTTGTATATTTTCCGGTCCAACACCATACCGGCATCTTTTCCTGCATAGTTATGATCAATTACTCCAACAATATCATATCGTTCGGTAAAACGTACCAAACCATGGGCTGTTTTTCCATTTGGCGTATTGAATGCATCACCTGCATAAACCAAAGCCATTCCATCAATTGTTTCTTTCATAATATTAATATTTTCCTGTTAATATAGCGACGTATCTATCATTTACCATTTCACTTTGTTTGCTTAATTCCAGAAAGCCACATAATCCTGCTGTAGATGCAGGTAAAATTCTGTATCCTTCCTTCCTGTGAAGAAAAGTACTCATTTCACGCATTTTTTTGTCACTGACATGAAAAGCCTGTCCATTTGTCTGACGCAGGGCATAAAGGGCTTCATCACCGTCAAAACTATGCCAGTTTATAAGAGGTTCGTTTATTGGTGATTCCTTAATTGCTTCAGGATTAATGTCTTTGCAATAATCCAATCCTGCTTTGAAAGAGACAATAATTGGATTTTTGAAGGCTGTTGAGCCGGCTATAAAAATGGGTACCCGAGAAGTTTTCCCCCTCTTGTGCAAACTTATGAAACCACGATATATGCCAGCCAGTAAAGTACCATTAGACACTGGTGCGGAGATGTATTTTGGGGCATCACGCATTTGATCGTAAATTTCATTGGCAATCTCAGCATAGGCTGCAATTTGCAATGAAGTATTAGTACCTCCCGGATTGGCATCATACCATTCATTTTTACTAGCAAGCTGTGTCGATTCAGAAACGGTATCTTCGTATGATCCAGGTAGCCTTATTATTTCAGCATTCAGGTTTTCCATCTCTTTTATACGTTCAGTATGATAGGATTCAGGAATAAATATTTTACAGATCAACCCGGCAAGATGAGAAGCATACGCTACTGCCACTCCGTAATTGCCGCAGGTGGCAAGTGAAATTACATCAAACTCACGTCGCAATGCATCCAGTATCTGTGCAAAGGCTATCCTGTCCTTTTGAGTTCCGGTAGGATTTTCGCCTTCGTATTTAATGTACAATTGGCGAATGTTTAATTCCCTTTCCAGGTTACGGACACGGTTCAGAGGAGTATCCCCTACCTCCAGGCTTATAATGTCTTCGAATGCTTCCAGTCTGTCGATAATGGAATAATTCTTATCCTTAACTAGATCACTCAGGTTTTGAACTTCCCTGCTAATTTTTATTTCTGCTGATTTTACGCCATCTAATAAGTTATCCATATTAGCTTTCTTAAATTTTAGTTAATGGTTTATAACTAAGGATATATTGGAAATTGTTTCGCTAAGCAGTCAAGAATTTGAGAAGAATAGACTGACACTGAAATGAAGGTGATGAAAAGAATCTTTTCATTTTAAATTGTTATTAGAGTCCAGAAGTTTATAAGTGTAAATTTAGTGTAATCAATTGTATGATTTTCATGTACAAACGAAATAATAATTAAGGAAGCATACAGTTGTATTTAAACTGCAGAAAAATCAATATATTTTTCTGTTCTCAGTATTTCCAGGAAAGGAAAGAAATTTAATCAGTCTTTATTTAGTAAAGCAAATCCAAATAGCAATAACAATCCCTGAACAAGCATCTAAATTAGATTCTTTTATAAGGCGTTAATAATAAAAATATCTGCTTTGCGATGAGTAAATTGCTATTTGTATACAGATCAGTAAATGCGTAAAAAATAAACTTATCTTAGAGTGAAAGTAACCATTCCAAGCTTATTATCACTTGTGAAAAGTTCGGCAACATATAGGCCCGGACTAAGTTCATTTTCAGGAATAAAACTATGACAAAAACTCACCTTTTGGTTTTGATACTGGATACTTTCTTTTTGAGAATATTTAGCCTTCTTATTGTATTCCGGATGTGTGAATAGCTCATCGTCAGTCATACTGTTATTTTTTAATACTTCTCCATCCGGAGAAGTAATAACAATATAAACATCATAGGGTCCGCTGCGTGCAGCTTTATTTTGTATGATATCATAGCAAATTTTTAATTCACTTGCCCTTTTTGCGAGAGATGTGCTTTGTTTCAAAGCCAGTTTATTCGATTTTTGTGGTTCAACCCTAAAATTTTCTGATATAAGCTCTTTTGAATAACCAAGTTGTTTTCTTAAATCATTCACCATTTCATTCATATTCTCAAGCCTGCTATTAATTGCATGATTTTTTTGTCTTTCAACCAATAAAGAATCAATTGTAGTTAAATATTCAGATTGTAAAGAGTCAATTTCTGTCTGAAGACGCATATTTTCTTCTGTAGTTCTATTCTTATCTCGTAACAGTTTGCTTATTTGCTTTTCTTTCTCTGCCAATTTAGCATCTGCTTTTTCAATGATCTTATCTATATTTTTTGATATTCCTTCATACTTATGAAGCTCTGACAGAGTTTTTGTAAGCTTAATATGCAGGCTTTTCGCATCTTTCATTAAGATTCTTTTGGACGGAAATGTGTCTGTCCTTTTCATAATTAATAAAGTATTTAAGCCTACTGAAATTAACAATAACACTGTTATGATAATTACAGTTATTTTGTTCCATTTTTGTTCCTTTATCATGGTATTAATTTTTAAAATATTTTAAAACTTAATTATCAAATGTAAAAATACAATAGAAAGTAATGCAATAAATAATTTAGAAAGGGCATTTGTGTTGATTAAAATAATCGAATACAGCCTTGTATGCATGTGAATAGCATAAACAAACCGGCCAATAGGCTTAATATGATAGCACCCTGGTAGAATCGATGTTGTGAAATCCTGGTGCTGATTAATTTCCCGAGCCAAATGCTAACAAAAAGTACCGGAAGGCTAATTAAAAAAATGATCAATGTATTGGACTTTATAAGACCTATTTTCAGATAATCAAGGATAGCGACAGACGCAGTAATTATACTAAACCAGGAAAAAGTAAACCTGAAATGCAATGTATCAAGCCTGAGCGAAGTTAGGAATAATGCAAGTGGCGGACCGTTCACTGAAGTACTGCCACCGATAAATCCACTGATAAAACCAGCCAGGGCGTTTCCCCTCTTTACTTTCCTGATTTTAAACCGGTAGCCAGTAAGAAATAAAATTGATAGGGCTATCAAGATAAGAGCGATAAACATTTCCAACCAAATATCGGGAGTGTATTTCAGTACAATGCTGCCCAAAAGCACACCTACAATTCCTGTAGAAGAGAGCAAAATAATACCTTTATTTATCTTTAACTTTGGGGTTTGCAGAACGATCTGCAGCGAAGAAATCAGGTTAAAAAGCATCACCAGCGGTATAAGATTCTTGATGGGAATAAAATGGACAAGCAGGGGAATCGAAAAAAGTGCGAAACCGAAACCTGTGGTTCCTTTGATAATTCCTGAGATAAAAACTATTATTATAATGCTCGTCCAGGTTGTATAGGTCATTTTTATTTCATTAATTTCCTGGCAAGGTAGGGAGAATTAAACAAATAATCAGCCATTAGGAATTGGATATTTCCCTTTCGCTAAGCTTTGCAAAAAGCGTGTTGCACCAGGTTTCAAAATAAGCAAGCCCTTCTCCTTTGTCCGCCGCAGTCCCGATGCTTAGGGAGACGTAGAAGAATTATACAACAAGCGCAGAGAAATGCATTACAGCAGTTTTCGATGCAAAATTATAAGTGAATAAACAGTCAAATAAATTGGCGTTAATCATTATGCAATGGCATTAAGTAGTCATTTATTATATAGAAAATGTCATAAAAGCCATCAACAATTATATAAAATATTTTATTTCCACTAGTTATAATCTAAAACTAACTATTATGAAAACTTTTTACAAAATCACACTCATTCTAACGGCTTTTATTTTTTGTAATGCTGCATTTGCACAAAATAAACTACTTTATGTTGGTATTACCGACGATCCTGTTGATACTAAATTGATTGAATACCTGGATCCTCAAGGTTATACGGTAACTTTTGTCACGGAGGCTGACTTTAAAGTTGCTCCTTACGATGTTGCTGCAACTTATGATGCCTATGATGCTATTTTTATTTCTGAAGTGGTTGGCTCAGGAAGTGTTGTAAATTTCAAAACTGCAGGTTTCCCTATACCTTGTGTTACTACTGAAGGATGGGCTGTCAGGTCTGACAGATGGGGTTTTATTACAGATAATGATAATCATTTTAAACAACTAAGCAGTACTGATGTAACCTCTGATGTAACTACAATGATTATGTATGATGCAGACAATTGGATTTCCAGTAACTACGCTACAAATTATAACCTGGTTTGGTCTACTGTAGATATAGCTGTAGATAATCAAATAGGTGTAACAGGCTCTAAACTCAATGAGAATATTCCTGATGCTATACCCTTGGCCCCAAAATGCTCAGGATGTGATGGCAGAATTTCCAACAATGTGGGCCATTCCTGAAGGTTCAACTTTAATTAGTGATGCTTCTGCGGTATTGCCAAGAATGGTAATTATTGGCGCAATTTCCAGCGGTTTAGGTGATTTTGCAACAAATGAATTTAATGCATTGGTTGTAAATTCATTGAAATGGGTAACGAAAGATTATGTATCAGGTGTTAACGACCTGGAAAGTTATAATTTGAATGTTTGGCCTAATCCAACAAGCGGAATGGTTAACATTTCCCTAACATCACCAGTTTCCGGAAATGTTAGAGTCAATATCTATGACATTTCAGGTAGATTAATGGAAACTTTAAATTCAGATTACTTGTCTGCCGGATCCACTACTCTTAATATTGATCTTTCAAATTATGCTGCTGCAAATTATATCTATGAAATAGTGACGGAAGATGATATTTTGAGAGGAAAAATATGTAAAAATTAACTAATTGATTTTATAATTTATATTACACATTCCCAGATAATAACAGGGCTGTCAAATTTATTGACAGCCCTTTTTTAATTTAATTTTCTTTACTCATTATTTTTTTATCAATTTCTGTGTGATAGCAATATTGTTTATTTGAATAGTACAGAAATACATACCTTTCGATAATGTATTTAAGTTAAGTTCTATTATTTCGTCAGTAATAATGCTTTTCGAAAGTGAAAACACTTTGCGTCCGTTTACAGAATATATATCAATATTTGCCTTACCTGCACCAGCATCAGAAAAGTCAATATTGAGTGTTCTGTCAATCACTGTTGGGTAACATTTAACATTTTCTGCAATAGTTCCCGGGATACCTGTATTCACTTCAAATTCAGCTGTAACAGATGTGTCTGAAATCAATGTTACAATAGTTGGATTGTTTGTTCCTGTTGCTCCTTCGCTCCAGCCTGAAAATAAACTTCCGGTATTAGCAGTAGCTGTTAAGGATACTATTGTTCCTGGCTGATATAATCCACCTTCTGGCACTAACTCAATGCTACCTTCCCCGGTTCCTGTTGTTACAGTTGTTAAGTTATACATAACTGTACTATCACAGATTGAAGATATTTCACCATCGGCAGAAACCTGAAGAGTTGCACCTGCGCCACATAATGGATTCGGTATATAAGCAGCTACTTCGTCAACAGGAAGTACTGTATAAGTATATGATGGCTTAGTAACGGTTCCAATATCAGACACTCCTTTAAGACAATCTATGAATGTGAGAGAAACCGTTCCACCATCTCCACTATAGTTTTTATAAACACTACCTATTTTGGCAAAGTCAGTATTTTCAACATAACAGCTAAGATTATTTGTTCCTCCTCCCAAACCTAAAGCCAGAGAACCGGAAACATTAGTATTGTAATAGCAATTTAATATATGAAGTTCTCCGTTTCTTGCACGGGGCATTCTTTCCCTGCATCCGTCTGCCCAGTAACAATTTTGAAAAGTTATACTGTAATGTCCATCGGCAGGGGCATCAGATGCGTTTGAACCAACAAGATTGGTAAATCTATGGTCGTCCGAACCTCCCGGACCACCAGGTGTTGGGGGTTTCAAATAGGTAAATTTGCACCATGAAATGCTTACATTGTCAGTATTGCCTTTATTATCATAATTGCCATCTACTCCATCCTGAAATTCACAATGGTCCACCCAAAGATTAGTACAGCCATCAGCAGTAAGATTATCGCGGCCATCCGTATCATATGCTCCGGCACCTTCAAAAATAAGATTCCTGATTATTACATTATTTGATCCATCCTCCAGGTAGAGGATACCTGATCCGGATTGTGTCTGGGTATTATTGACAAGCCTGGCACCGGGCAATCCAATAATTGTTTTGTTTGTTACTACTTCATTGATATATCCCCCATCAGGAATTGTTATTGTTCCTGAAACCAGAATTACTGCAGCAGATGATGCCGCAATTTGTGTCCTTAAATCATTGAGGGTTGTTACAGTAACAGGAGTTTCCCCTCCACCTCCGGTTGTTCCGGCTCCAAAACCCTCAGGGGCTGTCATATAATAGTCTTGTGCCTCGAGCTTGAATAAACTCAAAAGAAAAATGCCTGCGAATATTATTTTTTTCATTTTTAAATTATTTTTTGACGATTTGAATTACGCGCTAATTGCATAAATAACTAAGACATTGCTTAGTTATAAAGTACTATCAAAAAAGGTCTGTTTTTAATGTAAAACAAAAATTAATTTAACATAAATACAAGGATTTACCAAAGATTTCCTGCTTTCTTCTATGATTTTATTTCAAGAAATTTTCAATATCAGAATTTCAGGAATCTTAAAAACGCTGTCAACAATATTTTATGCTACTTATTATCATTTTCTTAAAATCAATGATTCCTCCGCTTCAATTATTAGCTTGTGAGAAGACGGGTATGTTATAGGTTAAAGAGTCTGGTTAAAAACATATATTATTCTGTAACTTTGCTGCATCATAACTTATAAATCTAAAATTCTTTAATCGCTAAGAATGAAAAATTCAATACTTTTTACTTTTTCTTTTTTCTTGTTTTTTTCTATTGGCATTTCCTCAAAAGCGGCGAATGTACTTGAATCCAAATGGAAACTCAAACATTGAGATATTTAATATGTTTGGACGATTGGTTTATCATACAAAGGCTGAAAAAGGAATTCATACCATCAATGACCATAATTTAATATCCGGTATTTATTTTATAAGAGTAACAGATAACAGTAAAAACGTTTATACTCAGAAACTGATAATTCAAAATAATTGATGTCAATTATACCAATAATTAATTCTCGGAGACACTATGTTTGGTTGGCGATTAAACATACCCTGTCACGGTATTGCTTCCGGTAGTACCTCACCCCACCCTCTCCAAAAATGGAAAGGGAGCGCTTTCTACATATGATCAGCATTTTGTTTGATGAAAAAACACCCTATAAGGGTGTAACATTGGTAACTCCGGGTGAAACCTTCGAGTGTTCGAAACCTGAATTATCTGAAACGGACTCAGATACCTTGAATTGCCTTCATGTTTTATTCAGTGCTCTCTTGCCAGAAGGGGAGAAGCACTGATTGAGGTCTGTGAATTTATCAGAAACATTTATTCCCATAAATAGTGCTGAGAAGGTGTGTGTGATTCTTCAAACATCTTCTCTGCTTTCAATATTATTTCGGGATATTGGTCAGCTATATTGTTCGTTTCTCCGATATCCCGACTCAAATCGTAAAGTTCAATGTCCTGATGCACTTCTTTCTTCATTCCTTGCTGAATAGCTTTCCAATTGCCAAAGCGAACTGCACGCCATCCGTTTCCTTCATAAAATTCCCAATAAAGGTACCTATGGCCAAAATCTTGCTTATTCCCTATTATTGTCGGATATATGCTAATTCCATCAATGTTTTCCGGAGACGAGACATTTGCTATTTCAGCCAGTGTAGGCATAACATCTGCAAAATACCATACAGCATCATTTGTTTGCCCGGCATTCACTTTTTCGGGATATCGAACAATCATGGGGACACGTATTCCCCCTTCATACGGATTGCGTTTTCCATCTTTCAAAAAAGCATTGCTTTTAAATATTTTCCATTCATCTGAAATATTTGTTGCCCCGTTATCTGAAGTAAAAAATACAATGGTATTGTTATCAATACCCATTTCTTTTAATGTTTTTAAAATACGTCCAACGGTATTGTCCAGCCGGCCAATCATTGAAGCATAAGCCTTTAAATCTTTACTCCAGGCTTCTCCGTCGTAAATGCCATTATCAGGCACTTCGTAGTCGTCATGAGGAATACAAAAAGGAAGGTATAGAAAAAAAGGATTGTTTTTATTTCGTTGAATAAAATCTACTGCATAGTCTGCAAACATTTCGTGTGTATATTCCATTTTTTGCCCGTTCTTGTTTCCGGGCAATTCGACTTTCACAGTGTCTTTCCAAATGTATTCCGGAAAATATGTATGAGCCCTTCTCTGGTTAAGAAAACCATAAAACTCATCAAATCCCTTACGATTTGGTTCGCCACTAGTATTTGGTTCACCCAGCCCCCATTTTCCAACCATTGCCGTTTTATACCCTGCTTTTTTAAGTACCTGGGCGATGGTTACATCCTCTTCTTTCAAGGGTACTCTGCCTTCTCCTCCACCCAGACCAATTACACCTCCTTTGCCAAAATTTCCCCGTACGGTTGTATGTCCTGTATGCATCCCGGTCATTAACACACTACGTGCAGGAGCACATACGGCCGACCCGGAATAACATTGTGTAAACTTCATTCCCTGAATTGCCAAGGAGTCAATGTTCGGGGTTGTAATTAATTGTTGTCCATAACAACCCAAATCACCGTAGCCCAAATCGTCGGCCATAATAAAAATAATATTGGGCTTTTGACTATCAGATTTTCCTGAGTTTTGAGAACATGAAATTGTTGCGCATACGGCTATTAGAAGTAAAAGATATTTAAGTTTCATAATAGAATAATTACTTTTCTTTAATACTAAATATAGTGCTTATTTACTTCCTTAAGGTCTCATTAATAATTCTATTCTCAGGCAGATTATCAAGCTGTATGTTTTTTGAATTGCCTGTAATTTTTACCAATCTCCCCGAAATGTCAGACTCAAGATTTTGCAAGCTCGAATTTGATACATCATTAAAAATGAAGGGTACTTCATTAGCATCAGTACTTTTAATATTTATGTTGCTAATAGTTATGCTATCGCTGTAGGAAATAGTAGCAAGTGATCCGGTTTGGTTGCCCACCAAAATATTGTCAAGTTGAATTGCTTTTGCATCAGATATTTCAATTCCTTTATTTCCGAAAAGTTGAACGTTTTTAATGGAAACATTTTGTATAGGCATTTCAGGTATACCAAGTATTGAAATAATATTTGTTCTGGCATAATTGCAGCTAATGTTTTCAATATGTATATTCGCAATGAATGGTGTTCCTTCATCAACATTTTTAACTGGTAGGCGATTGATGTACTCACCATACAGCATATTTATTCGAATAGCTTCTCTTTCAATGGTATCAGCTTTTAAATCTTTAAACCAACAGTTTTTAATATAAGCTCCCCTTCCCCTGCCTGTTTTTAGTCTTACAATCCTGTCTGTCCCATAAAACTCGCAATCATGGGCATATATGTTCTCTACTCCTCCTGACATTTCACTTCCGATTACTATTCCGCCATGCCCTTGCAGTCCTATATTATGGCGTATTAAAATATTTTTACAAGGCATACCGATTTTTCTACCGTCTTTATTGCGTCCTGATTTAATTGTGATACAATCGTCACCTGTATCCAGGGTATTGTATTCAATAAGAACATTTGAGCATGAATTCGGATTAATTCCATCCCCATTAGGAGTATGTCCATATTCGCCATTGGTTAATACATTTATATCCCTTACAATAAGATTTTCGCAGAAACTGGGATTTATGGTCCAAAAAGCACCATACATAAATTTCACACCTTCAAGTAAGATGTTTTTGCAATACAATGGTCCAAAAAATACCGGAGGCAAATAATTATCCAGGTTATCAAAGCGTCTTTCATTAACAGGTACTTCATTTTCATTCATTTTCCGCAATCTATTATTGCCAAATGCTTTATTCTTACGATATTCCCACCAGGGTTTAGCTTGTCCGTTAAGCACTCCTTTTCCTGTAATAGCAATATTTTCCTGTTTAAATGAATATATAAATGGAGAATAAGAATATACCTCCGTTCCTTCGAAATTTGTTAATACAGCGGGTAAATAATCTGAGAAATTTTGACTGAATAACAATTCAGCCCCTTCTTCTAAATGCAGGTTTATATTGCTTAGCAAAACTATAGGTCCTGTTAGCCATTTACCTGCTGGTATAATTATCCTGCCACCTCCTGATGCCGATAGTCTGCGAATGGCATTATTAATGGCTTCAGTATTCATAACTTCGCCCCCTTCTTTTGCACCATAGTCTATTATATTTATGGAGGTATCAGGAAACTCCGGACGGGTAAAATTAAATTCACCAAAAGGTGTGATAAAGGCTTCGATTTTTTCTGGTACTTGCGCCTCTGATATTAAACAGCCACAAATAATAATTGTAAGTAGGGTATAAAATTTTTCATTGATAAACTTCATTTCTATTGCTTATTTAAATAATACGTATTTATTGATTAAAGAAATATGTCTGTTGTTTTTTAAACCTGCAATTGTAAATATATAGTATTAATGCTCTATTTCTTTTTATCTTTAATACTATTAAAATTCATTTACAAATATGAGAAAGTTAAGAATAATTTCTATAACACTTGCCTTAGAATTGACCTGAACAAGGTCATGTGAAATATTTATATCTTCAGATTCAATATCAAAAGCTTTTTTTGAAAATTCAAAAGCATCATTTGCAATATCAGAACCTTCTTTTTTAATTTCATAACCCTCATTTGCAATGTCGGAAGCTTCTTTTTGCATATTTATAACATTTGGTTTCATTTCAGAAGCATCAGATTCAATTTCAGAGGCATTAGAATTGATTTCAAAAGCATTTGATTCAACTTCAGAGGCATTAGAATTGATTTCAAAAGCATTTGATTCAACTTCAGAGGCATTAGAATTGATTTCAAAAGCATTTGATTCAACTTCGGAGGCATTTGTTATGATATAAAATGCCTCATGTAGCCGGGATATTAAATCATACCTGGCAGAAAGCGCATCAGGATCTAAATAGAATAAATATTCAGAAAAGCTAATTATACTATTTGTGTGAAATATCCTTACTCACCTTGAATTCCTATATTACTGTATTGTTTATTCTGAATGGTTCACAAATTGCCAGGATTTGATGGAGATTCCAACCTTCATGCGAGAGTAATTTCCTAGATAAAGGCATATTTGTGAGATAATAGATTGTTAGTTGATGCAATTTTTTTTCAGCTTAGGTCCGGAGGATCGTAAATTTATAAGCCCCGTTTTAAAACAGGGGAATAAGGGAACTCATGTTTTTTGTCGCATCTGCTGACATAAATCGGGACAGGGCATTGTATGCGACAGTATATACATACCTTGTCAACCACTCCACAAATAAACATGGGTCGCATGGCGCATAAAATCTCGCTATCCTGAAGATAGCAGCTAGTTGCGCCACAACAATGTATGCTTCCTGTACCCTTGGTTAACACCGGGGGCTAATGATATATGGCCCTTTGCGCCTCCGCTAAAGCTATGGCGGCACGCGGACAGGGCTTTTCCTATGTTCACATTATTTTTGGATTTTACCTCTTACCAACATCTAGGAAATTACTCTCTTAAGAGGGAAAGTGTCCTTTTGCATAAAACAAAGTTCCCTCATAAGAGAGCCTGTCCCAATTTTCTCGGGAGGATTTAGCGGCGTGTTTCATATTCTGTTTAAGAAATAATATGCTATAAATTGTTGTATGTCTTAATATCTTCGATGTTTTCTTGCATCAAAAAACAAAATGAAGGTGTTATTGATCTTAATCTAGTCTTAATTAACAACACCTGAAAAAATAAATTGATTAAATTAATATTGTATTGCCCTGATAAAATTAAATTTACTTCAGAATTAATTTTTTCCCTTATGAAGTTCATAAAGTTAGGTGAATCCGGTATTGAGCTGCCCCAAATTATTTTTGGCACAAGTGCATTGGGTAATTTATATTCGGCACTGGATGAAGATATAAAATTGAGAATTGTTAAAGAATGCTTCAATTCTCTCCCGGGAAGGCCAGTTGTATTTGATAGTGCCGGAAAATACGGAGCAGGAATGGCGCTTGAGGTATTGGGTCAATGTTTAGAGAGATTGGAAATTCCAAAGCAGGATGTTATAATCAGCAATAAACTAGGTTGGCTTCAAACTCCGCTTACCGGTAGTGATCCCACCTTTGAATCAGGTGTATGGTTCAACCTGAAGCACGATGCGGTCCAGGATATTAGCTATGAAGGTATCCTTAAATGCTGGGAACAGGGAAACAAATTGTTGGGAGGAAAATACATTCCCGGCCTGCTATCTATTCATGACCCTGATGAGTATATTGCAGGATCAAACAATGCTAAAGAAAGGGACAGGCGATATGCAGAACTTGTGGGAGCCTATGCTGCACTTACAAAATTAAAAGCTGAAGGTAAAGTGAAAGCTCTTGGAATTGGAGCCAAGAATTGGAAAATAATAAGGGAACTCTCTGTTGATGTAAACTTTGACTGGATAATGATTGCAAACAGCCTCACCATCTATGATCATCAAAAGGAACTACTGGATTTTATTGGCAAAATGGTCGGAAAAGGTGTAACTGTAATAAATTCAGCTGTTTTTAATGCCGGATTTCTGGTTGGAGGAAATTATTTTAATTACAAGCCTGTTGATCCTGCGGATCCAAAAATGGCACATCTATTTAGATGGAGAGAAAGATTTTTTAGACTTTGTTCTAAACACAGTGTTAGTCCATCGCATGCCTGCATTCATTTTGGCAGATCGTATCCAGGAATTGCAGCGCTTGCCTTAAACACGTCCAAACCTGAAAATGTTAAAAAGAATGTATTCGAAGTGAGTACGGATGTTCCCGGAGAGTTCTTTGCTGAAATGAAAGCTGAGGGGCTCATAAATAAAGATTATTCATGGGTCTAATTTTATAACCTACCCATAATTATGGTGAAAAAAATACAATGTTGAAATAAAAAACACCAAGAATGAAAACAATGCAAGCCGCTGTATTAATGGAATACGGCCAATTTGAATGGAAACAGATGCCACAACCTGAAATTAGTGATTCGGAAGTCCTTGTAAAGGTTAGCTTTGCCGGCATTTGCGGAAGCGATCAACATATATTTAAAGGTGAATTTCATCCACGTACTCCCATCCCTTTTGTGCCCGGACATGAGTTTGCCGGTGTAATAATAAGCGTAGGAAAAAACGTCATTAATTTCCATGAAGGTGATCAGGTAGCCATTGATCCAATATTATGGTGTGGAACCTGTCCTGCATGTAAGATTCAACATTACCCGGCCTGCACTTCCTTAAAACTTATTGGAGTTGATATGAATGGAGGTTTTGGAGAATACATCAATGTTCCCGAACATACCCTTTACAAAGTTAGGCAGGATATTCCTGCAAAATATGCAGCCTTGATTGAGGTGTTATCAATAGGTTTCCATGCCTGCAACAGGGCAAAAGTCCAACAAAATGATACTGTAGTAATTTGGGGGGCCGGCAAGGTAGGCCAGAGTATTCTGCAGGCTGTAAGAACAAAGACCAGGAATACTGTTATTCTGGTTGATATTGTAGACAAACGCCTGGCTCTGGCAAAAAAATATTACCCGGACATTCAAACAATCAACGCGAGGAATGAGGATCCTGTAGCAAAAATCAAATCGATTACTGACAATAAAGGAGTTGATATCGCTATTGAAGCGATTGGTCATTTTGAAGAGATCCCGGAGCGAACCAATCCCATCAGGGCTTGCATCCAAAGTATTCGGGGAGCAGGAACAGTATGTGTACTGGGACTTGGCGCAGAGCCCACTCCTTTGCTGATTAAGGAATTGATCTGGAAAGAAGCGAAAATTGTAGCATCGCGTGTCTCCCATGGTGAATTTGCTGAAACTATTGCTAATCTGGAGAAAGGGACTCTGAAACCTGATGCTTTGATTACAGATATCCTTGATCCAAAGGAAATTCAGAGAGGCTTTGAAATGCTGGAAAATGATCCTGAAAATCATTTAAAAATCTTGCTGGATTTTAATAAGTAGTATGAAGATAGATGCCCATCAACACTTTTGGCAGTATAATCCGGATGAATATCCCTGGATAGATGAATCAATGAGTAATTTGAAGAGGGATTTCCTTCCTTCTGATTTGTATGCAGAGTTAGATGCAATGCAATTTCAGGGCAGCATTGCTGTACAGGCCCGGCAATCGCTTGATGAGACACGTTGGTTGCTAAATCTAAGTAAGCATAATGATTTCATCAAGGGAGTAGTTGGTTGGATCGATCTCTGCTCCCATGAGGTGAATACTCAATTACAGGAGTTTACGGCATTTTCAAAACTTGTAGGTTTACGTCATGTAATACATGATGAACCGGACATTGACTTTATGCTTCGCGATGATTTCATTCGGGGAATTGGTGCACTGGCCAAGCATAATCTCGTGTATGAGCTTCTGATTTTCCCCGAGCACCTCTCCCGGGCAACTCATCTGATCGATGCATTTCCTGAACAAGTATTTGTGCTGGATCACATCGCAAAACCTCACATTAGCAAACAGGTTCTTGAGCCCTGGAAAAGTGATCTTTCAGAGCTTGCACGTCGCTCTAATGTGTATTGTAAGCTTTCCGGTATGGTAACTGAGGCCGATTGGCTCAACTGGCAGGTAAGAGATTTCACCCCTTATCTGAACCATGTATTTTCATGTTTTGGCACCCACCGCCTGATGATAGGGAGCGATTGGCCGGTGTGTACTCTTGCCGGGAGCTATCATAAGACTCTCCGACTTGTGATTGATTACCTGGAAAAATATTCACTCCCTGAACAGGCAAATATTCTCGGTGGCACCTGCTCAAAAGTCTATCTTGAAAGAGATAAGTAAGGTTCCCTCAATATAAAATGGTGGGGAGTAAAGACTAGGTTCCTTATTACTTAAGCATAGTTGAAGTCGAAAGTTTAAGTTACTCATAAAACCCAAGTTTTTTATATTGTGACTGGCAAACTGGTGTTTATTTTCTATTTTTCATTACCAATTTATATGTGAAATTTATTCTCTTATCATTTAAATTCCATGTTGAAACTTCATTATCTATCAATTCCTTATTTTTTTTAGATATATCCCTGAGAGAATTGCCTACAGATTTTCTTAAGTATTCACTGTCACTGGATTTATGCTGACTAATCAAGTGAATTGCAATATCTGGATTTGTCTTAAAAAATGGACGACCTGTCCAAATTCGTAATCCTTCTGTTACTGCACGACAAACATTGGGATTTGTGTCGTTTAACCAATCTTTAATAATAGCTAAAGAGTTCTCATATCCTTTATCTCTGCAAAACTGGTCAAATCCTTTTGCTAAAATCTCTTGAACCTGCCAACTTTTATCCATACTAACTTTTGTCCTGAGAATCTGTAGTGCTGAAAAATCTTTTGATGCAATATATCCCAATAAAAATACAGAAAGAGAGCGAACCTGATAAATTTCACTTTCTAATAGTTTAATTGCTATTTCTAATGAATCCTCAATTTTGTTAGAATTGAAAACATTCAACGCTTCAAATTCAATCGGTTTAAAACCGTTTTCTATAGTTGATACTCTATCTATTATATCTTGCATATTGTTTTTATGATAGTTATTTGCAGCCTATAGCAAGGTACATGCAAAGTAGACGATTGTGTAAGATTCGCTATCAGGTTTTACAAAAAGTAAAACGGGCTACAAGCTCTGAATTTATTAGTATCACGTCAATTTAGTATATACATCTTTATACTAGCTATCCTTTATTATTATTTAAATCCAAAAAATAATGGCAATCCAAATGTCATAAAAATTGTCTGTATTGTCATTCACTTTATTTTATATTTGAAAGACTCTTAGCGCATGAAGCATAACTTGTATATATATCAAGCAAGGTTTATATTATATTCAGTCCAAAATAGCCAAA
>CAYWBC010000058.1:0-25469 GCA_964456285.1 uncultured Bacteroidales bacterium
CTGCAATCCTCCCAAAACCGATGGACTACGGGTAGGAGTCTGAATTCCAAACCATTCATTCTCTTTTGTATTAGAACCAGAACGCGAATGTGACTGCCAGTATTTTTGTTTGTAGTGAACAGCAAGTTCATATTCTGCACCCCCGGTAAAATAGAGGTGTTTATCAAAAACACCAATTTTAAATCCCAGAGGAATACCAACAGTATATAGCCTTCTGACAATTTTAAAATCAAATACTTCATCAGAGCCAACTGTTAAGGGAAGCTTTTCATCAGAAATCATTCCAATGTTCCTCATTCCTATTCCTGTTTGAATTCCGATATTATTGGTGAAATCGATATGCCAGTATTGACCAAGATGAAAAAATACAGTGTAGCGCAATCTTCCTTTTGTTACTTCAGCACTGGGATATTCATCCATGAAATCATTTGTAAATTCTACATCTGTAAATGAAAAAATCATTTCACCACTGGTAACAGAATATGTTTTTACTTGTGCATTTGCAAGGTGAATAAAAATGAAGGACACAATTAGAAGGAGTGTAGTTTTTTTCATTTTCTAAGTTTTAATTTTGAGTGAATTAAACCAAAAATAAACAATATACCATTTCCAAAAAACACTTTTGTATATAAAAGCAAATCTGATAGCAGTTACGGATTACCAAGTTTTACATAATAAAATTGCAGAAATTGTATTAGAAAGGATAACCAATAGCAATAAATCCGTTCAATTTAAATAATTCTGAATTGGTAAATACCCATTGTCTGCCTTTTTCATATCCCGGATTACGCAAGGGTATACCAAGATCAAACCGAATAACAAAAAAGTCAATATCAAAGCGAATACCAAAACCCGTTCCAAATGCAAATTGTTTGTAAAAAGTATTGACATTGAATCCACTTCCTGGTCTTAAAGGGTCTTCTTTATGCAACCAAATGTTGCCAACATCAAGAAAAGTTGCACCATAAAGTCGTTGTCCAATTCTGAAACGATACTCAAAGTTATACTCAAGTTTTATATCTCCTGTTTGATCAAAATAGCTTAATGTATCACCTCTGTATTCTCCAGGGCCCAAAGAACGTGAAGTAAAGCCTCTTATGCTATTGGCTCCCCCACTAAAAAACTGTTCCACATAGGGCATTACTGTTGAATTACCGTAGGGGATTCCAAAACCAACATAAAATCGATTTACAATTACTGATTTTCGACCCGGATTATAATAGTATCGGAAATCTTCTGAAAATTTCAAAAATTGTGAATATACTTTCCCAAGTAGAGTTCCTTGTTTTTCTTCGGAGCTACGCACAATATTTTTTTCAACCAGAGCTAATATATTTCCTGCTGCTACAAATCCCGATTCCGAAAAAAACTGATGTTCTTTTTTCTTATTCATGGAATTGTCATATGAGAACCGATAACGCAAACTGACAATAAACTGTTCTTCGAAGGAGCGACGAACTGATGAATTGTTTAAATAAATCTCACTGAAGGCTGCTGTTGTATCAATCAAATCCACATAATTTATATCCAGAAGTGAAAAGTTACTCTGATTATACAAATTTCCTTTCCACTGGTATTTATATGACGCATTGAAGGAGTTCATTTTATAATATTGTACACGATTCATTATATCAAAACCTGCTGAAACAATTGTTTTTGGTATATAAAAATTGGTAATTTTATTCAATCCAAAAGGAGCAATAACTTTAGGAAATGATAGTGAAGTTTTTATCCCTAATTCATAGGAATTGAACCCCAGACCACTATTTGCAGAGTTAAATATCTGCCATTCATATCCTGCATTTATTGAAACATCCAGTTTTTCGGTTCCCCCAAAAAGGTTTTGATGTGTCATTCGGCCTAAAACAGCAGGCCCTAAAAAGCCTGTAGATTTTGAAACTACATTCAACTCTCCAGACAAACTAACTTTATCAGTGGGAGTAAGAAAAATATTCATATTCAGCTTGTCAATACTTCCTGGTATAGTATCATAACTGAGATTGATTTGCTGAAATACTCCTAAGTTACCAAGGTAATTAAAAGTATTATCTTGCCTGGTTTGTGTGAATTTTTCCCCGGGAACCTGATAAATTGCCTTTTTTATAACAGAAGTATTAACAAATAATTTATCATAAATAAATGTGAAGTCACCATCTCTTAAAGTATCCATATTTGAAATATGGCTTGAATCATCGGGCTCATTTTTCAATCTCACCATAACATTCCGGATAATGAACTTTCTGGCTGCTATATCAGGTATATTCTTTTTTAGATCTACACTAATTTCAATGGCCTTTTCACTCTGAGATGTATCAAGCTTAAACTCAAGGTATTCTTTAATAAAACCATAGTACCCCTCATCCCTTATATGTCTTGTTATTCTTTCACGCTCTGAAAGTATTGTATTCAAATTATAATTGTCTCCTTTATTAATAAGCGATTCGGAGTATAATTCCTCGGAAAATGAATGGAAAACCAGGTTAGTTTTCTTAAATGAAACTGAATCTATTTTGTATGCTTGCGGTAACAAAACATGATACTTTACCCGTGATTTTTTTGGATTTGACTTCTTATATTTCAAGTCATAATTTACCACTGCACCAAAATATCCCTGATTAAAGAGTTGGTTTTCAAGCATTTTTACTCTTTGATCAAGGTTCAAATCACTGATCAACACAGGCTCTTCAGAAAAACTTCGGTGTATCCATGATTTAAATCCCTTTTCCTTTTCCGTTTGCATGTAATTGTAAATCCAGAGTCTCACTGGTGGCAATATCCTACGCGAAGAATAAAATGAATTGTTTGGTTTATAATATGCAGACCAATAAATGGACGATTGAATGGACTTGAGTTTTTTATGCGTTCCATGAGGAATAATCTCTACTTTGTCTGTACCTGTATACAATGTTTCATCCTCTGCCAAAAATTTAGTATTTGAGCAGGAACAAACTATCGTCATTAAACATATAGATAATATATTATTGCGTGTTGTTTTCTTCAATTTTCTATTTCTTTTTTTTCGGCTTTTTGTTTTTTTTTCTTCTCCATATGTCTTTAAAAGTTCGATAATTCTTCTTATACATTATACCTGCACCTGTTCTTTGAATCTCGCCTTCCAGCACTCCTTCATATTTATAATCGCTAAATACTTTTCCATACAGATTCTCATCCTTTCCTAAGTCATACTCTAATGAAACATCTCCAATCATTCTACTGGGCGCCTGATCGGGCGAATTGTTGTATTTGCTAACATATCCTCCAACCTTAACAGTAGCCTTATCGTTCCATACTTTTTTACTAAGTTCATAGGAAAGGTTTGTTCTATCATACTGATTTCCGGCTGAGTGATCTGTGAAAGATTGTATGTCAACGTTTAAACTAACACCCCCCATTCTATTTTCTGCTGCTTTGTTCATCTGTTGTGCCCAAAACTGGTTGATATGATCAGTTATAATTTTAGATCCTGAAGCTTTTGTATTGTCCGTTACAATTTGTCCAAGCAACAATAAATTGATAGCCTGTTTTATCCTTTCTTCTTCCGGCATGGCATTCAATACAGTCGTCATGTAATCATCTTTAGTTTCAACATTAAATGCAATTTCCGGATTGCTTAGTCGGTTTTTGATCGCAAAAAAGACCTTATAATCTACAATCATAGTCTGTGCAACACCTCCGGCAGGATTTTGATAACTTCCTTTTACCATATGGTAGGCAAGAATATCAACAACAGGGTCAGAACTACTACCATCCCACTGAACAAAACTTTGCGGCGAAATTTTAAAATCTTTTGGAGCCAAACCCTGCAGATCCATAATTGCCTCTCCACTTCTGACAGTATATTTCCCTTTCATTTGTTCTTCTCCGGCAGACTTTTTAAGATACTTAACATTTCCGCTACCTGAGAGTCTGATAGTAAATTTCATGTTCTGCTCGTAAACAATCCTGAATATTGTTTTTGGGTCTATAACAATAGTTGCATCAATATCTGCACCCTCTTTTTTATAAATAAGAGATTCACCTGATTCATTATTTGGATATTGAGCATTCTCCTCTCCTACAAATACCACTACTCCCTCGCCACTTTTCGATGAGAGGTTGTTAACAATTCTGTAAGTAAAATCTGTACCTCCCAGCAATTTCAGGTTATAATTTATTTCGGGAGAGCGTATTGGTCCGGAAATTTCCAAGTCATTTGTTGCAAATGCTTTCCCAAAGAATGAATTGTTCTTTCTTTCCGGAATGTTTACTATAAGCATTGAATCTCCTCGTACTTTAATATCAATTATTGGATCATCACTAAATGGAAATCGAATCTCTCCATTCACTTTCAATTTTTTGTCTGATGCATTCTTAGCAGTAAGCTTATTTAGTAATAATTTTCGATCTTTTATTTCTAAAGCATTATCGCTTAGGAATAATTCAGTGTTCAACACTTTGGGATTTACAATAAGATTGTGATATGACAATTCTCCTCTAATTCCATCTTTTATATTCTCAGGACTCATTTTCAGGTATCCTGAAATGTTTCCTGATATGCTATTTAAGTATTTACTCAAAAACGGAGAATAGGGTGAAAGCTCCAAGTTTGTAATTTTTGCCTCTATTGTAGAATTAATAAATTTCTTCTCAGATGTTTTTGCAGTTAGCTGAAGCTTTTGTTCATCATTATAAAATAACTCACCGCCATAAGCTAAAACCATGCTATCAGATGCGTCATAATATGCACTTACATTGTACCTCCCATGTTCTTTGCCATCAAGAACAATATCACGTAGGACTAATTCAGAACTCAATGAGTTCAATGATTTGTTCAGAAAACATAGCTTACAATCCAAAATTCCTGAAAGTTGATTCTTTCTGAATACTATTTTGGATATGTTTTCCAGGTTGAGATTGCTAAGTTCAGCATACAGAGGGCACGAACTGTTTGTTCCAATTTTAAGAATTTTAGATCCTGAATTAATTTCAAAATCACATGTATCAATAAAAGATCGCGAGAAAGAAATGATATTATTTGTATTTACATTCCATGCATCTCCAAACAGAATGATACTGTCAATTGGCAGAGTAACTATTACAGATTGCAAACCTCTGTTAATATTTAATTTTGCATATAGCTGTGAGTTATTGTTCTTGGCATAAGATTTTATCTCTGCCCGGGTAAAGTTTTTCTCTGTTGTAGTATTAAATAATAACTGGTTGGCAACTATGTTTTTACCTTCTAAATCCTGTACAGAACTACGTGTAAGCATATTTTCAGAAGAAAATTCAGCAAATACTTCCAAACTACCAGCTACAATATCAAGGAATTGAGGTTTATCAATTCTTATCTTCAGCTCCTCTCTTTTGTTGTCTTCATCCCTAAATTCAACATGGAGATGATTAAATCCAAATTTATCCTTAAGTATAAAATCGTCAATTAGTGTATGTGGCCTAACATCAATGCTCAATACAGTAGATGATAACAAAGGAAATATGTCTGAAATATAATGAGAATCCAGTTCTTTAAACTTTTGAATGCCTTGCATAACAGAATCTTTCAGCTCATTGAGTGTCAGATCAGAACTAAGAATACTGGTTGAAAAATCATTTTCATACGAAGCAATAAAACTGTTTTTGAGCGATTCAATATGAATAGAATTCTTCGCTATGTAATAGTACTTGTCATCAATTCTTGCCTTGAAATCATTGAACTGGAAATCTGCAATAAATGATGAACTTGTATCCTTAGCAAATGATGCCATAATAAATGCACCAAATATTCCAACAGGAAGTTTTTCAATCCCTCCGGTATTGATCAACTGAAATTCACCGGACAATGACGCCTGTTTATTTTTTCCGAAGTTAAATGAATGTGATAAGTTGGCACTAAATGATGAATCTGTAGAAATGAGGGTTCCTTCAACTTGTTCATCACACAAGCTGTCGCTTAAATTAAGGTTCTGAAAAATGTGATCAAATATTGAAAATCGCTTAATGTTTAAGTTGTAATTTTTATCAGCAGATTTTGCAAGATGCCCAAACGATGAAAAATTAAATGAATCCAAACGCACAGGAAAAGAAAAAATAGAATCTATATCGAGGAATGCATTTGTTAAATTAATCCTGTAAGAAGAATCCTTCGGGTAATAAAACCCTGTAAGAGGCAGTTTCATATATTCTGAAGTCAACAGCTGATCAATGAAAATACAATCCTGATTTCCGCTTATTTTGCCTTGAATTTCCATTTTTTCAATTGCTGACATATAAGATTCCATGTTCTTCTCAGCAAATAAGCTTGTAAAATTTTTCAAATTAACATCGACGACATAATCTGAATGGAAACGAAACGAATTTTTACCACTAAAATCTGAAATATTACCAGAGGCTTTTAAGTCTAAACCAGGTTCAATATGAAAGAATAGTTTTTCAACATTAATAAGACCTGCAAATGATTTTGCTTCCAGTTCAAAGTTAAAGGACTCATTCAACCATTTCGAAAAAGATTGCATGTTTGGGATGAAATAAAAAAGATCAGTTTGATTTAAGCGATCAATTTTCAGACTGAGTTTGGAGACAGGAAATTCCTGGAGATTTGTTAATGATGTCCAATGATTTTCAGAATCAAGTTCCAATAAAACCTTCCCTTCTCCGGAATTCAATTTGAGATTAAGGTGAGTCCTCTCCTGCTCAAATGAGCCAGAAATGTAAGAATCATCAATGAAAATCTTTTCATTCAAAATCAGATTGAAGTCATTGAAAATACCTCCAAAGCATTTCTCATAATAAAATACTTTTTTAATTTTTGTATCCAGATTTTTTACAGCAAAGCTTTGAAATGAAAAAACAGAATCTGCCGATGTATCTTTATCCCAATTATGACTGAACTTCACTTGCTTAAGTTTGCCCGTATTTAGGCTAACTTTCCAGGACTCCCCATTTTCCTCTACATTGTTATTACTATTTGCAGTATCCACTGCTATTCTATCTGAAACCTCGGCTAAATTAATTTCCAGTTTATTAACCTCAATCAACTGCTTCTGTAAATCAACAAGCAACATTCTTATTTCAAGATCTTTAGTGAAAGCAGAAAGGTAAAAGCCCTTAAACTCCTGATTCAAATTGAAATAACAGTTTTTTAGTGTAATATTATCTCCTTTAAATCTCCAATCGACCTTCGATTCTGTTTCATTTATCTCTTCCTTTTTGTCCAGGTTGATTTTAACAGTACAGTCATCAATAAGAATATCTTCCCAGTTTACAACATGTTTTATAGTTTCGATTCTTGCATCATTAACAAAAACGCTTTTAACCTGAACTCCTATCATTATCTCTGATTTCTTCTCCTCAAAAGAAAAATGAATCTGATCAAGTTTTACATCTGAGCTAATAATCCAATTTTTCTTTTCACCCTGAATAACTTTTTCATTCTTCTCCATAGTAAGTGAATCTTTTTTAAAACTCGCAGTATTAATATAGATTTCACCTTGAGAAACAGAGACTTTGACTTTCAGGAAACTTTTTCTTTTGGAAAAGGAATTTGGCCTGATCTTTAACTTCTTTATAGAGGCCTTTGAAAATGTATCACTGAAAGAAATGTTTTTCAGTTTTATGCCTAAAGGAAAAACGTAAGAATAATTCTGAACAAGTAATTCAGCGTTGTACGTGGTTGCAACATATTCACTTAGCCTGTTAAGAATTTTCTCTTTAACAGGTTTCAGAGATAATAAAAGAACGAAAATGAACAAAAGTAAAATGATAACCAGTACAATTCTGGCCAGTACATAAAGCAGTTTATTAATCCACCTTAGCAGTTGATTACTTACTAAACTCATCTTCTACAGAACACATTTTTGTCTAAAAATCTATTTGTTTTCTTTGTTCACACGTTTGATTAGAAAATAACTACCTGCCAGGCTTGCTACTATAGATGCAATTCCAATAAGAGTAAGAGGATCTGCACTACTATAATCAAGTACAATTACCTTACGGGCTATGGCCGTTATAGCAACAATAAGTATTATTTCTGCCTGCAACATATGACTCTTCAAATGTTGCTTTATTGCTTCGAACAATTCCAATCCAATAATAATAAGAAGAACGAAGCTAAAAACATCAAGCAAATCGGAGGAATTAAGAAGCAGAAATGATTCACCTCCTCGTAGTGAGGCAATAATATCTCTGATTAAAATTACCACAAGTTCATACGTAGAAAGCAATACAATGACACCAAGAAAAAATAGTAAAATAAATATGATAATTCTTTCGAAAAGTTCTAATAATTTTTTAATTTTCATAGGGATTGAACTTAAGGAGATATAGTTGAATTATTTTCTGCCAAAGATCTAAAATAAACAAGTTTATTTTCAGTTATATTAATAATAATAAACATTTTGAGACTAAGTATATTTTAAAATTAGACAATATGATGTAAATCATCACTGAAAGATAATAAACATCATGGACAATAAAGTGAACTCATTTATTCCATTTAATATCTTTGATGTTGGAATTGAAGTTAATTTCACTAAATAACCAAAATATGCTAGAAGTTAAATACAATATAAAAAGTCTTATTTCAAGCATATATGAGTGCCAGAAAAAGATCATCATCAACCGAAGGTTTATTCGTGAACTTGAATCTGATGGGCATAGCACATTACATCTAATCAATGAAAACAAGGATTTGGAGAATCAGATATCTGATTTTCAGAAAGAGCTAAGAAGAAAGTACCAGTTTTCTTATTAGAAAACCGATAATCAGGTTTCAATAAATTTTTGACAATGTATGAGCTTGTTAGTTATTATTATGTCTGATTACAGATGAATCACTTCACCATATGCTGCAGCAGCTGCCTCCATTATTGCTTCTGACATAGTAGGATGAGGATGAATTGATTTCATGATCTCATTGCCGGTAGTTTCCAGATTATGGGCAACAACCAGTTCAGCAATCATTTCAGTAACATTTGCCCCAATCATATGAGCTCCTAATAATTCTCCGTACTTTTCATCAAAAATCAATTTCACAAAACCATCTTTTGCGCCTGATGCGCTTGCCTTACCAGAAGCTGAATAAGGAAATTTTCCCACTTTTATATCATAACCTGCATCTTTTGCAGCCTTCTCAGTATATCCAACCGAAGCTACCTCAGGATTTGTATAAGTACAGCCAGGTATATTATTATAATTAATAGGTATTGGATTTTGACCGGCAATCTTCTCTACGCATAAAATGCCTTCAGCCGATGCCACATGAGCCAATGCAGGTCCAGAAACAATATCACCAATAGCATAAATTCCTTCCACAGAAGTCCTATAGAATTCATCCACTTGTATTTTATCCTTTTCTTTCTTAATCTTCAATTCTTCAATGCCAATATTTTCAAGATTTGGAATCACTCCAACCGCTGAAAGAACAATATCTGCTTCATGTTCCTCCTCTCCTTTACTGGTTTTTATTTTCACTTTACACTTACTCCCTTTTGTATCCACCGATTCAACAGTAGAACTGGTCATTACTTTCATACCTGCCTTCTTAAATGATCTTTCAAGTTGTTTAGATACTTCCTCATCTTCCAAAGGAACAATATTTGGCAGAAACTCAACAAGAGTAACATGGGTGCCAATAGAATTATAGAAATTCGCAAACTCGCTTCCAATAGCTCCTGAACCCACAACAATCATCGATTCAGGTTGCTTTTTTAAAGTCATAGCTTCGCGGTATCCAATAACTTTCTTCCCGTCTTGTTTCAGGTTCGGCAATTCTTTTGATCTAGCGCCGGTTGCCAAAATTATATGATCGGCATTGTGCTTGGTTTTCTTTTCATCACTGCTTTCAACCTCAACCGTTTTGTTATCAATCAACTTTCCGAAACCCTGAATATGCTCGATCTTATTTTTTTTAAAAAGAAATTGAATTCCTTTGCTCATTCCATCTGCAACAGCCCGGCTTCTTTCCACCATTTTAGCAAAATCAGGTTTTACATCCCCAGCAATTTTCACTCCGTAATCAGCAGCATGACTTGCATATTCAAATACCTGGGCGCTTTTCAGAAGAGATTTCGTGGGAATACAACCCCAATTCAGACAAACTCCACCCAATTCGCTTTTCTCAATAACACCAACTTTTAATCCCAGTTGAGCAGCACGGATGGCTGCAACATAACCTCCGGGACCACTACCAATTACAATTAAATCGTATTTCATTAAGAATTCATTTTAATTAACAATAATACTTCTGTTTTCTATTAAAATCAAATTTACAGATATCTGTTTGAAAACCGGAAATAATTGTAGATTAAACTCAGATTCTTAAGGATTGTTCATTAGAATAAGCAGAGATTAAATATAGAAAGCTCAAAATCTGGAATGTGGATATAGATATTTGGAATCAGAATGATAAAGTAAAATTATTGCTTTTCAGATCTATAGTATTCATCAAGAATTTGTTGAGCTGCTGCAAAAGAGGTGATCTTATCTTTCAGAACTTCTTCTCTTAGAGTCTTAAGTCTTTTTTGAATTGCTAAATTTCCATGAAAATGAGTTCTAAGGCTCTCGTCTATAGTTTCTGTCATCCAGTATAGAGCTTGTTTCTTTCGCTTATTAGCAAAAAAGTTAGTGCTATCAGCATGATCTTTATAATTCAATACCTTCTCCCATATCTCATTAATCCCTGAATTATTATTCGATGAACATGTTAAAACCGGGGCATTCCAACCTGATTCCGGGGCACGAAAAAGGTGCAAGGCAGATCGATATTCTTCAGCAGCTTGCTCTGCTTTTTTGATATTATCGCCATCTGCTTTCGTAATGGCTATCATATCTGCCATTTCCATTATACCCCTTTTTATTCCCTGCAATTCATCCCCTGCACCAGCAAGCATCAATAATAGAAAAAAATCGACCATTGAATGTACCGCAACTTCTGATTGCCCTACTCCAACCGTTTCAACCAAAATAATATTATATCCGGCAGCCTCGCAAAGCAAAATTGTCTCTCTTGTTTTTCGTGCAACACCTCCTAATGAACCCGCTGATGGTGAAGGACGAATAAATACATTTTGGTGAGATGCTAAAGATTCCATCCTCGTTTTATCTCCAAGGATGCTTCCTTTTGTTCGTTCGCTGCTTGGATCAATTGCTAATATCGCAAGCTTATAATCCTGAGTGAGGTAGTTCCCCAGTACTTCAATAAACGAACTTTTCCCTACTCCGGGAACACCTGTGATTCCGATTCGAATGGAATTTCCAGCATAAGGAAGACATCTTGTTATTATTTCCTGAGCTTCCTGGATATGAGAAGGGAGATTGCTTTCAATTAATGTAATTGCTCTGCCAAGTAAAGTGCGGTTTCCATTCATAATTCCTTCAACATATTCTTCAGCAACCAGGTTACGCCTTTTGATCTTCGGAATCCGAGGATTAACTGATGGTGGTTTACCAACTCCTTTTGATAAAGAAAGAGCAGATTTGTTTTGCTGTTTTTTACTCATACCTAGTTTCACTGATTAAAAGTAAAAACAAAATTAAGCTCAACAATGAAATTAATTGCCGACTTATGAAAAAAAGCTTAGTGTTTGATATATCCTTCGGCTGAAAGATATTGTTTGTATGATTTCGGGTCATTAGTAATTACAGCAATCGCATTTTTAAACTCCCCTATTTTGCCTGTTGGATCAAAGCTTACCTCAATATTAGTAGAGGTTCCCGGAGCCAGAACTTTTTTCCTTTGCTTTGCTACAGTGCATCCGCAAGAAGGCTTCAGCGCTCTGATAATTAAATCCGAATTTCCATTATTCGCCAATGTATAGGAACATTTTACAGACTTACTACCAGAAATAGTATCAAAAACATGATCTGAAAGCTCAAAATATGCAATTGGAGCATTTTGCAACTGTTCTTCAGGCAACTTACTGAAATCCTCTCTTATGTTTGCTGTTACTGCAAATTTGTCTTTTTTCAGCTCATTTCCATTAATAAAAACTGTTAAACGGTCAATAACCACATCCCAGTCATCAATTAAATTGGTGTTGTAGTGAATTTCAATTTGTCCGTATTCTCCAGGTTGCAGTGAAGAAGGATAAACATGAGCTACCAAATATTCTGGAATATCTCCCAGATCAATATCCATTTTTTCTGCTGTGTGATTAGCAATGGTAATTGTTTGAACCGCTGTTTTTCCCTTGAAAATATATCCAAAATTTATGTGTTTTGATTTAACACTCAAATCTCCAACTTTATAATCAAGTTTTTCCTCTTTAACAGGAGGTAAAATATTACCGGTAATTGTAATGAACATATTGCTATTACTTGCTGTACTCTGTATTTGAACAGTTTTATGAAATACTCCATTACGATTTTGTGGGTCAAATTCGACTGTAAGGAAGCCCTGTTCACCAGGTGAAACAGGTTCTTTAGACCATTTTGGAACAGTGCAGCCACAAGTACTTCTTACATTATTCAAAACCAATGTTGAATTGCCCGTATTAGAAAATGTGAAAGTATGAGATAACTTACCTTTATCTTCTCTGATCCTGCCAAAGTCAAACGAATTATTCTCCAGAGAAAGGATTGCTGCATCTCTCTCCTGAGCTCTCAGATTCAATCCCAAAATCAATAATCCGATTATTGCAAAATATTTCATTAAGTGCACTTTGTACTTTTTAACGAAGCCTCTTAAATAAAGTTATGATAATTTGTGAGAATTTAAAAGGAAGAATACTTGTTATTAATCATCTCGTTTTAACTTTTACTTTACTCTATTATTCAAATTTATCTGAATTAAGCTATTTTTATAACTTCTAGTGAGAGTATTGAGTTATTCAATGAAACAAAAGTTAATTTATCATATAATTTTTCTCTGGATCTTATTGTTTAATGCATCAGATCTTACAGCCCAATTCTACAATGGTCTCCAAATGACTTTTGGTAAGAACCGGGTTCAGTACAATGATTTCTACTGGACATACCATAGATATGAGCGATTTGATACTTATTTTAATGAATTCGGTGAGCCTTTGGCTGAATACACTGCCAAGTTTGCTGAAAAAGAACTTACCAGGATTGAAAATATGTTCGACTACAATCTGGATAGAAGGATAATATTTGTAATCTACAACAAACTTTCAGATTTCAGACAGAGTAACATCGGGCTTGTTACCGGAAAGGTAGATAACAATATTGGCGGAGTTACAAAAGTAGATCGCAACAAGGTATTTCTATTTTTTGAAGGTGATTATAGAAAACTGGAGCAACAAATATCAGCTGCTATAGCTGAAGTTCTAATCAATGAAATGATTTATGGCATAAACTTCAGATCAAATGTTGCCAGTTCAACCCTAATAAATCTGCCAGATTGGTATATAGATGGATTGATTGCCTACATTTCTAAAGATTGGGATTTTGAAACGGAGAACAGGGTAAGAGATGGAATCCTTAGTGGAAAGTATAAAAAATTCAGTCGGCTGGTAGATGAAGATGCAAAATATGCCGGACATTCTTTCTGGCGATACATAGGTGAAGTCTATGGTGAGTCTGTAATTCCCAGCATACTATACCTTACAAAAATTAATAAGAATGCTAACACTGGATTTTTGTATGTTATTGGAGCCTCTCTAAAGAATTTATCACACGACTGGCGTAACTATTACAAGGAACTTTACGCTGAATACGATAAGCTTGAAAACATTCCTTCAGCAGGTTTATTGAAAAAGAAGCCAAATAAAAAACGAGTATATCAACAAATCAAGATCAACCCGAATGGTAAATACATTGCATATGTAACCAATCAACTTGGAAAATATAAAATATGGATTCACAATCTTGAAACCGAAAAGAGAAAAAAAATTCTTAGAAGAGAGCATAAATTACAACAAATAACGGACTATTCTTACCCTGTCCTTGCCTGGCATCCTTCAGGAAGAATTTTGACTTTTATAATAGAAGAGAAAGGGGGGCTTAAATTGTACTATTTTACTTTTGGAGAAAGAAAATTGCGATCACAAAATCTACTGTACTTTGAAAAAGTGCTGGATTTCTCTTTTTCGCAAGATGGTAGTCTGATGGCTTTGTCGGCTATAAAAAATGGGCAAAGCGATATCTATGTTCATAACATAGCTTCTGGAACCAATTTTCAGGTAACCAATGATATAGCTACTGACTTTCATCCAAGATTTATTAACAATTCCCAGGAAATAATATTCAGTTCTGACAGGAGATCAGATTCTTTAAGCGTAGCAGAGGAAGACAAAAAAATGGCCATGACAAAAGATCTTTTCATTTATGATTATATCAAAGGAGATGATCAGTTAATGCGCCTTAGTGACGATAAATATGTCAATAAAACCCAACCCCTGGAAATTGGAAGAAATAAATTTCTCTCATTAAGTGATAAGAATGGAATAATAAACAAGTACTATTCAAAATTTGACAGCTCAATAAATTTTGTTGACACAACCATTCATTATAAGTATTATGCCATAACTAAAGCTGTTACTGATTATCCACGTAATATTATTGAACACGATTACAATCAGAAAACAGGTTCAGCTGCAGAAATTATTTTTAAGGATGGACGATATTACATGTACAACAGGAATTTTGATTCCGACGAAATTATAGATGAAGAACTTGAGCCAACTAGTTACAGAATAGACAAAACAAAAGAATTAGCCCTCAAAGATAGTTTGCAGGACATTGAGATTATTGAGCTTCCGATCGATTCTGTTAAGAACGATAGGTTGTTGTATAATAATGATACTATTCTTTTTTCAAGTCAGGAAATAGATATTAACAACTATGTTTTTGAAATTGAGAGGATTAACCTTTTTAATAGTAAGTTAAAAGAAAAAAATCTGAATGTAAAAATTGTTAAATCAATCGACAAAGAAGAGGCCAAGGACCGAATATATCAGATATCTTTCTATAAAAACTATGTCGTTAGTCAGATAGATTTCAGCTTTCTTAGTGAATCATACCAAGCCTTCACCGGAGGTGCAGTTTATTTTAATCCTGGGATTAATCTTCTGATGAAAGTTGGAACTCATGATCTTTTTGAAGACTATAAGATTACTGGTGGAATTAGGCTTCCTCTTGATTTTCAGAGCAGTGAGTACCTTATTAGTTTTGAAAATCTAAAAAACAGGCTTGACCGGCAGTATGTATTTCATCGACAGGCTTTCAAACATTACTCAGGAACAGATAACAATATTCTTGTTAAAACAATTTCCAACGAGTTGTCGATGATAACACGTTACCCTTTTTCACAGGTTACTTCCCTGGTGGCTACTGTTGGTTTACGCACAGACAAAAATGTTTATCTGATAGATTTTACAAGTCCATTAACAACTCTGGAAAAGCCTAATATTCATAAATTCTGGGGTAGAATTAAGGGTGAATATATCTTTGACAACACACGTTCACTTGGAATAAACTTGTATGGAGGTACGCGGCTTAAAATATTTGGAGAGTATTATCAGCAAGTGAATGAAAGCTATGACAATTTATTCGTTGTTGGAATAGATGTTCGGCATTACTTTGTTCTGCACCGCAACCTTATTTGGGCTAACCGCTTTGCTTCAAGTACTTCCTTTGGTAGTGCCCGGCTAATATATTACCTCGGTGGGGTTGATAACTGGACAAATGTTACACCGTACAAAAATCCAACGTTTATTCCTTTAAGTGAAATTCGAATAGACGAGAATCAGAATTATGCCTATCAAGCTGTTGCTACAAACATGAGAGGATTCTCACAAAATATACGAAACGGAAATAGTTTTGCTCTTATCAATTCTGAAATTCGATGGCCTATTATCCGATATCTTGCAAATCATCCATTAAGCAATGCCTTTCTCCAAAACTTTCAGGCTGTCGGATTTTTTGATATTGGCACAGCATGGTCTGGTCTGCATCCCTGGTCAGGCGAAAATGCTTATGACAACGATATTATTGATCAACCTCCAATTGAAGTAGAAATTGATGCCCAGAGAGAGCCAATTGTTGCCGGATATGGTTTTGGTGTTAGATCTCAATTATTTGGCTATTTTATTCGATTGGATTGGGCCTGGGGCGTGGAAAATATGCAGGTTTTACCATACGTCTTTTATCTCTCATTAAGTCTTGATTTTTAACTAATAAAATGGACATTCAAAATTTAATCCTCCTGTGTTTGACTGGTATACTGGCTGGAATAATTGCAGGGGGTATGGGTGTTGGTGGGGGAATCTTGATTGTGCCCGTACTTGTCTTATTTTTTGGAATGGCTCAACACGAAGCACAAGGGACAAGTCTGGCTGTTTTGTTGCCTCCTGTTAGTATTCTTGCACTGATAAGTTACCACAAAAGGGGATTTGTAAACTACAAATTTGCCCTCATTCTAATAATTGCATTTATGATTGGCAGCTATTTTGGCGGATTATTTGCGGTACATATTCCTGATAAAGAGCTGAAAAAAATTTTTGGAGTTCTGTTGTTGCTTGCAGGCATCAAAATGATATTCGGGAAATAGCCTCCTCACAAGATATCCTAATCACATTTTTTGCAACACAATAATTTATATTTCGTTCAAATAGCTATTTCTTAATAAGATTTCTTTTAAATATTCATATTTGAATATATTTTTGCTCACTATTATTTTAAAAACTATTTATTATGGCGTATGTAATTAGCGATGATTGTACTGCATGTGGCACGTGCATTGATGAATGTCCTTCCGAAGCAATCCATGAAGGTGATATTTATAGAATTGATCCGGACGCTTGTATCGATTGTGCAGCTTGTGCTGATGTTTGTCCGGTGGAGGCTATATCTCCGGAATAATATTTATGCAGAATACTTACAAAAGGCCCGCCTGAAGGCGGGTCTTTTTTTTACTGAATACAATCCATTGAAAAAATAATCCTACATTTATTTGTTCAATTTTTAATACAATGGAAATCTTATTTTTTGTTTCCGGACTGATTATAGCATCCCTGTTGTTTTGGATTTACTTTCGAACAAAAGGCTCTGTTGGACAGCAAGCCTTAATAGAAAAAGATAAGCTTCTTGTGCAGCAGATGTACGAGCTCAAATCCAAGTTGGCAGAAAAAGAAGATGCACTCCTAAATCTCAATGCCCTAAACAGTTCAAAAGAAACGGAGATTAAGAACCTTGCCTTGCGACTACAGGAACAGAAACAGGAACTGACTGAGATCAGGGAAAAATTCAATGTTGAATTCCGAAACCTTGCAAACGAAATTCTTGAAGAAAAATCGAAAAAATTTACGGAACAAAATAAAACAAATCTTGATCTGATTTTAAAACCGCTGAATGAAAGGATAAAAGAATTTGAGAAGAAGGTTGAAGAGACATACGACAAAGAAGCCCAACAACGTTTTTCACTGAAAGAGGAGGTTAAAAGACTTGCAGAACTAAACCAGCAAATAAGCAAAGAAGCCAATTTGTTAACACAAGCATTGAAAGGTGATTCAAAAACCCAGGGAAACTGGGGTGAGGTAATTCTTGAAAATATTCTTGAACAAACCGGATTAAGAAAAGGACATGAGTATACCGTTCAGGATTCTTTCGCTATTGATGCAAATCGAAGATCGCAATCAGATGTCATTGTTCATTACCCCGGAGAAAGGAGCATCATTATTGATTCAAAAGTTACACTTACTGCCTATGAAAATTACGTATCGGCAGAAGATGAAAAAGTAAAAGAGACTGCTTTAAAAGCACACCTCTTATCGGTTAAGAACCATATCAACGACCTGGCATCAAAAAACTACCAGGATATAGATGAAATTAAAACCCTTGATTTTATTATCCTTTTTATGCCTGTAGAGCCAGCATATTTATTAGCCATTAAGAATGAACCGCAGTTATGGTCATATGCCTATGAGAAAAGAATTCTGCTTATTAGTCCAACAAATTTAATTGCTGTTTTAAAGATGATTGAGAGTCTCTGGAAGCAAGAATATCAGAACAAAAATGTGATGGAGATAGCTCGTCAGGGAGGATCTTTATACGATGATTTTGTGCGATTAAGTGAAAATCTGATCAAACTTGGAAAAAAAATGGATGAGGCCTCAGGACATTATAAGGATACCATGAAAAAAATCAGCGAAGGACGGGGCAATCTTATTGGAAGGGTTGAGAAATTAAAAACGTTGGGTGTGAAAGTTAAGAAAAGCCTTCCGGATAGTCTATTGAATAGGGCCCTGGATTCTGATACAGAACCAGAAAATGAGACATAAGTTATATAGGCAATTCGATAGTAAATCTCACTCCTGTGCCGGTATTATTAACCTCTATTGTTCCGAAATGCTCTTTTACAAATGAGTAGGCTATTGATAAACCAAGCCCGGTGCCCTCACCAGGATCTTTGGTAGTAAAAAATGGATCGAAAATTTTATTGATTACATCATCAGCTATTTTTGGACCAGAATTTTCAATACTGATAACTGCTTTTTTCTCATCCCTATCTTCCAAAACATTGGTATAAAAACTTATCGTCTCTCCATTTAAGGACTTTTTTGTTTGAATTGAAGCAATTGCATTTTCGATTATACTTAAAAACACCTGATGCATTTTATCCTGGTATATTGGCACAACATAATTTAAATGATAATCCTTTTTAATTGATATTTCTTCCGGTATAATTGCATGGCAAAATAACAATGTATTTTCAATGACATGATGAATATCTATGGGTTTTAGGTTGGAATTGTCTTTGTAAGAAAAGTTCATGAGCGCATTCACAACTTTTGTTGCACGTATAACGCCCTCTCTAATGATATGCATGGCTGTACTAAAATCATTCTGTAAATTTCCACTATTATCCAACTGCTCTTTTATTTTACTTTCATTTATTAGATCCAATCCACCTGAAATAAAATTCAGAGGATTGTTAATTTCATGAGCTACTCCAGATGTAAGAGTCCCAATCGCTGACATTTTCTCCAGTTGAATCAATTGTTGCTGAGTTATTTTCAATTTATCAAGTGCATGCTTCAATTCATCATTTTGTTTATCAAGAATTTGATTCTTGTCATTTAACTCCTGCTCAAATTGTATGTTAAGTTTCCTCAAATAGAAAACGGCGAATTGAAGAAATACAAAAATGGCTATTTGTGCAGCCTTGAAATATACAAAGAAGCCCTCAATGCTTTTCACAATAGGAAAATCTTCTGGCATATAATATTTAAGGATTCTTTCGATAAAGAGTAAGAGCAATCCATAGTATAATATTGAAATTCGGTAGTATAATTTTTCTTTGGAAGGAAGAAAAAGCAATTGAGGCAAGATTGAAAAAGCAATCAGAATAAAAGGATAATACGCAAAACTCTCCTCCTCAACAAACCCAATTATGGTAGGAAAAATAAGAAAAACCAAAGGTGATACGAATATGAGAACAAGTCTGCTGAATTTTGGACGATTCAAATAAGAAAAACTGAGATTAATTAAATTGACAATAAGTAATAACAAAACCCTTAGGGCTCCTATTCCAGATGAGGTGCCCTCAATCTGATTCATTACAGAAAGAAAGATCAGCAAACAAAACATAGTAATCAGCATAACGGCATTTAGCTGATTGCTGAGAATTAAAGTTCTTTGTTCAAGGCTTGTATTTTTCTCTTTAATACCCAGATAGGATATCTTATGCCATAGCGTTCTCATTGGTTGGATGAAAATCTGGTTTTCTTAAAGATATAAATTAACCTGCTGAAAACCAAAAGAAGAATTTCCCAACACATTTAAAAAAAATAAATCTTTGTATTGGTGTATTGATGTAAAATATAATTTCAGGTTAATTCAAAAGGAAAGATAATAAACCAGGCTCCGAATAATCTTTAATAATTATGCTGTTAAAAGTCCCATCAGGAAGACAGAAAGACTATTAAAATAACTGTTTATAGAAGAATATAATTCCAATTTCAATCTAAGTAAGAAGATTATTCCACTATTTCGCTTAGCCAGTTCTCTGAACTAAACATCCATTCTTCTGTCTCTATCTCATCCTCTACCTCAATGTTCTCAGCCAAAGTTCTTTCAACTAAATAATTCATGAGATTTTCATTTTGCTCATCAATGATTATCCTTTTCTTAGCATTTGGCTCAAAAACAACTGATCTAGTAGAATTTGAATGCCTTGAATCAAGCCAGGCCAGAATTTCATCCTCTGACAATTGATTTTCCATGGCTGCATTATCAATTATAAGGATGAGCTTTTGTGGATTATTAATCAAATCACAATTAGCAAATTTCATTACCACCGCACTGTCGGTAAAGGAATCAATACTAATAACGGTCTGAGCATTTAGTTGTGAGCAAATAAAAAATAATAGAGACAAGAGGAAGAGTCCGGATAAAACCGAAGCTCTAATAATTGCTTTCATGATTCTGGTTCTTTGGTTCAATTGAACATTACAGCTATTGTGCCAAAGATTTTAATCATCTCAAATTCTGTGTATTACAGCTATAGTGCCTGTTTTGCTATTGTCTTCAACTGACCGAATCTGAACTTCTACCGTTCGATACCGAACATATTAGAGTCAATTCGTAATTCGATTTGCACTTGCCAGAGCTCATAGAAAAAGGCTTGTTATAATACTTAAATGGCAGGACTAAAAACGATGACTATTTCTCCTTTTGGTTTCACATCAGAAAAGTGATCAGCAACTTCTTTAAGCGTTCCTCTAACGTTTTCTTCGTATATTTTTGAAAGTTCTCTTGAAACACAAACTCTGTGTTCTTCTGAAAATACTTCTGAAAGTTGTTGTAGTGTTTTTACCAATCTGTGAGGAGATTCATAAAAAATAATTGTACGTTCTTCTTGTTTTAATAATCCCAGCCTTTTACTTCTCCCCTTTTTATGCGGCAGAAATCCTTCAAATACAAACCTTTCTGATGGCAAACCAGAATTTACAAGTGCCGGAATAATGGCTGTGGCACCGGGAAGACATTCCACTTCTATATCGTTTTGAATGCACTCACGCACCAATAAAAAGCCCGGATCAGATATCGAAGGAGTACCCGCATCAGAAACCAGTGCAATGGTTTTATGACCTTCAAGTAATTTTATGTAGGCAGATAATTTTTGGTGCTCATTGAACTTATGAAATGACTGCATCCTGGTTTGGATATCATAATGTTTCAAGAGTATTCCCGTTTTGCGTGTATCCTCGGCCAATATCAAATCAGCTTCCTTTAATATCCTGATTGCTCTCAGTGTAATATCTTCGAGATTGCCAATGGGCGTGGGAACCAGGTATAGTTTACTGCTCATTTCTACGTACAATTAATTTTCGGCGAATGAGTTCCAGAACCCGTTGAACATAAACACTGTCCATATCCCAGTCGAAATTATCATTCAGGTAATTGTAAGCTTCTACAAAACTGTCAGCCTTGTTCAATACTTCAAGAGTACTTTCAAATCTGTTCTTATCTCCGGAAAATAATTCATTGATGAGCTCAAATTTTTCATTTAAGCCTATTGCTCCAGAAATACTGTTAATAGGTGTAAGATTCAATTGTGATGAAAGATCTTCTTTTTGAGTTTTGCCTTCCATTTCCTCGTTTATGGTAGGTTTTGAAGTTTTAAATCTGTCAGAAACATAGGAAGCTTTTTCAGGTTTTTTAATTTCACTATTGTCCTTTTTGACTTTTACCTCTTCCTTCTCTGCTTCTTTCTCAATTGTACCTTTGTTTGTTGTCTCCATTTCTGATTCCGGATTCAAATCTTTTTTAAGACCTAATTCCAATGTATCAGAAATTTCACTGCTATTTTTCTTAGAAATAGCATCTTTCATATCATTTACCAGATCGTAAATGTTTCGAAGCTTTTCCAGCAACAAGTCAAGTTCAATAGAATGTATATCATCTGATGCCTCTACTTTAGCAATTGAATCAAGAATTTCTTTTGCCTGAAAATGTAATGCTTCTGCAGTATCCTTAAATTTCATAATCCTTTTTTATTCTACAAACGTATGAATGTTTCAGAAATTTGCCTGAGAGATAAAAAAAAAGATACTCACTATTCATTGTAGCGTGTAAAATCAAATGCAGCGACTATTAGTTTGAGCATATACTCAGAAGACATTCTTTTTGTTATTGGAATTTAGTAGTTAGTTATATTATGGCTATACAGAAAAACAAACTTATGACTTATCACTTATGACTTATGACTTATCACTTATAACTTCAAACTTTTGTTTCAAATTCATGCTATTCATCAGACAAATTACTATTTTAGGCTCTTAAGCCACCGGCTAAGCAGATATGAACAAACTATCTTATCAAGATACTGACTGACAAAAATAAATGATGGCTAAATTTAAACTGTCACAAATTGCTGAAATCACAGGAGGAGAGTTTCAGGGCAATGGAGACTGCCTGATCGAATATCTGGAAATTGATAGTAGGCGGATCAGTCATACAAAAGACAGCATTTTTATAGCTCTTAAGGGAGAACGGCACAACAGCCATCAATACATTGAAGAATTGTATTCTAATGGATTGGAAAATTTTCTGGTAGAAGATCCTTCCGCCCTCAATGCCCTGAAAAAGAAAGCAAATTTTGTTTTGGTACCGAATGGTGTTGATGCACTTCAAAAACTTGCTGCTGCTTACCGTAAGCAGCTAAAGATGCCTCTTATTGCCATTACCGGAAGCAATGGAAAAACAGTTATTAAGGAGTGGCTGTTCCAATGCCTGTCAATAGAATCATCGGTAAGCAGAAGTCCAAAATCATACAATTCACAGGTAGGAGTACCTTTATCGATATGGTTGATCAATGAGCGGGCCAATTGGACAATTATAGAAGCGGGTATTTCACAGCCTGGAGAAATGGAGAAGTTGGAAGGCATAATCCGCCCTGACTATGGTATCATCACAAATTTGGGCCCTCCCCACCAGGAGAATTTTTCCAGTCTTGAACAGAAAGCAAACGAAAAACTGAGACTATTTGAGCACTCAGAAATAATCTTTTATTGTTATGATCATGAAATAATTCGTGAATCAATAACTGCTAATGAGAATCTTAACACGAAACAGCTTATCAGCTGGTCAAAAAAGAATGCCGATTGCTATTTGTATGTACCGAAGATTGAGAAGAAACAGCAAAGTACGGTTTTAACAATTAAAGTGGATAAAGTAAGCTACAAACTAACTATACCTTTCACCGACGATGCATCCATTGAAAATTGCCTGCACATTATAACATTTCTTCTCCACCGGGCACTGGATATTCAAAACTTGCAGGAAGCTCTGAATCAGCTTACTCCTGTTGCCATGCGACTGGAGCAGATCAAAGGAATAAACAACAATACAATTATTAATGACAGCTACAATTCCGATTTCAATTCTCTTCACATAGCTCTCGATTATCTGGCTATGCAGAAACAACATAAAAAGCATGCATTGATCCTTTCAGACATCAGGCAATCGGGGAAATCAAATGAAGAACTTTATTATGATGTTTCCGAACTCATTAGCTCTTACAAGATAGACCTGTTAATTGTTGTTGGCCGCGATATATCAAAATTCAGCAAATTGCCTGAAAGTTCTCTCAGTTTTGATAACACGAAAGATTTAAGGAAACACCTTCCTGAAATAAATATTTCTGATTATGCAATACTTATTAAAGGAGCAAGGGAGTTTGGCTTTGAAAAAATTGTGAATGAGCTTTCAGAAAAGAAACATACTACTGTACTGGAGATAAATCTGAACCACCTGGTGTCTAACCTGAATTATTTCCGGAACAAGCTTAAGCCAGGAACAAAGGTTATGGCAATGGTGAAGGCATTGGCTTACGGAAGCGGAAGCAACGAGATTGCCAATCTCCTGCAACATGAAAAGATCGATTACCTGGGTGTAGCCTTTACAGACGAAGGCGTTGAATTAAGAAATGCAGGCATCACTTTGCCCATTATGGTTATGTCTCCCTCACCTGAAAATTATAATGAAATAATTGAATACAATCTTGAACCTGAAATATTCAGTTTCAGTGGATTGGATGCAATATCAAAAATAATTACTCTCAAACAAATCCCTGAATACCCTGTACAAATAAAACTGGATACCGGAATGCATCGATTGGGATTTATGCCGAAGGATATTCCTGAGTTGGTTAAAAAGCTTGAACAATACCAAAATGTCAAAGTAAAGGCTTTGTTTTCACATCTTGCTGCTTCTGACAGTGTCGATGAAGATGATTTTACTGCGCAACAAATTCATCTTTTTTCCGGGATTTGCGATACAATTTCCAAACGTTTAGGCTATAAACCATTGCGTCATATTGTAAATTCTGCAGGCATTGAAAGATTTCCACAGGCCCATTTTGATATGGTACGATTAGGAATAGGACTGCATGGAATATCAAGCCTTGATAAAAAACTCAAAGCAGTTAGTACTCTTAGAACAACAATCAGCCAGGTGAAACAAGTTACTCCTGAGGATACCATTGGGTATAACCGCAGGGGAAAAGTAAAAAGCAATTCCATGATAGGCATTATTCCCATTGGTTATGCCGATGGACTGAACCGCAAATTAGGAAATAACAACGGACAGGTCCTGGTAAAAGGCCAGACCGTTCCATATATCGGGGATATCTGTATGGATATGTGTATGATTGATCTTACAGGAATTGATGTCAAGGAAGGTGATGAGGTCATCGTTTTTGGAGAAAAGAATCCCATTGATGAAATTGCCCGAAAAATTGGTACAATTCCTTATGAAGTTCTTACTGGTATATCTACTCGTGTGAAGAGAGTTTATGTTAATGAGTAATAATATTCACTAAATACCAGGTGTTTTAGCTAATCTTTTATACAGCGCACTGATACACCAAAAAACTTTTCGTGCGCATCTGGTTCAACAAACAAATTTTCATATCTAATAAGCAAACCACCATAATATAAATCTGCACCAAAATCTTCAGTGTTAATCCAGCTACCAGTTTCACCAGCATTAATAAAATTTCCATTGACGTCATCGCGTATTCCACCTGGCAGGGCTGAAAATCCGAAATCATCAGTTCCATTACCATTATTAATCCACCCTTCAGTAGACTTTAATGCAGTAGCTTCATTGTCCTTATATCCATTGTTACTCAAAAAGTCTACTAATTCTTGCCATTCTGCCGGGCTTGGAATATGCCAACTCGTTGGACACACACCTTGAATTCCACTTGGATTTGAATGACTTCCATCTCCTCCTTTCCAAGCTGCCACGCCATTATATAGCGCACCATATATACTGTTTTCATCATTATTGTAATAACAATAGTAGGCCTTATCTAGATTGTGACTATCATCAGGATAGGTAAAGTCAGTCCATATTGAAGTATCATTAGCAAGCGTTAGAGGTGTGCCATCAGCAAAGTGTGTAACATTTAAATTTTCTGCCATCCAAATTTGATACCCAATACCAACAGTTTTATAAGTATTTTCATCTACATCTGTTACAGAGCCAATTATACCATGTACAGTTGTTCTAAATGTAACATCATT
>CAYWBC010000059.1:0-23626 GCA_964456285.1 uncultured Bacteroidales bacterium
AAGCCACAAATAATGATGGATTGTGGAATGAAGAAGGTACCTCAATTGAAATAACCATCACACCCCCCTGGTGGAAAACCTGGGTATTCAGAATTTTACTGATTTTATCGATAATTGGGATTATTTATGCTTTTTTTAAATACAGAACACGGGTTTATCGCATACAAAAAACTTTGCTAGAACAAAAAGTAAAAGAACGAACATTAAAGCTGGACAATGCAAACCTTGAATTGATCAAACAAAAAGAAGAGATTCTTCAACAAAATAAGGAAATTCAAAACCAATCGGAGGAAATTAGCTCTCAAAGCGATGAAATTAAAAAACAAAATGAGTCTCTGGAGAAAGAATCAAAAAAAATAAAAATCATCAATCGATTTGGCCAAGAACTTACAAGCATTCTGAATATGGACACAATTCATAAGATGTTGTATAATTATGTAGCGAGTATTTTGGATACTTCCATTTTCGGTATTGGTATATACAATAATGAAAACAACTCTATTGAATTTAATTCACTCATTGAAAATGGAAAAACCGTAAAGGGTTTCAGCAGGAAATTAGATGATACTACAAGTTGTGCAGCCTGGTGTTATAACAACCAACAATACATTTTACTAAACAATTTCCGTCAAGAATATAAGAAATATATAACAGAGATTAATAGTGAAACATCCAAAACTCCCGAATCAGTAATATACTTGACCCTTACGGTAAAAGATAAAAAAATTGGAGTACTTACTATTCAGAGTTATAACCTGAACGCATACACTCAAGGGGACCTGGATACTATACAAACTCTTGCCTCTTATCTTGCCATTGCGCTTGATAATGCAAACGCTCATAAAATTGTTCGAACTCAGAAGACTGAATTGGAATCGCAGCATATAATTCTGGAGGAACAGGTGAAAAAGAGGACCAAAGACTTGGAAGCTTCTAAGCTCAGAGCAGAAGAAAGCGACAGATTAAAATCCTCCTTTTTAGCTAATATGTCGCACGAGATAAGAACTCCACTGAATGCGATTGTTGGATTCTCAAATGTTATCGTTAGTGATGATTTCACTGAAAATGAAAAGCAGGAAATATTTGGCATGATTGAACAAAATTCATTATCCCTGCTAAATATTATTAGCGATATCATTGATTTTTCTAAGATTGAAGCAGGGCAAATGGACTTTCAAATTACTGAAGTGGAAATAGAACCCATTTTGAAAGAATTACTTCAAACCTTTTCTCATCAGATTCAGAAATCGGAAAAAACAAAATTGATAATACTAAAACTTAACACACCTTACAACACAAATAATGCTACTTTGAAGACAGACTCATTCAGGTTGAAACAAATTTTTAACAATCTGATCAGTAATGCAATTAAGTTTACCAATAAGGGCTCAATCGAATTTGGATTTCGGGAATCAACCAATGGATACCTGGTTCTTTATGTTAAGGATACCGGTATTGGAATTAAAGAAGAAAACAAAGACAAAATTTTTGATCGCTTTGTCAAAATAGAGGAAGACAGAAATATCATATACAGAGGAACCGGACTCGGTTTATCTATCACTAAATACCTGGTGGAATCTCTGGGTGGTAAAATATGGGTTGAATCGGAATACAACAATGGTTCAGAATTTATTTTTAAGCTTCCACTCAAAGAAAGTTTAGTTCAAGTTGTCAAGGAAAGTATAAATCTATCAGAGAATAAAAACTTTATTACACCCGACTGGCATAACAAAACTGTATTAGTAGTAGAAGATGAATCGTCGAATTACAAATTAATAGAAATGTTATTGAAATCGACGCATATTAAAATAAAATGGGCTAAAGATGGCATTGAAGCTATTGAGAAGCTAAATAATCTTAAAGACTTGATAGACCTGGTGTTGCTGGATATAAAGCTTCCAAAAAAAGATGGATTTAAAGTATTCAAAGAGATACGTACTTTGAATGATTCTTTACCCATAATTGCTCAAACGGCTTATGCAATGCAAAATGAAGAGGATAAAATAAGGGAATCAGGTTTTAACGATTATCTATCAAAACCCATAGTAAAACATAAACTTATTGAATCCATGTCTCGATTTATCTAAATGCGATTAATCCTCATACCAATCAAAAACTTAATGGGATCTTAGAAGCAGACGAATCATTTTTTTGTTTTCAGAAAAAGGAAACAAAGCTTTCTAACATAGCTTTGAAAACTAAATTCTATATACATCGTAAACATAGTTTACGCTAAGATGGAGAAGGTACGGATATAGCAAAACCTAATCCATACCTGCGGATTTATTTAGATGATTATTCTTTAATAATCTTAATGCTGTAGCTTTTTGAATTACCGTAGTTTTCTAAAATGCAGAAATAAATACCAGAAGGAATATTCTCAGAGTTCCACGTAAAATCATGTTCTCCTTCTTGTTTTAAGCCATCCTCCAGAGAAACAATGAATTCACCCATAGCGTTATAAATTTTTAGGCTAATGGAAGAAGGTTCAGGAAGAGAATATTTTATAGTAGTATAATCCTCCATAGGATTTGGGAAATTGTACAAATAACCTCCCTTATCAGTAATTGAGTTGTCAGGAACAGATAATCCTTCTTCTCCGATCGTATATTTTACTTTTACCAGTTCCGACCAGAGTGTATCTACTTTTGATCTGGCCATAATAGTTATTGATTCTCCTTCATCCGGTATAGATATCGCCTCTCCATCATATACTATAATGGAACTGGATGTGGCAAGACTATAGTATCCAGGATCAGTAGTACCATCTACTGTATAACGAATTTTCCCCCCTTCGGGAGCTGTCATGAATAAATCAAAATCCACTGGTATGGTTCTGGCGCTGGAATTAAATTCGGGTTTTTCAATTTGCGGGTAAATTCCTTCGCTTATAAATTGTTTAAAAACGGTTTCTGTACGACTTGGAAAATAATTATTTATAAACGCGTGTTGTTGGATGTTCCAAATATCTGATACATTTGCATACCATCTTGCCTGGTCAGCTATTAAAGCTGTATCTATCTCGTCCAGCCACTTTTTATAACGTCTCAGACCTGGATCTGGAGTTAATTCCCCATCTTCAAAGAAATTATTATTAACTCTGGAAATAAAATGATCTCTGAACTCTTGATTTTTCATTAAATCAGAAAATAATCCGCTAGGACGATTATTATAACCCCCATCATTTATCAGCCACGAAACCATGCTACCATCAGATAGGCCACTTTCAGCATCCCATACTAAAAAATTAAAGCCTTCCGAATTGGTTTTTCTGCGAGCCCCAACCCAGTTATGATTATCCCAATCCCATGGATTATTATACATAATTAACATAACATAATCTATCAGGTTTTCGGCATTCAGTAATTTTTCATTGGCCGGATCAGGTGTACCATCCGGATTGTTTCCTAACAGTACCTGGTAATTATCCGCTAAGTATACCGGATCATTTGCCGAGCTTATCAATTCATCCCAGGCAAGCGTATCGCCCGATTCTACTTCGTAATAATCTTTAATAATATCATAATCACTGTCATTTCCGCCTAAATTATCGCGCATACAATTTTCATCCATTTGTTCACTTAGGTTATACATGCCCCAGTACATGCCATTCAGATAAACATGTACAAACTTACTTCGGGCAGCATAATGACCAATATCTCTCATGCTCGATTTTACCCATGGATCTACCACCTGGTTTTCCAAACGAACGTCAAATCCACCTCGTAATATTAACCAGTCATATTGATTAGGCGAATCATCTCCAAATACTCTTTCTTTTAATTTAGTGGGTCCATATTCCGATTTGAATCCGATTTTAAAAGAACGCTTTAAGGTTTTATAGGTTGTTCTCGATGCTCCCCCATGTATTTTAATTCCACAATTTTCCTGAAAATCAATAGAACCATCCTGATCGTCAGAATTAAAATATTCAACCGATGCAGGCCTTATCCAGCCACGTCCCAAATGATACAATAAACTGCTGGTCGAGCCTAATGACTCCCCACTATACATATATATCCCACCGGAATCAGCATCGGTACTTTTGGAGAACAAGTTATCAATATCGGTAACAATAGAAATTATGGGTAAACTCTTAAGGGACTCAACAATATTGTTACTTACAGCATCCATAGCTAGTACATCCGGATTTGCACCATAATGGGTTGATATTTCAGAGTATACCATATAATCAGTGGGCATTAGCCAGGTATCAGGATAACCAGGTTGATCTTCGGATTGCGTGAATACATCCTCAGGGAAAATATAAGATCTTGTGGAGGTAATACTGGTTGCTGTATCATTTATAACTGCAATTGCCCTTATTACGCTTGTTTTAGTAATGCTTATTGAATCGGAATATAATATTCCGTTTGAAGTATCGGGTGTACTTGCATCGGTTGTGTAATAGATATCAGCTTCTGCTTGTTGGCTGGAAAGTGCCAGTTTGAAGGGAGCATTGTAAAAATCATGCTGTCTGCTAAACTTAGGAGGCGAAACAAATATACCGCTATCATTTACAAAACCGGGCGTTGGATTTGATGAATAGATATAAGATCCGTTATGGTATGTATAGGAGATGTTATCATATTGCTCCGGATAAGCGGGAGAAAATACAGAGCTATAAATCGATGCTCCGGGATTACTTAAGGCCAAAAACTCACCTGATCCACTTAATTTGAAATTGGTATGTAGTTTATCTTTTTCCGAATACCTGTTTTTACCTGATGCAAAAACAACAATATATTCACTTGGATTGATGGTAACAGCAGGGAATGGCCATTTTGAATAATTTGTGGCCTCATCTGATAAACAATACCCACTAAGATTTACCGGCAATGTGCCTCCATTAAATATTTCAATCCAGTCGGAATATGTCCCATCTTCATCCTGAAGTGTTTCATTGTTTATAGCCATAAATTCACTAATGATAAGGGTATCCTGACCGAACAGAGGATTTAGCGGAAATAATAGCATTAAGGATAACAATCTTAGAATAGCAAATTTGTTTTTCATGCTTATGAATCAGTTAAAAAGTTGAAATACGGTCTCGGTAAATGATGTCGCTAGCACGACATAGCATTGTAATTGAGGTGCAAGATAACAAAAAAAATGATTTCTGAATCATTGTGGATATAGTTTGGAATAATCACTAGTTGCACTTTACAGCCTACTATTCATTCAATCATTAGCTAAGATCTTTTAATTAAAATCTAGGAGTAAGAATTGCCAGGAAATTGAAAATATTAAAACAGATGAAAAAAAATGGCATATGAATAGTATATTTGTTATGAAAACCTTTTAGAATAAAAATGATGAAAAAAATATTGATTTTATTGGCCTGTATCACCTCTCCATTAATGGCACAAAACAAAACCGATATAAGTCTGCAATGGAAAGACAGTACTGAACAAGTAAGCTCTATACAATCGGAAACCGGCAATCTTTACAATAAATTGGTCCACCATGGTCCTGCAATAGAAAATGAATGGATAGGCCTTCGCCTATATTTTGACCATAAGGGGTCCATTGATGTTTATAACAAAACAAAACCGCAACTGGAACTTGCCGCAGCCAGATGGTACCCAACAGTAGAACAACAAAAAGAAGGTTGGGGTGCCGACCAGTATAAAGTGGGGAATACTGTTGGATTAGGCGGGGTGCGTTTATGGGATGGTAAAAAGGTCCAGTTCCTTGATCCGGTCAAGATGCGAACTGCCAGGGTGCGCAAAGAAGCCAATCTTTCTTTTATGGAAATGCTTTCGGAGGGGATACCCTATAAGGGGGATACAATTGACATTTTAGTACGTGTAACAGTTTATTCGGGAAAAAGGGAAGCCAAAGTCGAAGCCTTTGCATTAAGCAACAAACCTGTACAGTTTTTAACAGGTATCAATTACCACCCTGGCACCCAGACCAAGCAAAGCGAAAAATACATTTGTACCTGGGGAATACACCCTGAAGACGTAGCTGCTTTTCAATTGAATATCGGAGCTGCTATAATGTTCAATCCAAATGATTTTGAAAAAATACAGAAAGAAGAAACAGAATACGAATTGATCAGTAAGCCTACTAAATACCTGGAAACATGGATAACATCATCATGTGAAAAAGAAAGCGAACTTAATACCATGGAAAAATTCATTGATTATTTGGAAAAATTGCAAAGTAATCCTAATTAACAGGTTTTATAAGTTCCAGAATATTTCTCATTTTGAAACACTTGTATTGAAATTTTCTAAAATAAACTTTAACGGAGGTTTTCAGATGAATTGCCGTTAGCGGTTATTAAAATAGCACGCGAAAATAGTCAATCTATTTAAGCATGAGGCAAGTATATAAATAGTTTTTTGCATGTAATTTTAATGATTGTAAAAAGACTAAAGGCTGAAATCAGGAAAAAATCCCTCAACAAATAATATAGAAGAGGGATTGTCCTTCACTTGAATAAATAATCTACTCAAGGATAATCTTTTTATAAATATTGCCCTCTTGTGTAGTTAATTGAAGTATATACACTCCTGAAGAAACATTAAGATTGACAAGTATTTCCGAGTGCTCAATATTTTGATAACTAATAATCTCTTTACCTGTTATTGTAAGAATTTTCATTTGACTTGTATTTTCAAGTCCATTAACAATAAAACTCCCATCGGTGCAGGGGTTAGGATAAACATGGATGCCTTGTTTGTTATCCAAGGGTGGATCAATTGCTTCAGGTTCCACAATGCAAGCTTCATCAAATTCTGTTGAAGCAACATAATCGCTTAGCCACTCCATTGAGGGACGTTCGCTACCATCAGGATTCAATAAGTAGGCCGTATTACTATTCCACATGCCCGGGCGATAGCCCCAAAGTGTAACTCCCAATACTCCCGGATGTTCCCAGAAAACGGGAAATACTCGTTGGTATTCCGATTCATGAATTGCATCGCTTGGTCCGCTAATGTCAAACTCGGTTGCGTATACTGGTAAACCTGTAGCTGCCAGAGCATCCAGGTTAGCTTTTATTGTTGAGGCGGATGCACCTAATGCATAATTATGAGCCTGAACTCCAATAGCATCAATAAGGTTTTCTTCCTGAAGCAATGCAATCAGTTCCAGGTAATCGCTGGTAGTGGATGAACTATTTACAATATTATAATCATTGATCATCAAATCAGCATCGGGGAAATAAGTTCGTGCCAGTGTATAGGCTTCGATTACCCAATCCCAACCGGTAGTTCCTGCGCCACCAAGCGCGTCAATATAATTTCCATTGCCTGCTCCGGCTGGAGGATCGTGTAAAGGCTCATTCACTACCTGTAACATATCAATATCAGGATACCTTGTAGAAACTGTATCAAACCATTCTTCGATCTCTTCCCGTTGTTCAGAAGTTATGAGCGATTCAATCCAGGCTGGTTGTTGATTACCCCAGATCAATACATGAAACTGGAAGGGAAATCCATTGTCTTTTGCCAGCTTGTAAGCAGAATCGAGTGTTGACCAATTCATTTCATTTCGTACCCTTTCTACAGAGCCCCATTTACCGGCATCTTCAGGAATAATCTGGTTCCATAGTAAGTCAAAATAGGGTTTCTGGAAGTCGCTGTAACAACTTCCCAGGTATTTGCATTTGCCATCGGCAAGGGGAGGTCCATCAGGAATTTCCAGATCAATTGGAGGGACTATAACTCCCGGATCGCCATTTTCCAATCCCTCAACAGTCCAATAAAGATCGGCTTTACCAAAAGCAAATTTATCAATTAAGAAACCATCCTCACGGCCACCTACCATAAAAGTCTGTGTCAGACTATCAAGATCGACATGAAAACTAACCCCAGGTTCCTGACCTGTAAGTTCAGAGAAGTTGTACCATTTAAATACATCGTTTGATGCGCCACCATTACCATAAATTACATCCTCCGGATTAGGGAAACCTAAGCCTCCAATGTTGTTTACCGTAATCCAATCGTCATTATTTATCGTGTTAGCAATACCAAATTTATTGGCATAGAAATAGCTGTCATCATCGGCATTTTGAGGTCCTATCTTCACTTTTCCATATAAATCATAATAACCCGAGTCTGGAAAAGTTACCTCCATGGTAATAACACGATCTCCACTTCCCGGATTGTCTGCGTTAATCAAATTTGTGGTGATTCTTGCATAAGTTATATCACCATCAGAGGCAATTTCATAATCTGCCCCTACAACACCTGATTCTGCTTCTACCAGAATAGGTTCATCCTGGGCCTTAGATATAGAGAATGAAAATCCCATAAGGGCAAGGATCATTATGTAATTTCTGAGTGCACAAAACATAATAGTGATTTTTAAATAAGTCAACTAAATATTGGCGCTAAAATTCCCTGCTGCCCTGGCAATATACGATAAGAAATAATTTGATTCAAGTTTTAAACAGTAAAATTTCTAGTAGTATATAACTGAAGTCTTATCCTTTTTCAAACAATACTTAATTAAACAATATTTCTTATTTGTGAACCTTCACAGAGGACTTCCAGGAATAGAAAAGGAATAGACGAAATATCAGCGTTCTTTGCAGCGCATTCGGATTCACGTGCCAGGCTTTACAGGTATTGAAAAAACTGATGCATAGAATATCCTCGTTGCGAGGACTCAGCAATTCCTGTTATCGAATTTCTTTTTTCATAAAAAGAATATACGAAAGAACAAAACAAACTGCTGCTATTGCCAGCAATCCAATAAATTGTGGCCATACAAGCATAAAGCTTTGACCTGCCGGAAGCGGACCGGGGATAGCTCCCTGAACCTGTTGTTGTGTTAATGGCCCCAAACTTCTAACGGAAGGCATTAAAATGCTGGTTGTAATATCACTAAATAATTGATTGGGAGTTAATCTCATAATTCCCAGCCTGATCTTCTCACCATGAATTGAAAGATTACTTCCAGATGGCATAATCATCTTAAAAATAACATCTACCAGCATTGCATAGAATACCGAAAAAAACAGCCATGAAGCAATTCCTGCTAATGCGGATGTTGCAGGTTGTTGAAAACGAATCGAGAACAAAATGGAAAGGTTTAGCCAGAAGCCTACATAGAGAATCCCTGCAAAAGTAAATATCAGTATTCTGAGAAATTCCTCAGGCGTGGGAGGGATACCTATTGAAAGTAAACCTACGCCTATTACTAACAGGTTTAGCACAAGCAATAAAATACTCACAATTATCAGGGAAGCAGTAAACTTAGCATTGATAAAAAAGTCCCGGGGAATAGGTTGTGATAATATCCGACTAATAGTTCCACGGTTTTGTTCTGAATTGACAGCATCAAAACCTAATCCAATTCCTAACAATGGTCCAAGAAATCCAATAAAAATAAAATAAGAAGGTATGGTTCCATCTGAAATAGTGAAAAGCTTAAGAAATACATATATGTCATCTGCTTTGCTATTTTTTAAGGCTTCACTAATACTGTTTAAAGCAGTATATAAAGAGCCTAAGCAAGTCAGGGCGATAATAGAAACCAGTATTAAAAACCTCCAATTCTTAATATTGTCTGCAATTTCTTTATTTACAATAATCCAAAATGGATTCATAGTTTTATTGGTATCACGCACAAATGGAGAGATCACTTTTTTCAGCCTCCAAAAAGGATTCCTATCCATAGTATTTGATTTTATATTAATTTGCATTGGTATCGCCTCCTTCAAAATATTTATCATAAATATCATCTAATCCATATTCTTTTTTGTTTAAAGAGACAAGTCCTAATTTGCTTTCCACAATTGTTTTTGCAATAATTGGAGTTAAATCTTTCTCACACTCAATGCGATATTTATTATCTGTCAATCGAACATTCGATACTCCCTTCAATTTTTGAATTGCACGGGTTAGTTTAGCGCTTTCCCCATTAATTTTGGGAGTTTTATTATCAGTTATCTGAACATCTGCCTCAACAACAACAGGACTTTCTGAGAATAACTTATCTGAAAGGCTGGAAATATCTCCATCAGCAATTAATTTACCGTTTACAAACAACCCCACCCTGTCGCATACTTGTTGTACCTGATGAAGATGGTGTGAGGAAAATAATACAGTAATGCCGTCTTTTTTGCTTAAATCGGCTATTTGATTTAATAGTTCCTTAACTCCTTTAGGATCCAAACCCAAAGTAGGTTCATCAAGAATAATTATTTTAGGCTTTTTAATTAATACATCGGCCAATCCCAGGCGTTGCTTCATCCCTCTGGAGTATGCGCCAGCTTTTTTAGATGATTCTTCTGACAATCCAACCATCTTCAGCAATTGATTTATCCTTTTATTAGCATCTTTTTCAGGAATTTGATTTAGTCGTGCAGTAAACATTAAGTTTTCAAATCCAGTGAGATTATCATAAAATCCCACATCTTCCGGAAGATAACCTATATACTTTTTGACCTGGATGGGATGAGTTGATGAAGTGTCACCACAAACTTTTACATAGCCAGATGTTGGTTCTGTGAATCCCATTATCATTCTGATGGTAGTTGATTTACCAGCCCCATTTGGGCCCAGTAGTCCGAAAATCTCTCCTTCTCTTATGTTGAGGATTAAATTGTTTACTACCGGAGAAGAATTATACTTTTTTGTGAGCTTGTTTATTTCAATGATATTATTGTCCATAATTTACCTCCTTCCGTATTTTCGGAATAGATAGATTATGCTTCCTATTGCAAGTAAAATAATAAAAATTCCAATCCATCCCCAAATCATAGGTGTTTTTACTGCTATTCTGAAAGCTAATTTGGATGAGACTTCAGGGGCATTTGCATTCATGTTCAAAACATAATCTCCGGCAATTGCATTCTTATCAGCTTTAACCGTGGCAATAATATGAGTGCTTCCCCCGGCTACGATATTTGGAACTTCAGAGGGTTCAAAGCTTACTTCCCATCCGGAAGGCTTGCCTGCACTTAACTTTACATCGGAAAGAACTGCAGAACCTGTATTCGAAACTACTAGTTCAATTTTTTTCTCGTCACCTGCGGTAATTTTTGTGCTAACTAGCCCTTGAGGGGTATTTAATACTATATCGTAAGTTCCCGAAACCACCACTTCTAATTCCAATTCGGCAGATGTTAAATTGTTTGTGGCAATTACAGGTATTTTATATGTTCCTTCTGCAACATTTTGTGGCGGAGTAATGTCTATAGTAATATCCTTCGCACTATTTGGCTCAATCTCAACTGAAGTAGCCTGCTTATGATTGGGTTTAAAGTTAACCTGCCACCCGCGTTCTGTTTTACTTTTTAGTGAATACAATTGTTTTTCACCTGTACGGTTTTTAAGGTTTGTATTAAATGAAAAGGTAGATTTAGAATGCCCTTCCATATTTGCCTGTTCAGTAGTAAATTCCGTTTTAGAACTCCCTTGTTTTGACACATTAATTACCAAAGGCAAAGATACACTTCCGGCGTATACATTAATCTGGTAATTTCCTTTGTTTACCTTTAAAGGAACTTCAATTTTAAGGGATAATTTTTTCGTTTCCCCCGGAAGGATAGCTATTTGTTCAACATGATAAGCTCCGGATTTAAAAATGTAGGTCCATGATTTGGGAACTCCACTAATGCGAATATTACATCTTTTTGTTTCCTGGCTAGTATTTATAACGTCTATACTGTAATCAACAGATTCACCGGGAGGCACAGATATTTTTGTATTGGTTGTATAGATTTCAATATCTCCAGCTGCAAGTATAGATTGAGTTGAGATTGCTACTATCCCCAAAATAGCAGATAATAACATACGAATAACAAGGCTTCGTGTCATCATAACTAATTCTCCTTATAATATTATGGTTAAATAATAGATCAAAATTAATTTTCAAGATTCTATTCTGCAATACAAGCTGCAATTGCAAGTTCCAGTAGCTATAAGAAATGAGTGGTTAAGTTTCATATTTACAATGGATTATATGCTATTGTTAAAAAAACTTAAAAATTGTTATACTCACTTTAGAAAGTAATACAATTTTGTAATAGAGTTAAACTCACCTGCTTTGCACCTGCTATTCCTCAATCTTCCAAACCAATAAAAAGGAGCTTATGAAGCGTTTTATTGTTTAAGGAATAATATGCACATTAAAAACTTTGAAAACTTCATATGTCGATCAATAACCTTTTATTATTAAGATTCTTTAAAAAGAAGAATTTCTAATTTTAACAATTCCGCATAGATTGCTATTTGTCGATTTTGACACTATTGTATTCTTATTTGCTTGTTAAGTTTTTTGAAAGCCTTGAACAATAGATGTAAGGTAAGATATTGACATTGAATCTCGCAGGATAAAAACTTAATAGTATTGTGATAAATCTACATAATTTATACATTTATGGCTTGCAATTAAACATTTGATAATCAAAAGTTTATTTTCCATGACAACTTTAAATAAAATCCAGGCAAAAAAAGTTTTTAAAAGAAAACTTATTGTATATGTCATTTCTATCTTCTTGCTCAGTTCTTTATCATCCTATTCACAGCAACCGGCCTTTCCCGGTGCTGAAGGCTATGGTAAGTTTACATCAGGAGGAAGAGGCGGAACCATATACGAAGTAACTAACCTAAATAACAGCGGACCCGGTTCCCTGCGCGAGGGTGTCAGTCAAGCGAACAGAACAATTGTGTTCAGAGTATCAGGCAATATCGAGCTTGAATCGCAACTTGTGGTAATGGGTAATATTACCATTGCCGGGCAAACAGCTCCCGGCGAGGGTATTTGTGTGAGAGATTATCCCACAAAAATCGGTGGTGACAATGTTATCGTCCGCTATATCCGGTTTAGATTAGGTGACAGATACGGATTAAAATCTGATGCAATAGATATTAATGATCGAACAAATGTTATTCTCGATCACTGTACCATGAGTTGGGGAGTAGACGAATGTTTTTCAGCTTATGGTAATCAAAATGTAAGCATTCAATGGTGCCTGATCGGGGAAGGATTAACTCTAACAGGTCACTCCATGGGAGGACTTTGGGGAGGATATACCACCTATCATCATAATTTGCTGCATGCCAATAATACGAGGAATCCCAAATTTGCCTACACATACGATGAAGACATAACCGATTATAGGAATAACGTGATCTATAACTGGGGATACAACAGTGCCTACACCAGCCCAACCGGCAGAGTAAACCTTGTCAATAACTATTACAAAGCGGGGCCTGCTTCAGGTGCCGGTGTTTTACGTAGAATTGTGCAGGCAGAACCTACCAAACGGATGTATATTACCGGCAATTATGTTGCAGGATATCCTGCCATTACAGCCGACAACTGGAACGGAGGAGTTGATCCTTTAAATGGTGGACTGCCCATCAGATACGATGAACCCTTCCTAATTCCCAATGTGTTGCCTACTCAAACAGCAGAGGAGGCATACCTGGAAGTAGTTCAACATGCAGGAGCTTCATTTCCTAAGAGAGATGACGCTGATAACCGGGCGATTAAAAATCTGCTGGACAGTACAGGTATTATAATAACCAGACAAAGCGAACTTGGTGGTTTTCCTAATTTATTTAGTGCTTTGGCTCCGGTCGATTCCGATCACGATGGTATGCCCGATGATTATGAAACAGGATTGGGACTTAATCCGAACGATGACTCAGACAGAAATGGTGATTTAAATGTTGACGGATATACAAATATTGAAAATTATATTAATGGACTGATTGATTTTGAACGACAACTTCCAAGACCCGGATTTTTTAATGCCATGGCAGTCTCTGAAACAACAGTTGAACTGGAATGGTACGATTACAATTCAGACGAGATAGGCTTTATCATTGAACGCTCCACCGATAGCATTGATTATACTGCCATCGATACCACCGATCCTGATATTGAATCTTTCTCAGATATTAGTCTGACGCCTTTGACAACTTATTATTACAGGATAAGGTCGTACAACGATACAGCAAATTCAGATTACAACTATTCCTTCGGAACAGAAACATTTGCCGACGGGGCAAATCCGGAGAAAGCAGTTCTGGTATTTCCTGGTGATGATCAGGTCGATTTGCCTATCAGGGGAGTAAAATTGCAATGGGAACCGGGAGATTATACCCTTACTTTTAATGTTTATACAGGAACCAGTGAGACAACACTGGAACTCCAGGATAGTGCAAGTATACTAAATAGCTTTACAATAGATTATTTAGATTTTGAAGAAACCGTTTTTTGGCGTATCGATGCAAGCAATGCCAATGGAACCACCACCGGGGATGTATGGCAGTTCACTACCATTGCAGGAGCTGTTCCGAATTTGGTAGGCTATTGGCCATTTAACGAAACCGGGGGTAATGTAGTTTATGATTCAACAGACAACGGGAATGATGGAACTTTACAAAATTTGTCTGATCTGTTGCGCACTGATGGGAGGTTTGGTGGAGCATTGGATTTGAGCAACTTTGACACTAACATATATATTTCAATTCCAAATCAGCCCGAATTGGTATTTGATGAAGATCCCTTTTCAATTTCCCTCTGGATGAAGCTTGATGCAATTACCGATGCCAGTACCTATATTATTCAAAAAGGGAGTTTTAATGCTGAATCCGGAACCGAGCAAAACGGAAACTGGTATGGTCTCGAAATACGTGATGGGAATTTTCGTTTTTCGGTCGATGATAACTCTACCAAGACAGTTGTTACATCGTCAACAGGCAGTTTTGTGACAGGCGAATGGGTAAATGTTATTATTGTCCGTAATGTATACACTAAAAAATTATGGCTTTATAAAAATGGCGTTCTCAGTTCCCAGGTAAACGATAATACCGGCGCTGTTACCGATGAGTTACCGCTGCTTATAGGGAATTCCGAATTTAAGGATACACCCTATTTTGGTCTGATTGACGAACTAGTCATTTGCAGACACCCCTTTTCCGATGGTGAGATAGACAGTTTGTATAAATACAATGCAATTCCTACGCTTGATCCTCCTTACATTCCCCAAAATATTAATACAGTCGATCCATCCAGATATGATCTGAAGGTTTACCCAAATCCCTTTTCTGATCAGGTTTTTATTGAATTCAATAATTCCATCCAGCACTGGGTGAATGTTGAAATTTACGATATTAATGGACGATTGATAAATAGCATGAGGAAATCTGTTATTCCTAATGCAATGAATTGCATTATATGGGATGGAACCAATAGCAATAAAAGAAATGTCCCCGATGGTTTATATGCTATTTTATTGAAGAACACTAATGGGATCCCTATTGATAAGGTTATGGTTTCAAAACAGTAAGAATATAAACTTTTATCGAATAGATTTTTTATTATGACCTGAAATACAAATAACAAATAAACAATTAACTCAAACTCTAACTTATTATGAAAACTACTTTTCCCTCAACACAAAAGAAGTCGCGGAGTTTGCTAATAAGCTGTAGTATATTCCTAATTATTTTTGGCTGCCAATATTCATTTGCCCAGGACTACGACTTTCAACAGGGTGATGATGAACATAATCTCGTAGTCATGGAAGCTGAAAACGCTAGTGTTAACACCGAAGTAGGTACAGAAATGTGGGCTCCTACGAATGAACCTGCAGATTATTCAGGAAATGGTGCAATGATGGTGGTTGCAGACGCTTCCAAGCCTAATGTGACAGATGCTCTTAATTCTGCCACTTTAACTTATAATATCAATTTTATTCGTGGAGGGCGTCATTATTTTTGGGCTCGTGCAAGTCGTACCGGTGGAGGCGACGATTCCTATCATGCCGGTATTGATGGTACGATCCTTGATGGGGGTACATTTATAAATTTTGAAGAGGCATCATCTGATGAAAAGCAAACCTGGGTTTGGATCCATCATAGTGGTGTAGCTGCAGGAAAGTGTTATGTTGACGTACCCTCAGCAGGAGTGCACGACTTTAATGTCTACATACGTGAAAATGGTTTCAGGATCGACAAATTGATTATTACTCCTGACTCAAATTATATCCCCGAAGATAAAGGTCCTGATGAAACATTAGCTCCTAATGGGCTGCGTAATGCTTCTTCAAATTTCGATGAAAATTTATTTACTCTGTCTACCAATATGGTGAATGAAGAACTGATGGTTTTTATCGCTGAGAAGGAATATTTGCAAGGAAAACTTGAAATAGTAGATCTTCAGGGAAAAGTACTAAGAAAGGTTTCTATAAATAACGATTCACAAGTAAGCCTAAATGTCGCAAACCTCCAATCAGGAATGTATCTTGTCAGGGTGCAATTGACGGATAATTCTGTGTTGGTTAAAAAATTCGTTAAAAAATAGGAGTAAGCTTTTCAATTACTTACTTAAATAATATTTTATATTGTTAAAAAGGCTATCGAAAAAAAGTTTAAGAAGCTTTACCCTGACAGGGTAGGTTAAGTGCTTGCATGAGTTTGGAGACTCAAGGATTGAAATTATATAATGCCCAGCCTGTCAGGGTAGTGTTTTCGAGCAGTGGAATCTGGTAAGCGTTCTTTTAAAAGTTAAGCGCTGGGCGAAGTTGAGCTACGCTGATCTCCGAATCAATATTGAACAATCATAAGAATTTGAAATAAAATTAGCAAACTGATAAGGAATTACATTATTGAAAATCAGACAATTGAATAATGAAAACAGGAATTATTGGCATATTACTATTAGGGGCAATGGCATGTACATGTCCTAAAACCATTGAACCAATCAATCGCAAAGCTGTAGTGACACGAAACAATATTTTAGTTAATGGTTTTGACTCCCTTGCATCCCTTTCAGTTGGCAATGGAAATTTTGCTTTTACCACCGATCTTACAGGGCTACAAAGCTTTTATTCTGAATACGATAATGGTGTTTCACTTGGCACCATGTCTAATTGGGGATGGCATTCGTTTCCCAATAGTAAAAACTACCGATGGGAGGAAACGTATATGTGGTTTGATATTGAGGGAAGAAAAGTTCCCTTCCGTCATCAGCTAAAAAATTCGGAAAGAGCCATGCAGGCCTGTAATTATTTCAGGGAAAATCCACATAAAATACATCTTGGTTTAATTGGATTTGATTTGCGTTTTCCCGATGGCCGTAAGGCTCAGTTGAGCGATATTGAAGAGGCCAGGCACCGGCTGGATTTATGGACAGGGAAAATTACTTCCGACTTTGTTTTCGATCATCAACAGGTACATGTTGAGGTTTATTGTCATCAGAATCTGGATCTCCTTTCTGTTAGTGTTCAATCTCCTTTAATAAAAACAGGACAGTTATCTGTTGATTGGAACTTTCCTGCTCCAGTTGCCAAACACACTCATAGTGGCATTGATATGGATTCTCCCGAAATTCATAAAACCACAGTAGTAAACCAGGGAAGCAATAGCATTAGTCTTAAGAGACAACTTGATACGAATGATTATTTTGTAAATATTGCCTGGGAAGGTGAGGCACAAATGAAAAAACTTGCCGCACACCATCTCAATCTTTCCAGCCATAATTCGGAACAACTGCAATTTTCTTGTTTGTTTTCTCCCGATGCTGCTTCAACAAAATTGCCCGATTTCAAGGCTACAGAAAATAATAGTATTACAGCTTATAAAAATTATTGGTCAAAGGGTGGGTTTGTCGACTTTGGAAATTGTACAGATGAACGAGCGAAAGAATTGGAACGAAGAGTTATCCTATCGCAATATTTAACTAAAATACAAAGTACAGGTGATTTGCCTCCGGCCGAAACCGGTTTGACTTTTAACAGCTGGTTTGGAAAATTTCACCTTGAAATGCATTGGTGGCATGTTGCTCATTTTGCTCAATGGGAACGAGGTGAGTTGATTGAAAAGCAACTGGACTTTTATTTTAAAATTTATGAAAAAGCAAGACAAACCGCAGTGCAACAGGGTTATGAAGGTGTTCGCTGGCCAAAAATGATAGGCCCTTATGGAGAAAACAGTCCCTCGTCGATCGGATCATACCTTATTTGGCAACAAGCTCATATCATTTGGCTGGCTGAGCAAATGTACCGTCAAAATGAATCAATCGATGTGCTTAAAAAATATGAAGATTTAATAGTGGAAACTGCCAATTTTATGGCTGATTTTCCAATTTGGAATGAAGAAAAAAAATGCTTCGATCTTGCTCCTCCTCTGATTCCGGCTCAGGAGCATTGGGAGAGAACTACAACTTATAATCCTCCCTTTGAACTGGCATATTGGTATTGGGGCTTAACCACTGCGCAAAATTGGATGAAACGTTTGGGCAAACCGGAAAATGAAAACTGGGAAAATGTACGGATGAATCTTGCTGCTCCCGATCATGCAAAAGGAGTTTACCTGGGGATTCAGGGTGCCTATGACTCCTATACTTCAGACGAGTTAATGCGTGACCATCCCATGGTTCTGGGTGCATATGGTATATTGCCTGAATGGGATAAAATCAATCCGGACACCATGCGTTCTACACTTGAAGTTATTGCACAAAAATGGAACTGGCCCAACACCTGGGGATGGGATTACCCGATGGCTGCAATGTCGGCAGTGCGTTTGGGAAATCCTGAGCTGGCATTGGATTTATTATTAAAAGATGTTCAAAAGAATACCTACCTGAAAAATGGACATAATTTTCAGGATGTTCGTTTGCGGATTTATTTACCGGGAAATGGCGGATTGCTTCAAACTGTAGCAATGATGTGTGCCGGATGGGAGGGTTGTGAAAAGAAAAATCCTGGTTTCCCGGATAATGGGGAATGGGATGTTCGATGGGAAAACCTTCGTCCGGTATTTTAATTTAGGTTTGTATTGCCATTTGCCGTCCTGAAAGGACATTTAAATTAAGTCCAATGGCAACGCCAGCTCGCACAGTTGCAATCCGGGCGTCAAACAAATGCTATAGCTTTGCAATGTTGCTTATCAACAACCGTGTAGCAAATTGCTTTAACAACAACTAGTTAGTCAATACAATAAGCAGCTATAATACGTATAAACATTTTAACTATTCGTATAGTGTTTTGGCACGGAAAGCATTTCTGCGCTACCTTTTGTTGATAGACATTGCATTCGATGTGAATTGATATTGTTCAAACAAAAGCGAGTAAACTATTTGGCAAAGAGGTTGGGAAGGGGAAATTCCTGCTTGCGCAGGAATGACAGTATGAGAAATGTTTTCAGGAGTGATTGTTTGGGCCTCCAGCCCAAAAGTATGGGTGTTGTAAAGAGTCAAATAATAATAGCCTCAGGTTTAATACGGGGATTGGGAATTTGCATTTGAATTAATAATTTTAATGCTATCTTCTTTGTATTGATATTTAAAATTCAAAGGAATGAATAATTTTTTTTTCTTCATTTTATATGTTTTACTTTTTTCTGCCTGTACTTCAATTACTGATTCCCAACCAGAGCAAAAAATATGGCACAATCAATCACACGAGCTGCGTTATTATCCTGATGGAAATGATTTTGTAATACAAAATGGAGAAAAACGTTTCAATCGAGCACTTTATGGTATAAAAACTGGTTTTCGGGTAGAAGCAGGCGATTTACCAGAGTTTGGTCTCTATATGCCTCGCTACGGTGGAACTTTGAGATTGGGATTAATGAATGCTGATGCTTCAATTTGGTTAATCGATGCTCAGAATATAGAAATGCGATACAATGCCGGTTCAATTCGGTATACAATAAGCGATCCGATTTTAAACAAGGGAGTACTGAAACTTGAAATTTTGGCTTTGCATACTTCCGATGGAATGATCATAAAAGTTACTTCTGAGAAAATACCATCCGATGTAAAACTTGTATGGGGATTTGGGGGAGCTACAGGCAAACGATTCCCTCGCGATGGCGATTTGGGTGCTGATCCTGAATCCAGTTTTTTCCTGCAAGCGGAACATTGTACCGATAACGAAATATTTCTAAAAGACAATGGATTTCAATTGTATTATGGCTCAGGACGTAATTTGTCTGATAATGAGTTGTATGAAAACAATTATCACCCTAATCCTGAAGAATTGGCCAAAACGGAACTTTTAAAGAAGAAAAGAATTGCTGGTTTTGTTCCTGCCGGAAGTACATTGAAAATTAGAGATGCCTCTCATCAGGAGAGTCCGTTACAGTTGTTATATTCAGAAGTTACAGAATCTCCGGTGGTAATAGGTATCATAAATTTAGCACCCAATAATCATGAATATTTAATGCTGTGCAATCCAGATGCGGGTTTACCTTCAGCGGATAAAACACTGCCTTTGCTTTTTACAAAAACAGATTCAATTCGTAAGACCGTTGCCGAAGGTTTTTGGATGAATACTCCCGATCCGTATCTGAATGCGGCAGGCGCACAATTGTCAACCGCTGCTGATGCCATTTGGGATGGAACGTCATATATGCACGGTGCCATTGCATGGCGAATGCCTTTGCCAGGGTGGCGCGGTGCCTATGCTGCCGATTGGTTGGGAAATCACGATCGGGCTAAAAAACATTTCAGAGCTTATTTTGCCGCTCAATATACCGAACCTGAAAATGGTCCGGTTGTTCCTGATCCTAAAACACACCTGGCCCGACAAAAAGAAGAGCGGGGAACCTCCATCTTTACATCGGGGTACATTAGCCGCAATCCCAATAAACAAAGCAAACCTCATCATTACGACATGAATCTTGTGTTTATTAATCAGCTTTTATGGCATTTTAAATGGACAGGTGATACCCTGTTTTTAAAAGAAAGCTGGCCTGTAATTGAGCGACATTTTGCATGGGAAAAAAGAAATTTCGATCCGGACAATGATGGTCTTTACAATGCCTATGCTGCAATTTGGGCCAGTGATGCCCTGCAATACAGCGGAGGAGATGTAACACATACATCGGCGTATAATTTCAGTGCCAATAGGCAGGCAGCACAACTGGCTCGATTGATTGGTGTTGATCCAACGCCCTTTGATAAGGAAGCTAAAAAAATCCTAAAGGCTGTTAACAAACGCTTATGGCTGCCTGATAAAGGTTGGTATGCAGAATACCAGGATCTGCTGGGTAAAAAATTGATCCACCCTTCGGCCGGTTTATGGACCATCTATCATGCAATTGATGAAGGCATTGCCGATCCTTTCCAGGCTTATCAGGCTACAAAATATGTTGATCATTATATTCCCCATATACCTGTATTGATTGATCAGGCTTCTAATGAAACCTATTATACATTATCAACTTCCAATTGGATGCCTTACTCCTGGTCGATAAACAATGTTGCTATGGCAGAAGTGTTGCATACTGCTCTTGCTTACTGGCAGACCGGAAGAGGTGATGAGGCCTTTCGACTGATGAAAGGAACAATTTACGATTACATGTATATGGGAAGTAGTCCCGGTAATTTTGGGCAATTGTCATATTATGATGCATTCAGGGGAGAGTTGTATCGTGATTTTGCAGATCCGATAGGTGTAGCATCACGGACATTTGTCGAAGGTTTATTTGGTGTTCACCCCGATTTGCTTGAGCACAAAGTGAAAATTCAACCGGGTTGGCCTGATGAATGGTTGTTTGCGCAAATGAAAACAAACGACATCAGTATTGATTATTCACGCAAAGGAGCAAATGAGAAGTATATCATTGAAACTGGTTTTCATGATGAGGTAGAACTGCAGTTGGTATTCAAAGCGAAAGCTGAAAGTCTTAAGCAGGTTACAATCAATGGAGAAGTCGTACAATGGGAAAATTATTCCGAAGGGATCGGGCAACCACAAATTGTTGTTCAAACAGGTTTAAGTAAGCAATTTTCTATTGAAGTTAAATGGGGCAGTGAACCGCTGAAATTGCCGGAAAGCAATTATGCTGGCACACCCAATGAAACATTGAAATTTAATACTGGAAGTGCAAGACTTTGTGATGTGTATGATCCTCAAAAAGTGTTTTCGTGGTTTGAAACAGGTACGAAAACACTTTCAGCAAAACTTAATGTCGCAAGCGGAATTAAAACATTTTTTATACAACTGAAGCAAGGTTCCTACCAATGGTGGCATCCAATACAAGTAACAATAAATCCACCAATCGAAATTGTTGCAGAAAAAGATACTCCTGAAAATGTATATAAATTTACATTGAAAAATAATACACAACAGAATATTGAAGGTACTGTTCATGTCAATGGTTTCAAACAAACGATAAGTTTGGCTTCTAATGGTATTTCAGAAATTATTTCTGTTCCGGTCGACTTTCAGTTGCCGGGTACCAATGTTGTGGAATTTAACTCAAAAGATCAGGTGTTGCAACAAGCATTTATGAATTGGGAGCTGAAGGCAGAGCAAAGTATAAATTTTGAGACAATTGGATTATCCTCCTACTTTAACGACCGGGTCATAAATATTTTCAAAGAACAATATTCTGAACCTCGTTCACCGTATCCAACGCTAAGTATTCCTGTTCAGGGAATTGGTGATTGGTGTTCGTATAGCGAAAATGAGGAAATTAATGACCAGGGATTAATTGCTAAAACCGGAGATGATAATCGAATTTTATCTCCGCAGGGGATTCCTTTTGAAATTTCAGGAACACTGGCAAAGAATATCGTTTTTACTTCACAATGGAGCAATTACCCCAATTCAGTATCTATTAATTTAGAAGGAACAGCAAAACACCTGTATTTATTAATGGCAGGTTCGGTTCATCATATGCAAACCCGCATGGTAAATGGAATCGTTAAAGTTCAGTATTTAGACGGAAGTTCCGATTCCCTTCAATTGATCAGCCCCGAAAATTGGTGGCCAATTGAACAGGATTATTACCAGGATGGATTTGCATTTGACATAGGGAAACCACAGCCACCGCGCTTGTATCTGAAAACCGGAGAATGGCATCTTGATTCTTATGATGTATTGGCTAAAAACAATACCAATAAGATTGATGGAGGAGCTGCGCAGATGTTAGATCTACCGTTGAATTCATTAAAAGAATTGAAAGCTTTAAGCATCGAAACATATACCAACGATATAGTTATTGGTTTAATGGGTATTACATTGGTTAGGGAAAACTAAATTTGAGAAAGCCATAAGTATATATGCAAAAGCAGAGGTCCCAGGTAATTAGTAGATTAATAATTCCAAATAATAACTTATTAATACTTAAGACCTATGCTTAACAAAATTCTTTAGATTTTTTAGGCTACAATGTTTATGTTGGTTTGGATGTACACGCTAAATCGTAGCTGTTAGGTGCAGGTTTTTATAATAAATCTTTCAACTTAGAATTGTATTCAATTCGTTTTCCATCATCAGTAGTATGTTCTTCCAAAGAACTCATTTTTGTTTGTATACAAATATACACCATATCTTCTTCAGAAGTATTGCATAAACTTCTAATACCTTCGGGAGCAACCCTTATTACGCTTCCTTCATGAATTGGAAATAAATCATTGTCTACCTGGTAATAACCTGAACCTTTGAGTATAATATAAGTTTCTTCAACCTTATTATGAATGTGGAAATATCCCAATTCTGTTTTAGGCGGTATTGTCGTAAAAGAAATCTCCGTTCCAGTCGCGTTTGTTGGTTCTTTAAGAAATAATTTTCCTTTAATTTTTTTTCCTGTTTTAGGGTGAATTAAGGAATAAGATTTTACATCTTCTAAACTGCCAATGTTTATTGCTGTGTAATTTTTATTTTCTGCAATTTTCTCTGTTTGTTTCATATTTT
>CAYWBC010000060.1:0-6095 GCA_964456285.1 uncultured Bacteroidales bacterium
GGATTATCTGCTCAGGGCTGGATAGGTGATCCTCAACCAGACTGGATGAAATCAGACGGATACAATAAATCACTGGCACCTCAACCTTTTGGATGGGGAGACATAGCTCCTTCTGTATGGATTTGGGAAGAATTTCATGAGGAAACTGCCATAGGCGGAGGAAATGATGCAAGAATAGAAGCCAGCTTTTATTTCGAACATCCGGGGGATACTACCTATTTGGTATATGGCCAGGATCAGAGTGTACTTAATACAATGAGCTGGGCAACAGTTGGAAACGTTGATCTGAATCTGCCTGATGATTTTATGGTTTTTATCCGGAAATACCTTACTGAAGATCCTGCCAAGGACGAAGCCTGGGAATCTGGACTTAACCGACGTTTGGTCAGATACGCCGACATCTTATTGCTATATGCCGAATGTCTGAATGAAGCAGGACAAACCGCACAGGCATATCCTTTCATACAGAGAGTTCGTGACAGGGCTAATTTGCGTAAACTGGCAACTGAAAAACCTGGTATGACTCAACAGGAGATGAGGGAACAGCTTGACCACGAGCGTGCCCTTGAGTTTTGTTTCGAGGCACAAAGGTATCTTGATCTGTTGCGCTGGGGTTATTTCGAGTCTCAATCAACCGTAAATTCTATACTTCTGCCACGCGATCCTGAATTTCAGAACTGGTTACCGGGACGTGAATACCTGGCAATACCTCCAACAGAAATAGAAAGGACCAATGGGGTTGTAGTTCAAAATCCAGCCTGGAATTAGGGACTTAATCTTTCCAGTATTATTCAAACAACTATAATTCGGGAAAGATTTATAAATGACTATAAAAAGGAAACAAATTAGAATGAAAATAAACTAAATAAATCTAATGAATGAAATTGATGTTTAACTTAATCTTAAATCTTATGAATTCAAAATTACTATCACTTTCTTTTTTGGCTCTGACCCTGGTATTGGGTCTGAGAGCGCAAACTGATCCCGGTACAGCAAATATTACCCACTCGTGGAAATTTGAAGACGGGACAGCTACAGATCCTGTTGGTGGTGCTGTCGGTACTCTCGCCGGTACCGCCACAATAGAAAACGGAGACTTGATTATCGACGCTGATGGTGAATGGGTTGAATTGCCTGCATTGCTGATAGGTATCAGCACCTATACTGAATTATCAGTGACTACATGGTTTACAACCTGGGCTGATGAGACTGTTAACTCAGGATTCCATATGCTTTGGTATTTTGGTGGATCTGAAATTCCTGCAGGCGGAGACATAGAATATGGATCAAATGGAATCTTTCTCTCACCTGCCAGGGGTGATGATGTTTGTCGTACTGGCATCTCCACTGGAGATGTTGCGACACCCTGGCTATCGGAAGATGGTGTTAACCGTACACCTGAAGCAGCATACGGCGATTCAATGTATCATATGGTTACAACTGTAAATGACTCATACATGTCATTCTATGTTAATGGAGAATTAGTAGATACCGCTAATTTAAAAGATGGAAGAAGCCTGGGAAATCTTTCAGATGATTTTGCATGGATTGGCAGAGGCGGTTATGCAGGTGATCCAAATTACTGGGCAAAAGTGCACGAAGTAGTTGTGTATAACGATCTACTGACAGCTGATGAGGTGCTTTATCTTTATCAAAATCCTCCTATTGTAACAACGGGTGTACAAAATGTTAACAATCAGGAATTACAACTGAATATTTATTCAGAAAAGGGTGAAATATTTATCCGGAATATAAATAATGCAGACATTAGTTCAGTTCAAATCTTTGATATTCTGGGGAAAGCAGTATATCAATCAAACAAATTTGAAGAAGTAATAAATGCAAATCTTCCGTCAAATATTTATATAATTAGAGTACAAAGCAACCTGGGGAGTTATGTAACCAAGGTTTTTGTAGATTAATATTAGAAAGGGAATTGTGATTACATTAAAAAGGCCGATACAATACGGCCTTTTTTTATTGCCGGGACATTAATCCACCTTTTATAGACAAAAGTCCACCCCATATCTTATTCACCGGAGTACTTTTAATATGAAATTCATACTGCAAACTAGTCTGATTCAATTGATGGTCTTGACAAATAGTTTTTAATTTTCTGTGATATTAAGAGAAATAATTCTTAATATTTTTTATCCGATAATACTAATAAGACTTAAGTCTGCAGTAGAATGTGAGAGATTAGGTAAGTAAGGGTTAATTGATTGGACCTTGAGGCAGGAGTGAAGTATTCTCCTGCCTCACTAATTTTTTCTGAAAAAATTTGAAAAACTTCTATTTAAATTAAGAATGATAGCTTTTATTAGGCAGGGAGTTTTGTTATTCGTTATACTGTTCCATGTTGTTTTTATGCATGCTCAGCAAATGTATGTGCATGATCCAGTTATTATTAAGACGGATGGCAACTATCATTTATATTGTACCTTCAAAGGGATTGCCAGCTTTACATCCGATAACCTGATCGACTGGAAATATACTGGGTCGGTTTTTGATCAGGCTCCTGAATGGACTGTTGAAAATGTAACCGACTTTAAAGGGCATATTTGGGCGCCTGATATCCTATATCATGAAGGATTATATTATATTTATTACTCTGTTTCATCCTTTGCAAAAAATACATCCTGTATTGGTGTGGCTACGAATGCTACGCTTGACACTTTATCAGTGAACTATCAATGGAAGGATCATGGCATTGTTGTACAGTCTGTTCCTGGAAGAGATTTATGGAATGCTATTGATCCTAATATAGCTTTCGATAACGAGGGAGGCGCATGGATGACATTTGGTTCTTTCTGGGAAGGAATAAAGCTGGTTAAACTGGACTCCACACTGCTTCGAATTGAACAACCTGAGCAATGGTATACTATAGCCAGGCGTGAGCGTAGCTTTAAAATTCCTGATCGCAAACCCGGAGATGCTGCAATAGAAGCTCCCTTTATATTTAAAAAGAATGATTATTACTATCTTTTTGTGTCTTTCGATTATTGTTGTCGTGGAGTTGAAAGCAACTATAAAATTATGGTTGGAAGATCAAAAAATATAACAGGACCCTATATTGATAAGGATGGCATTGATATGTTTTATGGAGGTGGATCCATTGTCTTAAAAGGAGATGATAGATATCCCGGTCTTGGACACAATTCAGTATATACATTTGATGATGAAGATTACCTGGTTTTTCATGCATATGATTCAGAAGATAATGGCAAACCAGTACTTCGGATAATGAAACTGGACTGGGATGAAGAACAATGGCCGGTTCCAATGCAAGATTCAGAAATAAGTACAAAAATAATTAGATAAAAAACTATGTTAAAAAGAGAATTTATACTACAGACCAGGTGGATGATTGTAATGATAATATTCACCTCAATCTCGGCTTTTGCACAAGAAGCTCAGATTAAAATTGATGTAGATCGCACAATTGGTGAGGTGGATAAGAACCTGTATGGTAACTTTGTTGAGCATCTGGGAAGATGTGTATATGGTGGCATATACGAGAAAGGATCAGCACTTTCTGATGAAAAAGGTTTCAGAACTGATGTCATGGAAGCTGCCAAAGGATTGAATATTTCATTAACCAGGTATCCAGGTGGCAATTTTGTGTCTAACTACCATTGGCTGGATGGAGTAGGGCCTGAAAGAATTCCTCGTATGGAGCTTGCATGGGCCAGGCTTGAATCCAATGAATTTGGTACCAACGAATTTGTCGAATATGCAAAGGCTATTGGAACTGAACCCTATTTTGCTGTAAACATGGGTACCGGAACCATTGAGGAAGCTCGTCGATGGGTTGAATATTGCAATGTGAAAGAGGGATCCTATTATGCCGAATTAAGGAAGAAGCATGGTTATTCAGAACCACATAATATCAAATACTGGAGTCTGGGTAATGAGATGGACGGTTTTTGGCAAATGGGACACTTAAATGCAGAAGACTATTGTAAGAAAGCCAGGGAGGCTGCTAAGTTAATGAAATTGACCTCCCCGGGCATCAAGCTTGTTGCAGCCGGTTCTTCAAATTACCGGCCCGATGCTGATCCCAATGATTGGAATGCCAAAGTTCTACATGAATTGAAAAATGTTGTGGATTACATTGCTTTGCATATATACGTTGGAAATCCAGCTGACAATTATTATAATTTTCTTGCTACGCCTTTGGTGATGGAACAAAGAACACAGATTGTGAAAGGATTGATTTTGAGGGAAATGGAAATTGCTGATCGTGGCGATCGTGATCCAATTTACATTGCCTGGGATGAGTACAATGTATGGTATAGGGCGCGGACTACAGAGAAAATGAAGGGAACAATAGCCTTGGAAGAACATTATAACCTGGAGGATGCTCTTGTGATAGCAGGTTTTCTAAATGGTTTTGTTCGGAATGCTGATGTAATTAAAATGGCAAACATGGCACAATTAGTAAATGTCATTGCACCAATATTTACCAACGAATCTGGCATGTTCAAACAAACCATCTACTATCCACTACAGTTATTTTCAAACAATGTAATTGGAACTTCACTGGATGTTTTTGTTGACTGTGAAACTTATGATACAGAAGAATTTTTTATCGGATTGGGTGAAAGTAAAACAAAACAAACTGATGTCCCATATTTGGATGTATCAGCTACCTATAATGATGGAGAAATTATTTTGTGTGTGGTTAACCGACACAAAGATGAAGCAATTAAAACTGAAATTATCTCACAGAAAGGTGTTTTTAGCGGAGAAATGGAGGTTTTTGAAGTAAATGGTCCAAGTGTTAAAGCAGTAAATGATTTTGATATAACGAATGTAAAATCTGTTTCAAAGCCTGTGATCAAAACGAAAGGAGAAAGTATTACCTACACCTTTCCTGCTCATTCATTTACTTTGCTAAAGGGGAAAATAAAAATGCCATAATAGGCAAAGTTTTCAAGTATCTTAATACTGTTTGCATCCCATAATACATATTGAAAAGCTGATCTGTTTTTCATAGTGTATTATTTTAGGATGAAGATTAAAAATTCAAATACTAGAACAAAAAGCAGGGAATAGCCATATTTAATATCGAGTCATAGAAGACAGATATGAAATGTATTGTCAGATCTTTGCAGTTACTGACTTGTATATGTATCATTCCTATTGTTTTTTATGAGTAAGATATGTGCAGTTTTAATGCTTGGTTTTTTGATCTTTTGTAATTCTTTCGTCAATTTGTAACATTTCATTGATTCTTGTCATTTCAACATAAACCAAAAAACAATTTAAACTCTTATTTAAATCCATTATCTAATGATATCGAAAAATATTTTTTTAATCTCTATTATGATGGGCATAATTCTTCATTTTGCATCTATCATAAATGCTCAGGAGTCTTCAGTAAAAAGAAATCAGAAGAATTTTGATGAGAAGAATATACTCTTTCTTAGAATAGACAATCATTTTGAGCAAAGAGGCTCAAATGGTAATCTATATTCTAATCCTGAAATTTCTCTGGGTTATGACAGGAAAGTTTATGGCATTGGAAAGAATCACTTTTTCGTTGGATTAAGAACCGGTTTATATTGGGAAACTGCATTAACTGGAAGAGATTTCGATAATATCTATAAGCATCCTTTCGTAGGACTCTATCCATCCTATGTTTTTGCTCCGGTTAAAAAATTTAAGCTTCAGGTTTCGGGAGTCTGGGATGTGATTTTTGAAACACACGATGATCTGGATGATTTCTGGTGGTGGTATTTTGGTATTGAACCTTCTGTGCAATTCTATCCAATCGATCAACTTTATATATCCATAGGAGCAACCATGGGAAAATTTCCCTGGTTTGAACCACCTGTAACCATGATGAAAGCATTCTTTAAAGTAGGATTCTGTTTCTAATATTTGTCATACTATTGTCTGCCTAATTCTTTCAGCATTCTTGCATGACTTCCAACGGCTTTTATAAAAGTAGGTTGAACATTGTAGGGCAAATTGTACTTTCCTGCTAGGTTCTGCACAAAATATGAAATTTTCCTATAATGCACATGGCTGATGTTTGGAAACAAGTGGTGTTCAATCTGGTAATTTAATCCGCCAATTAACCACGGGAG
>CAYWBC010000060.1:6105-23414 GCA_964456285.1 uncultured Bacteroidales bacterium
CAAAGTCGGATGTGGTAAAAAGCTGGTGTATTGCCCAATTGTTTTCCATAGTGCCATTATTATCAGGCAGGGGATATTCAGTAGAAGGTACTACATGTGCTGTTTGAAAGATGACAGCCAGTATCAATCCACTGGTTACCTGCATAGCCAGAAATGACAGTAGAACCCAATACCAGGCTACTGGCAGCATCAATATAGGAAGTACCAGGAAGACAAAATAATACAATGATTTCATTACCACCAATTTTGTAAATAGCAAGCCATAGGATTCAGAACTGCTAAGAATTGCATCTTCTCTTTTATACCTTAAAAGTTGTCTGAAATCCTTCAAAGTTGCCCATGATAAAGTCATCAAACCATAGAAAAACCATGCATACCAGTGCTGAAATTTGTGCATCATATAACGAGGTTTATGAGGCGAAATGCGTAAAAAAGGACCGGGATCGATATCTTCATCATGTCCGTCGATATTTGTATATCCATGGTGCATAGTATTGTGCTGATACTGCCAGTTGGCTGGAAATCCCCCCAGAATGTAAAGGGAATAACTTAAGATTTTGTTTACATTCTTGTTTTTGGAGTATGATCCATGGTTTGCATCATGCATCAATCCCATACCAACACCTGCTACGCCCATTCCCATAATTACCCAGAAAAGGAATATGAATGGAAGTGAATTGACAACACCCCACATCAGAAGAGCATAGGGTACAAGGTATAGAGAAAGCATAAAAACTGTTTTCATCACCAGGCTTGCATTGCCATATTTTGAAACCTTATTTGTTTCAAAATAATCTTTGACTTTTGCTCTTAATTCCTTAATAAACTCAGGTTTTTCCTGAGCCGGAAATTTTATTTTATTGCTTGTCATACTAAGTCTATCTTATTCCTTAATCACAATAAGTGTGATTGTATCTGATGATATTTTTTGTCAACATTCCAGATTACACATTACCAGGTATATCTGTTACTGTTTCTAAGTCCGAATACCGTTCTGTAATGAAAGCCATAAACAGAAAGTGTAATGGCGTCAACAAATGAACCCGGACGTTTAAGCAATGTCCATATAAAAAATTTCCAATATTCACCGCGGCCCCTATTAAGAATGCCGATTATAATGATAGATTTTATAAATGCGCCCAGGAGATTTAATTCAAGTCTCTTTTGCCTTGAATGTATCCGCCTGTAGTTTAATAGAAATTGACGCATTCTTTGATAATATGGCTTGACGCTATAGATACTTCGAATAATGCTCTGGTAGCCTGATATCAGTTCCTGGGAGTTCATTTTTGGAACAAAATTCATTGTTAAATCTGTGTTACTTCCAGTTGCATCTACAGTTAACCTGTGTTCAGCCTCAAGTCTCTCATATAGTTTGGTATGTTTTGGCGCATTTAGCAATCCAACCATGGCCGATACAATGCCACTTTGCTGAATAAAATCAATTTGCTGTTGAAAAACGGCAGGAGAATCATTATCAAAACCAACAATAAATCCACCCGAAACCTGCATGCCGGCTTTTTGTATTGACTGAACATTTTCTATAAGATCCCTGTTCCTGTTCTGAGCCTTATGGCATGCCTTAAGGGTGTCCTCCGAGGTAGTTTCAATTCCAATGAATGCAGAACTAAATCCTGTTTCTACCATCAGAGATAAAAGTTCTTTATCGTCGGCAAGATTAATAGAAGACTGTATGTTAAATGTGAATGGAAATTTGTGGATTTTCATCCATTCTTTCATGGCCGGGAGCAATTCGTTCTTAACCACTTTTTTATTTCCTATAAAATTATCATCGACAATGGAAACCGATCCACGCCAATTCAATTTGTACAGAGTATCAAGTTCTTTAATAATCTGATTTGTACTTTTCATCCTGACATCACGTCCCAATAATGAGGTGATTTCACAAAAATCACAGGCAAAGGGACATCCGCGAGAAAACTGAATATTCATTAAGACATAATCTTTTCGTGACAACAAATGATAATCTGGCACGGGCGTTAATGTCATATCAGCAAATTTATCGGTACGGTATATTCTTTTTAAATTCCCTTTTTCTAAATCTTTCAGAAAAGGAGGTAAGCTAATTTCTGCTTCATTTAGTATGAAGTGATCAATTTGAGGATAATTATCGAATTCCTGAGTAAACAGGGGACCGCCGGCAACCATTTTTGTTTTATGTTTTTGGCACTTATCGATAATTGTATTTACCGATTCCTTCTGTATGTACATTGAACTGATAAACACATAATCGGCCCAAAGCACATCACTTGTTAACAGCTCAGTAACATTCATGTCTATTAGTTTCTTCTCCCATGATTCAGGAAGCATTGCCGATACAGTTATTAAACCCAGGGGAGGTACAGCTGCCTTCTTGGAAATAAAGCGCAATGCATGCTTAAAACTCCAGTATGTGTCAGGATATTTAGGGTAAACCAGTAAGATATTCATATGTTATTTTTTAAATTAAACGCAGCAAAGATATTTTCATAAACCGTATTCCTTTGTTTGCAGGGACTAACCCCCTGTAATTAGGGATTAATCAATCCAATTTGGGATAAATGCCAGATCAAATGGGCGAATGCTATTCGTCCCAGAAATAGTTTTGTATGTATTTATTATTATCATCATAATAATTTTTTGCAGGTTATTTTGTATTTATTGACTACTTGAGTTCTCTGAACACCTTTCTGAAATGATATCCATATATACTATATGTCACCGCCATAGGGAATAATTGGGGTTTATTAAATAAGCTCCAAAACAAAAGGTTCCAATAGTATTTCCGGCTTTTATTCAGTAGCCCAAGGTAAAACAAGGATTTTGCCAGGGCAATAATCTTAATAAAAGACATTCGATTGTTAAAATGAGCAGGGGGATTGTATTGCTTTAAAAATCCTAATACTCTTTCGTAATAGAATTTACTGTTGTATATACCATTTATAATTTTATTATAACCTGCAAGCAAATCCTCTTTATTCATTTTGGGAATAAAATTAATTGAGTAGTCAGTATTGTCGCCGGTCCAGGTATTGACTATTCTGTTTTCTTTATTCAATCGCAGGTAAAGTTTTGATAATCGCGGGGCATTTAAAAGCCCAACCATAGCTGTTATAATTCCTGATTTCTGAATAAAGTCAATCTGACGTTGAAAGATGTTTGAGGGATCGCTATCAAATCCGACAATAAAACCGGCAGCAACTTCAATGCCTTTCTGCTGAATAGCCTGGACTGAATTTATCAGGTTTCGATGATTGTTTTGATGTTTGTTACATTCCAGAAGGCAGCTTTCTTCCGGCGTTTCAATACCTACAAATACTTTCGTGAATCCGGCCCTAACCATCATATTCATTAATTCTTTATCATCAGCCAGATTTATTGATGCTTCAGTCATGAAAAAGAAGGGGTAATTGTTTTTTTCCATCCAACTTATAATGACAGGTAGTAAGTCGGTTTTTAATTTCTTTTTATGTCCGATAAAATTATCATCGACAAAAAATACACTTCCTTTCCAACCAATTTTAAATAACTGGTCCAATTCACTAATAATCTGTTGTGAGGTTTTTGTACGTACACGTCTGCCAAACAAAGCTGTTATATCGCAAAATTCACAATCGTAGGGACAGCCTCTGGAATATTGAATGCATGTAGTGACGTATTTATCTAACTTTGCAAGCGAGTAGTCTGGCACAGGTGTTTTGGTAATGTCTGCATATTGGTCCGTTTGATAAAACCTTTTTACCCTGCTCAATTCCAGATCCTTAAAAAATAGAGGAAGCGTAATTTCTGCCTCATTCATGATGATGTGATCAATATCAGGATAGTTTTCATAGTCTTCTGTAAACAGAGGTCCTCCGGCTACTATTTTTGTATTCAGCGCTTTACAGCGGTCAACAATTTGTCTAACTGATTCTGATTGAATCGAAATGGCACTAATGAAAACATAATCAGCCCACACAATATCTTTATTGTTTAGTCTGGAAACGTTCAAGTCAGTGAATTTCCTGTTCCATTCGCATGGAAGCAAAGAAGAAACAGTGATAATACCTAAAGGAACATTCAATGCTTTTTTCGATACAAATTTCAGAGCATGTTTAAAACTCCAGTACGTATCCGGATATCGAGGATAAATTAATAAAATGTTCATAACCCATGTTATTAAAGGTTTGAACAAAGTTATATCCAAATTAAGGGCATAGCGGAAATATGGGATTAACTAGCTTGATTCAGGGGCTAAACGAAACAAATAGTGGTAGATTTCAAATCCCTTGGATGAATAAGATTAACCCCTGAAAGCCTAAATAACCTCTTTAATTTTCAACAGATATTGACGTGAAACAGGTATAGGCTCAGAATAACCTTTTATTGTTAACGAGTGATTTCCATAACCTTTGTTGAGCTTCTCTATGTATAGTGTATTTACAATACATGTTCTGTGACAACGAGTAAAATTAGAGTATTCCTTTATTTGAATCTCAATATTCTTCATGGTGTTTCGAATGAGTTTCTTCTTAAGGTTATCTTCATGCATGTATGCTATTTCCACATAGTTATCAGCCGATTTTATGAAAGCAATCTCAGAAATTAGCAGTCTGAGATTTTCAGTACCAATTTCTGAATTAAATTCGATGGTTCTGTTCAGATTGTCTTCTACATAATTTACTATCTCCTTTTGCAAAGTTTTCCTTTGTGCCAGCAAGGATTCATTTTGCTGTTTCAATTCTTTATTAGATTTTTTCAACTGCAATACAACAGGTACGGAAAGACAAATTAGTACAACTTTAAATATTAAGTAAAAAGTGATAGGGATAGAACCAACATATTTCAGATAGAAAGCGAAAGCAACTGAACTAAGCGCAAGCATAAGAAAATCACTTAAATAAGATGGGAAAAGTTCGTCATCCGAACCTTCTTCGCTATTTTGCGTAATCCAGGGATAAACAACTCGTTGCAATAACATCATTGAAAAGACAATAGCTCCGAATCCTGCAACAAACAATAACTTGTTGTCAAAGTCAAATCTATCAAGTTGAAAGGGTTGAAAAAAAAGAATAAAAAAGAATATACCTAAGCTGATGCTTGTAAACAGTCCGAGGTTTTCCTGGAGTAACTTTATTAACTGATTGAATTTCGTATTCACAACATCTAAGTTACGGTTTTTGAGATTGATTTTTATTTCTTATCTGTTAAAAGTTTCACATATTGAAATAGGAATAATTGGAAATATTTTTGTTTATGAGAATATTCTCATTATATTTGTAGTGAGAATATTCTCATAAAGCAAATTTGGTTTTCATCTTATGCCAAGAAGAAGAAGATTAAGAAAGGTAGTGGCTCCGCCCGGATTCAGAGCTTACAAACCTTATGGTATCACTAAGGGCTCAAAGGAATTTATTGATCTGCTTTATGAGGAATATGAAGCATTAAAATTGGCGGATTATGATTTGATGAATCACCAGGAAGCTTCTGAATTGATGGGAGTTTCGAGACCGACATTTGCAAGGATCTATGAAAGTGCCAGAAGGAAAATCGCAAAAGCTCTTGTAGAAACTAAGGAAATTAGGGCAGTGTATGGCAATGTCTGGATGGATAAAAGCTGGTTTGTTTGCAATGAATGCCATGCGAGGTTTTCCATTCCAAAAACAATGAAAAAGTCAGGTTGTGCAATCTGCTCTTCTGAAAACTTTGAATTATTAAAAAAATAAAACAGAATATTATGAGAACAGTAATAACATCTTCGGGTGATGGACAGACATCGGAGTTTGATAAACGATTCGGCAGAGCCGCATGGTTTTGTTTGTATGATGATGCTACTGGTGAAAGATCATTTTATAGAAATGAAAATCTAAACGCAAGCACTGGTGCAGGAACAAAAGCAGCAGAGAAAATGGTTGAGTTGAAGGTTGAAAAGGTTATTTCTGGTGATTTCGGCCCAAAAGCAAAGGATTTGCTTGATAAATTCAATATTCAGATGGTTATCCTTCAAGACGATAACTCAACTGTACAGGATATCATTAGTAAGCTTAAAAAATAGTAGATTAAATTAAAAAGGAGGTAATTATGCCAGGATTAGACAGAACAGGTCCGGAAGGAAAAGGTTCTCGCACCGGAAGGGGTGTTGGAAAATGCAAAACCAATACCAAAAATTCTGACGAACAGAATGATTCGGAAGACTCTCCACGAGGAAGAGGTTTGGGGCTAGGGAGAAAAAGAGGCCGGGGTTTTGGCCGGGGAAAGTCGTAATCAATCTAATCACAAATGATTGCTCTTAATAAGAGGCTTTCCCAAAAGTCGATTTCTAGCCACTAAGTCACCAAGTCTCCAAGAATCACCAAGGCTATATCGTTGCACTTTATGTCTTTGTGATTCATGGAGTATTCGTGTGGTTGTGGCATTATCTTCATTTTATTATTTTTTGAACGTCTTCTTATTTTGTTGATATACAATTACTAAAATCTGGGATTTAAGGCATTAATATTTAAGGATAATACATAAAATAATAAGAAAAAACATGAAAAAGAAAATTGCAATTCCGGTTGATAACGATGGTATTTTAGATGCCCATTTTGGACATTGTAAATTCTTTGCCATTATAGATATAGAAGGCAATGACATTATTTCAGAGGAGAAGATTGTTCCTCCTCCTCATGAGCCGGGTTTATTGCCCAAATGGCTTTCTGAGAAAGAGGTAACAGATATTATCGCCGGAGGAATGGGGCAAAGGGCTATACAATTGTTTAATCAGTATGGTGTAAATGCATTTGTTGGGGCTCCTAAGCTCAATTCAGAAGATATTGTTAAAGGGTTTTTGAATAATACACTTAGCTTTTCTGCCAATTACTGCGATCATTGATCATGAGGCACGAATGCTACTTTTGCCATATTAAGACTGTTGAAAAGCTTATTGAAAAGAATAAGCCTGAAAGGAACAAGGCTGATCTGTTCACGAATGCAATTACCGAATTACTATATAAGAAGAAAGATTTAAGCAATCCCTTTTTGGCAACAGATATACATCGTTTGGCAAAGAAGATTCTTGGTCATTCCGATTTATACTCAGAAGAAAAAAGCAGAGCAAATAAAATCCTGCTGGGAAGTTATGGATTTTGGGAAGGAATGGTAAGGAAAAGCAGCAATCCTCTGTATAAAGCAGCAAAACTTGCAGTTGCCGGCAACATAATTGACTATGGAGCTCATACAGTTCCGGAAGATATTGAAAACCAAATTAAAACCTTGCTTTATCTTGATTTGGAAATTGATGAAACGAATGAACTAATTGCAAAAATAAGTGAATCTGACTCTATCCTCTATATTGGTGATAATGCCGGAGAAATTGTTTTTGATAGACTTTTTATCGAGACTATGCGACATTCAAATATCACCTATGTAGTAAGGGGCAAACCGGTAATAAACGATGTTACTTTTAAAGATGCAGAACAATCAGGTATTAATAAAATCTGTAAAGTAATTTCTAATGGAAGTGATGCTCCTTCAACATTAATGGAATTCTGCTCAGAAGAATTTATTGAGGAATTTAAAAAAACCGATTTAGTAATTTCCAAAGGACAAGGAAACTTCGAAGGGCTTCTAAATTCAGATCATGACAATGTGTTTTTTCTGTTGATGGCAAAATGCAAGCCAATGGCTGAACTATTGGGTGTAAGTGAAGGTGATATGGTAGTAACTAAATTAAAAGTATTGGAAGATGCCCTTTAAAATTGCTATAGCAAGCGGTAAAGGAGGTACAGGAAAGACAACCTTAGCCGTGAATCTCTTCCATTCTTTAAGTAAAACTCCGGGGCTTAATGTAAGCTTAGTTGATTGCGATGTTGAAGAGCCAAATGATGCTATTTTTTTTCAAAAAGCAAGGAAAACAGGTGAAAGTGAAGTTTTTCAATTGATCCCTGAAATAGATAAGGAAAGATGCACCTATTGCCGCAAATGTGCAGAATATTGCGAATTCAACGCCATAGTGGTTATTCCTTCAATAAAATTCGCGGAGGTTAACGCCAGTCTTTGTCATTCTTGTGGCGCTTGTCTTGTAGCTTGCGAAGAGAAAGCAATCATAGAAAAGCCTGAACCAATTGGGAAAGTAACAAATTACAATTTAACAAATGGCAATACACTGATTGAAGGAAAACTACTGATTGGTTCTGCCATGCAAACCATGCTCATTAGAGAGCTTAAAAAACGAGTTCCGGCGAGTAATGATATTGTCATTTATGATTCGCCTCCCGGAACAAGTTGTCCTGTGGTTGAAGTTGTGAATGACTCAGATTTTGTGTTGTTGGTTTCAGAACCAACTCCTTTTGGCTTGCACGATTTTAAAATTATGGCAGAACTCCTGACCTCTCTTCAAAGGCCTTTTGGAGTAATAATAAATAAGGCCGGGCTGGGGGATGGTGAGATCTATAAATACATTGAAAAAGAAAGTATTGAATTGCTGGGCGAAATACCATTTAGTAAGTCATACGCTTCTGATTATGCCAATGGAAATTTATTTGAAGACATTCCGCAAGAAATAGCAGATTGCTATTCACAAATTTCTGAAAAACTGGAAAGGAGGAGGTTGAAAATTGAAGGAGATAACAGTATTAAGCGGTAAAGGGGGAACTGGTAAAACTACTATTACAGCAGCCCTGGCTTCTATTGCAGAAAATTGCATATTCTGTGATAGTGATGTTGATGCAGCTGACCTTCATTTGATTCTTCAACCGGAAATCGTAGAAGAGAATATATTTTACAGTTCCTGGGTGGCTACAATTGCAAATGAAGAATGTACAATTTGTGGTATTTGCATTGAGCATTGCAGATTTGATGCGATTCATACCAATGGAACTGGCAAACTGACAATAAATCCATTTCAATGTGAAGGCTGCAGATTGTGTGAAAGAATTTGTCCCACTGGTGCAATTTCTTCTGAGCAAAGCAGCAATAACCATTGGTATGTATCTAAAACCCGATTTGGAACATTAGTGCATGCAAAAATGGGGCCTGGCGAAGAAAACTCAGGCAAGCTGGTTACAATAGTAAGAAAGCGGGCCAAAGAAATTGCCAATGAAAATAAGACAGATTATATTCTGAATGATGGTCCTCCCGGTATTGGATGTGCTACAATCTCATCACTTTCAGGGGCTGATATGGTACTAATTGTTACAGAACCAACAAAATCCGGACTGCATGATGTCAAACGATTGATTGAACTAATTCATTCATTTAATATTCCGGCATTTGCCATCATTAATAAGTACGATATTAATTCACAAGTATCGGATGAAATTCAGGAATACTTAAAATCACAAGGGATTGAACTACTTGCTGAAATCCCTTTTGACAGGGAAATGGTAGAGGCAATGATTGAGGGTAAAACAATTGTGGAATATAATCCTGTTTCAATAATTTCAGAAAAAATGAATAGGGTATGGCAGAAACTGAAAGGATAAGAACAAAGACTTTACCCATAATGGCATATGGTCAAAGCATTTTAAGAAAATCATGTACAAATGTACATGAAGAAAATGATAAATTGAATGAATTGGTATTAGCATTATGGCAAACAATGGCAACCAGTGGGGGCGTTGGATTGGCTGCGCCTCAGATAAATAGTGACATGAAAGTTTTTATCGTGAACAGCAAATTAATGTATGATGATTTGACTGATTCACAGAGGAAGGTTGCTTTTCCAGATGATAATGGAATTAAGGAAACTTTTATTAATGCTAAAATTATTGCCGCATCCGAGGATAAATGGAGCGAACAGGAAGGTTGTCTTAGTATTCCCGGAATTATGAAACCTATTGATCGCTCCAGGGAAATAATCATCGAATATTTGAATGTAAACTTTCAACCCAGAAGAGTTCAATTCACGGGTTATACTGCAAAAATCATTCAACATGAATTCGATCATACAAATGGTGTATTGTTCATCGATCACTTACCTGCTATAAGCAAAAAATTACTGAATGGTAAACTAAGGCAAATCAGAAATGGTAAAGTGAAAGTCGATTATCCTATTCAATTTTTAAAACATTCTTAATATGCTAAAACATATTGCATTAGAAATATGGGAAAAGGATATTCAGGAATTTTATATTGAAATACTTGGAGGGAAGATCATAAACCAGTTTGTACTGGATGGAGAAGTCACCAAGGAAATTTTTAATATTAATGAACCTGTTAATGTGTATTGTATCTCTATGAAAAATATTGAGTTTGAATTGTTTGTTCATGAATATTTAAATCGAAATACTTTCCGTCACACTTGCATAGAGATGGAAAATGCCAACGATATCTTCGACCTGGCTAGTAAAAAAAATTACTGGGTACACTTGAGAAAATCTGGCAGCAACAAAACATATTTCATTAAAGACAAGAATGGTAATTTATTTGAGTTTAAAAGACCCATATAACTGGATTATTTCAAAATTGACTAGAAAATAAGTTTTAGCCAAAATTTAGGTGCTCTATGGAAAAGATAAAACAACATTGTAACAAAATACTAATGATAATGATGGTGATTGCATACATCATGATAGCTCAATCATGTCATGCCCAGAAACATCACCACAAATCGGTACCATGCCCTTGTGAAAAAAAGAGAAAAACGAACTGATTAATATATACATTCATGAAACAGATGGAGATGAATCAGCTTAATAGTGAAGTATTACATTGCACAAAATGCAAATTATCCAAATCACGTAACAAGGCAATTTTCGGTGAGGGAAATATAGATGCGAAACTATTTTTGATAGGTGAAGCACCAGGAAAAGATGAGGATATTCAAGGCCGACCTTTTGTTGGTAAATCGGGTCAGTTATTAGATAAGATTTTAGAAGCTTGCGGTTTTAACCGTTTTAAAAATGTATACATTAGTAATATTATCAAATGCAGACCTCCCGGGAACAGAGTTCCAAATGAATATGAAGCAGAGATATGCATGCCTTATTTGTTAAAACAAATTGATATTATAAATCCGGAGATAATTATTCTTCTTGGGTCAACAGCCTTAAAATATATGTTTGATCAGGACAAAAGAATCACAAAAATTCATGGAACATGGCTGGAATGGAAGAATATACCTACCATGCCGGTTTATCATCCTGCTGCAATTCTGAGAAATCCAGCATTAAAACACGAAGTGTGGGAAGATTATAAGAAGGTTGTTTATAAATATCGTGAACTGGTTAATTCAGAGCATTTTTCTGCGAATGTATAAAACAACAAATTGAGCAAATAGTACAAAAAGTATAGATAAATGATAACAGACGAAATACACATAAGACCGCGCTATGGAGAGGTTGATCAGATGGGCTACGTCTATCATGCCAATTATATAAGTTATTGCCATCAGGCAAGAACTGAGTTACTAAGAAAATATGGGATCAATGATAAGGCACTTGAAGATAATAATGTGATATTACCTGTCATATCATTTGAGATAAAATATTTAAAACCAGCCTATTATGATGAACTTTTAGGTATTAAAGTTATGGTGAGAGAGATGCCAAAAGTGCGTTTGAATTTTGAATTTGAAATATATAACGAAAAGAAAGTCATAATATGCAAAGCTAAATCGACCATAGTTTTTGCTGATAGACTTACCCGATTACCTCAAGTAGTTCCTGAATTTGTAGACAAGTCCATTAGAAACTCATTTAACCTGATTCAAACATGAAAAAAATTGATACTTCAAAATTATCAGATGAATGCTGGTCTGTTCAAATAAACGGACTGAATCATTGCGAAACTTGCAAGTTTACAGGGCTTACAGCCTGTGTTGGCAAAGACATCAGAAGAACAGGAAGGAACAAATTAGGATATATTATTGGAAAAACCGGAATTGAGTTATGAAATTATTTGTACTAACCGAAAATACTGCTGGAAGTGATTTCCTGGCTGAACACGGACTTTCATATTTCATCGAATACGACGGGAAAAAAATTCTTTTTGATACAGGCCATAGCAAAGTGTATTTGAAAAATGCAATGAAGCTGGGCATTAACCTGCAGATAGATACAGACATAATTGTTTTAAGTCATGGCCACTGGGATCATGGTGATGGTTTGCAGTATATTAATAATAAAAGTCTGCTTACTCACCCATCAGCATTTATAAAAAGATACCACAAAAATGATACTGAAAATATAGGATTGAAACTTCATAAAAAAGAACTGGAGAGAAATTTTAATCTGATAACAACAGACAAACCCTTTCGAATAACCAGCAATATAATTTATTTAGGAGAAATACCTCGTTTGAATGATTTCGAAGCGCAGAGTACCAGCTTTGTTGATGAGGATGGAAATGAAGATTTTGTATCGGATGATTCTGCACTTGCCGTTATTAAGGATAATGTTTTGGTAATAATTACCGGCTGCTCGCATTCCGGAATATGCAATATTGTCGAGTATGCAAAGAAAGTATGTGGAATAGATCAGGTAGAAGCTGTGATCGGAGGTTTTCATTTAAAGAAGAATGATCTGCAAACCAAAAAAACTATTCAATATTTCAAGGATCAAAAAATAGAGAAAGTATTTCCGTCACATTGTACTGAATTGCCTGCCCTTACGGCATTGTTTAATTCATTTGGTACAACCCAGGTAAAGACAGGTATGGAATTTAAGTTTTAATAGTAAAATTATACAAGATGAGTAAAAAAATAATTGTAATCGGAGGTTCAGCAGCCGGACCAAAAACTGCAGCCAGAGCCAGACGCATGGATGAATTTTCAGAAATTACTATGTACCAGAAAGCCCCGGATTTATCTATGGCTTCATGTGGTTTCCCCTACTTTGTTGGAGGGTTTTTCGATGAGAGAAACCAATTGTTATGTACACCTACAGGGGTAGTAAGAGATCCCAAATTTTACTGGAACGCCAAGGGGATAGATGCAAAAGTCAACACTGAGGTAATACAGATTGATAGAAAAAATAAAAAAATCAAGTTTGTAGATCTGGCAACAGGTAAAAAAGGATGGAATGACTATGATAAACTGGTAATTGCGACAGGTGCAAAAGCAAACATGCCTCCTATACCAGGAATTGAATTAGATGGAATAACAACATTGCAGTCGATGCAGGATGCGGATTATCTAAGAGCAATCAGAGATGAAGGGAAAGTAAAGAAAGCAGTAGTAATTGGCGGAGGACTGATTGGTATAGAAACTCTGGAAGCTCTAAACCTGGCCGGTATTGAATTAACTATGGTTGAATTACTGCCTCAGTTATTGACATTTCTTGATCCCAAAATGGCTAGGCTGGCCGAGAATTATCTGAAAACCAAGGCCAATGTGATTACACAAAATGGAATAGCTGAATTTTTAGGAGAGAATGGAAAACTAACTGCTGTAAAACTTCAAAATGGCACTGAGATTCCTTGTGAACTGGCTGTTGTTGCCATTGGTGTAACGCCAAATGTGAAGCTGGCAGATCAGGCAGGACTGAAAATTGGGGATTTGGGCGGAATTGAAGTGAATGAGTTTATGCAAACTTCTGACCCGGACATATATGCTGTTGGTGATTGTTGTGAGATCAGGAACATTATTACAGGCAAACAGGTTCTGGCTCCCTATGGTGATTTGGCTAATCTTGAGGGACGTGTAGCAGGAGAGAATGTGATTAAGGGGAATGTTGCCAAATTCCCGGGAACAATTCAGACAGGCATTTGCAAGCTATTTGATTATGGAATTGGTATAACAGGTTTATCAGAAACAAAATCAAAAGAGGCTGGTATTAAATACGTCAAAGTCATAAACGCCAGTCCGGATAAGCCTGGATTTATGAATGGAAAGCTATTAATAACCAAGCTAGTAGCCGAGGAAGGTACAGGGAGAATTTTAGGTGCCCAATGCCTTGGACCCGGAGATGTAAGTAAACAATTGGCTATATGGGCAACAGCGATAAAGGGAAACTTGACCGTTGATGATATGGTAAATAGTGATCTTCCTTATGCTCCACCTTATTCACTGGCTATAGACCACAGTATAGCATCAGCTCATATTTTGCAAAATAAGATGCATGGAGTATTTGAAGGTATTTCAGCAGTAGAACTTAAAGAAAAGCTCCAGAACAAAGATGAAATGTTCCTGCTTGATGCAAGAGGACCGGATGAATATGAACAGACCCGTTTAGGCCTTGGAGAAACTTTGATTCCAATAGGATTGTTGAGGAAACGATTAAATGAACTACCAAAAGACAAAAACACGGAAATAATAAGCTATTGCAAAATATCACTTAGAGGATATGAAGCTGCTGTTCTCCTGAAAGCACACGGATATAAAAATGTTAAAGTGTTGGAAGGAGGAATAATGGCATGGCCTTTTGAGAAAGAGAAATAATTTTTCTTAACGCTGTATTTATCTATTTTGATTACTTATACTATAATTTAACGAATATCAGGGTTTTCGCTAATATTCCAACCAGACACTACTCTTGTGACCGTATTAAAAAATTCGGTAAAATCGTTAAATGTTAAATTAACAAATGATAATGTATTGTTATATATTCTGACCAATTGAGGATATCCATATCTGACTGGGATACTTTGAAGTTGATCAGTGAAAATGGATAGTGAGTGGCATAAAAAGGACTTTCTTCTGAAAAATAATCGCTCGTAACAGACTAATATTCTATTATATAAATTTTTAAATTCAGGTTGTGCTTATTAACTTATTTATATTTACTTCGTATAAAATCTACGTTTATAATAATTCAATCAAGTGCAAACCCGAAATTCTCTAAATACTAAGTATACAATAGCAATATCTGCCCTATTGTGTTTTTTGTTTTCAGTTCAAATTATAATCATTTCTGTTTACACACATTCTCATGTACTTGATAATGGGGAAATAGTATCTCATGCCCACCTTTATGATAAATCTAAAGAGAATAAACCTTTCAAATCCCACCACCATTCAAAATCAGAGATACTCTTTCTTGAACAATTGAATGTTTTATATCCCTTAATATTTGCATTAGTTGCAATTCTTTTAAGCGTAAAAAAAGTCAGATATAACACTAACAGTGATTCTGATTATATCCCGGTCAGATTAAAAATTCATTTAGGCAGATCCCCTCCTGTTTCATAATGTATTCCACAAGCTTTTTTTCTATTGATTGAATCATTCGTGGTTCAAGGTTTTTATACCTTGAGTTATCACAAATAAAAAAATACTTATGAATAGGATTAGTGTATTTCTTGCAATACTTATGGCTCACTTGTCTATAAGTAATGCTCAAAAAATAAAAACTGATGCCAATATTTTTGGACATGTCGTTTGCTGTGGAGAGCACATAGCATTTGCTAATATAGCCATATTGGGTACAACCATTGGAACAACAACAGATGAGACTGGTCACTACCAGCTTGTAAATTTACCTATAGGAGAACAAACCATTGCTGTTAGTATTATTGGTTACAAACCACAACAAAAGGTAATTGAAGTTGAGGCAAATAGAACAATAGAGATTAAGTTTGAACTTGAAAAAGATATTCTTAATCTGGATGAAGTAGTAGTATCTGCAGACAGGAGTGAACAAAAAAGAACCGAGGCCCCTGTCATTGTAAATTCCATTTCACCAAAAATATTTAATGCCTCAAATTCAATAACACTTGGTGAAGGATTAAATTTCTCTCCTGGCTTAAGGCTTGAAAACAATTGCCAGAATTGTGGTTTTTCCCAGGTTCGCATGAATGGATTAGAAGGTGCATATTCACTGATATTAATAAATAATCGTCCAATTTTTAGTGGTTTGGCAGGTGTATATGGTTTGGAATTAATTCCTTCAAATATGATTGAAAAAGTTGAAGTAGTGCGGGGTGGTGGTTCTGCTTTGTATGGCAGCAATGCTATTGCCGGAATCATTAATATTATGCTGAAAGATCCTGTAACGAATACATACGAACTTGGTATTAACTATGCACTTACAGGAGTAGGTATTCATGAAGCAGGTGGAGCAGCCAAGGACTATTCAGCTAGTTTCAATACTTCGCTTGTTTCTGCTGACAATAAAAGTGGCATGGCACTGTATGGTTTTGTGAGAAAACGGGAACCATTTGATGCAAATTATGACAGTTTTTCAGAAATAGCTCTCATGAAAAACCTTACTGTAGGTACAAGACTTTTTCATTGTTTTGGATATCGTGATAAAATTTCAATAGATCTTTTTATGATCAATGAACGACGTGATGGTGGTAATAAGCATGATTATCCTCTTCACGAACGTGATATAGCAGAAGCATTAACTCATAACCTGGTTGTTGGAGGGCTTACTTATGAGCGTTTCTTCAGAAATTATGATGTGTTTTCAATTTATGTTTCAGGACAGTTCTTAAATAGGGATTCGTATTATGGCGCAAATCAATCATTAAATGATTATGGGAAAACGGAGGACAATACATTTAACATGGGTGTTCAATATAAAGCAATTTTGGGTAGTTCATCCCTGATTACCGGAATTGAAAATACCAGTGATTTTCTTTCTGATGAAAATCTTGGATATCCAATATATGAGATAGTAAATGATTCAATTGCAGTAACACATCAAGAGAATGTTGTTATTGCTAATCAATCCTCAATTATTACAGGTCTTTTTGCACAGTACGATCTTAAATTGAAAAAAGTGAAACTATCGATAGGTGCAAGATATGATTATTATAAAATCAATGATCTGACTGCAGAAAGTGCTGACGCTAAATCAGGAAATGTTATAAGTCCCCGTTTAGGTATAATGTATGATATATTCAAAACACTTCAGGCAAGAATTAGTTACTCACAGGGATATCGTGCCCCACAGATCTTCGATGAAGATTTACATATAGAAACATCAGGGTCAAGACAAGTGATACATAAAAATGATCCGGGATTAAAACAAGAAACCAGTTATAGTTTAGCCACATCATTAGATTATAATGGGTCTATTGGGAAAATATATACCGGCTTTTTATTAGAAGGATTCTTCACCCGTTTAGAAGATCCCTTTGTGAATGAAATCGGTGAAGTGAATGAGAGTGGTACTGTAATATATACTCGAACAAATGCCAAAAACGGAGCAATAGTAAAGGGTATTAATATGGAATTTAAACTAAAACCATTGAAAGCATTTTCATTAACATCCGGATATACACTGCAGTCGAGCAGATACGATAGTGCTCAGGAGTTTGGCAAAAAGGAATTTTTTCGCACTCCTGCACAATATGGATATTTTGTAATTGACTGGGATTTTGTAAAAAATGCTTGCCTGTCAGTAACCGGAAATTATACTGGTAGTATGTTTATTCCCTATTTTGGTCCAGAAATTGATCCCGAT
>CAYWBC010000061.1:0-23363 GCA_964456285.1 uncultured Bacteroidales bacterium
ATACCTACATAAACATCCAGTGTATCTTTGATTGTAGTGAAAGTAACAGTATCTTCCTCTGCTGCATCTTTGCTTAACATAATTGTTTCATCGTTGCAACCACCCGCGAGTGTCTTAAATAGAGTAATATCTCCTGTTGTATTGTCTGACTCTTTCTCACACTTTACTAAAAGCAGTAAAAGAGAAAAGCTTATGAATGTAAAAAGTATCTTTTTCATTTTTTTTTATTTTGTTGGATTCTATTTTTATATGTTTACTAATAACAATTGGTAACCTCAGGTAAAGAATTACTTCTATAAACTATTTTTTCAGTGATTTACATAATCAAAGAGCATGGTACTGTCAGATGCATCAGATGCAAAATCAGGACAGGTATTCCTGCCGTCTATTCCTCCGAATTCACAGATTACTTCTCCCTCACAATTGTTTATTGTGATTATTGCATCGGGACAATTGTAACACTCATCTATCCAGAATACCTGTTCGCCATGATATGTATATTGTATTATTTGTGCACCGGCAGGGCTCATACGCATTGTTATAATATCTTTTATTTCTTTCAGCCATGGAAGATCTTCCAGGGGATTTTCCACACCGCAATCAAGTGTCTCAATCTCTTTTGATGTATCACATGAGAAAAAGGATAGAAGCAAGAGAGATAGAATTATCAGGCTATATTTAATACCGCTCATTAGATTTGGATTTATATCTTAGATGAATAGCCAGCGATAATGGTTGCGTATTAAAGTAAAATACAAATCCCTGGTTTCAAACTAAAATTACACACTAATCTTCATTAAGGTTTATCCAAAATTATTTCCGGTCGATAAATAATAATATGCAGACGGTGACAATATCCTCCGACTCAACTTATGTCTTTTTTAAGACTGAGTAGCTGATATTTTGAAATAATTTTCAGCGTTTTTTTCTTCTTTTAAAAACAATTGCCAAAACTGATATTACTGCAACTAAGATCCATGCATACTGAATGTAATTGCTTCCTGTTGAGAAATAATAAACAGAAATTGTTATTGCCGCGATAACATTAAGAATAAGAATCAAATACTCAAATAATAGTTTTACTGTTTGTTTATTAATCAACCATACCATTATAATATTACAAAATCCGGCAATGAATTGTATTGCACTAAACAATGGTTTATTCTCACCTAACATCTCTATTCCACCTAATATAAAAACAAGGCTGGCAGTGAGAAATGCAAATTTGTTCAATCTGTCTTTAATTTTTCTATTCATAGATTCTATCAGATTTTAGTCTAAAGTATATTTTTAATCTGCTTTTCTTCTTTTTTCTTAAATAAATCCATTGCTCTTTCAGCTATAGCAGTTATTGAAAGCGCTGGATTAACTCCCGGGTTTACCGAGATCATGGAACCATCAATGACATACATGTTGTTGTATCCGAAAACTTTTTTTTTGAATTTATTACTCCTTCCGTGGCATCTTTACCCATAACTGCCCCTTCCAATATATGTGCCGGAGAAGGAATGCCTGCAATAGTCTCAAGAGCAAAGGAGGTTGCCTTACCATTGATTATTTTACAGTATTTTTTAAAATCAGAATAAATTGGCTCGTTAAGTTTTTCCTCGTTTTCAAGTAGAATTTTTTTGAGTTTTTTTAGCTGTACAATTCTGAGTTTGGGATCTTTTGTATGATGAGAATTGAAAAATGCTTTCTGCATATCAACTAGATGTTTCATATGTTTTGAAAAAGTATTACAAATGAAATAAAATTATTTTCTCACATAATTATATTCCAGCTTTTTTCTTGCCAGAATTTTTTTTATTTCAGATTTTGTTGGATTCAATCTGTATTCTTTAGTTTTATGTTCAATGGAATCAGTGATAGTGGTTATCTGTGTAAGTGGACTTATGGTGTCGATCTCGGATTCGGTAACAAGAGATTTCAGCATGAGAGAGTCTCCTTTGGCTTTTAAGATCTTTACTTTCCAAAAATCATCTTCCAGGGGAGTATTTAGAAAAAGATAAGCTTTGTATGTCCTTAGATGACTATGTAAATTGAGGTCGAATAAAGTGTCAATAGTTTGAGTAGTGAGTTTCACTGAATCATCATAAAAATCAAATTCTACGGTTGTATTCTTAACAACATTTACTATGGTGTCTACCTCAAAAACAGTATCAATTTCCTCCCATAATTGCTGCTTGGTCAGTAATGCGATTCTAAGTTCTTCTTCAATAATTGAAGTTTTATTAATTGTAAGGCTAGTACTGTCAGTTATTTCAAAATAAGTACCGTGATAAATTGCAGGAATGGCTTTGAGATCTTTCCTTCCGCTTGGTTGCGGGCTTTCAAATTTCACTTTCGGATCACAAGTTGCTGCCAATAGAAATAGAGCAATTATTAGTAGTCTGTAAGGATTTGTTGTTTTCATTTCAGCAGATTATTTTTTGAGGGATTTATTTCTCATTTTTCACCAGGGCACAAAAGTCATTTTCCAGGGGTAAATAGCCTTGTTCGTAACAGAAATAATATGTATTTCCTGTTTTAGTTCGGTAGATACTGGTAAAATATTTAAAGTCAAAACCTTTGTCAATAAGTTTTCTTTTAGGAATTTTTGTTTTACCTAATGGATTAAATTCTTCCATTATTCTACGGTTCTTTCTTAGAATTCTGTTTACCTGCCTGATGTAATTATTGGAATACTGGTTGTGTTTGTTATTGTACTCCGTTCTACATTGATCTGAGCAGAATTTTTTGTCAATTCTGCCGCTTAGTTGATCGCCACAAATTGGGCATGTTCTTTTTTCTTCCATAACGCTTTAAGCTTAAATTACTGTAAATATAACATTTATCCGTGTACAAACGTTTACAAACGAATAACAAACGGATACAAACGTGTAATATACGAATAATTTTTAGGGCTGGTAGTTACTTTGTTTCATCAAATTATTTACATGTTTAATTTAAAATTATCGTTATGAAAGATTTAAGGAACAGAGTTCAGTTAATCGGAAATCTAGGGATGGATCCGGAAGTAAAAAGCTTTGACAATGATCGTAAGCTTGCAAAATTTTCAGTAGCTACTTCACAGAGTTATTTAAACAATAAGGGTGAGCGTGTGAAGGATACTCAATGGCACAATGTAATTGCATGGGGAAAACTAGCTGAGGTAACAGAAAAATTCTTAAAGAAGGGAACTGAAGTTGCCCTTGAGGGAAAGCTGGTTCATCGTCAGTATGAAAAGGAAGGAGAAACAAAATACATAACAGAGATTGTTCTGAATGATTTTCTAATGTTCTCAAAGAAACAGGAAAAAGAGTAAACCTGATTGAATAGTTGTGTGAAATGAAAAAGGCGGCTCACTGAGCCGCCTTTAGTTTTACAAACGCAATTGTCTAACCCATAATCACTCTTACTTGATTATGTTATTTAAGTATACACAATTGTATTTTATTCCCCTTAATAGATGTTCCATTTATTTCAATTTATTTTACCACCTTTTAAACACCATTAGGATTTTCAAGCTTTATACTAATTTTTTTGCCCCGGAATATACGTTCAGCTAATAATTCTTTCCACTCTGAAGGTATGCAGGAATCGATAATCAAACCACAGTAATCAGGTCATACCTCTGCCAAGATATTTTCCGATGATTTGTATTAATATATCCGCCTTTATTGGTTTTGCAATATAATCAGAAAACTTCTTTTTTAACAAACTGATTCTCTCACTTTCATTTGCATAGGCTGTTACAGCAATAATCGGGATTCTCTCATTGATTTTCCTGATTTCCTTTAAAGCTAATGTTCCATCAATAGCCGGCATTTTAATATCCATTAGAATGAGATGGTATTTTTCAGGGTTCTTCCGAAATAAGTCAATAGCTTGTTTACCATCAACTGCCCATGTCAGATGGATGTTAGTATTACGCAGAATTTGTGCAATAAGTTCATAGTTGGCAGGTACATCTTCTGCAATCAGAATTTCACCAGGAGTATCAAAATTTGCAGGAATAACTTTCGAGCTTTCTTGTTCTGGAAGTTTTTCATCAGGTTCAACAGGTATCGTAACTGTGAATGTGGTACCTTTTCCTAATTGCGATTCACAATTGATTTCACCTCCCATCATTTCAATGATGTTCTTGCAAATGGCTAAACCCAGCCCTGTTCCAGAGTAGAGTCTTGTTTTGGTTTCCTGAGCTTTTATAAATGGCTCATAAATTTTATTTCTATCTTGAGGATGAATTCCAACTCCCGTATCTTTGACAATAATAGTAAGAATATCATCCTTGAATTTAAAACCAAATTCAACAAAACCTTCATCTGTAAACTTCATTGCATTATTAATCAGGTTTTGCGTAACTTGTTTTATTCTCACTTCATCATGAAAAAGATAAAGTTGTTTGTATTGCTTGGGTATATTACATTTTAAACTTAGGCCAGGTTTCTTTTGAAGTACATAATAATTATATAGTTCCTGAAATGTCAGAACAATATTGAACGGACTTTTTAGGATTGACAATTGATTGGACTCAATTGTAGAAAAATCCAGGATGTCGTTGATTAAGACCAGGAGTGAATTGCAGTTCTTCTGTATGATTTGTATGAACTCATTACGTTCGGAAGTTTCAAGATCCTTATCTTTTATAAGATCTGAAAATCCCATGATAGCATTCATTGGAGTGCGAACTTCATGACTCATATTTGCCAGGAAGGCAGATTTTAATCTCTCTGATTCTTTGGCCTGTTGTAGAGCAATCTGTAGGTCAGTAGTGCGTTCATCCACAATTTTTTGGAGTTCATTACGGTGTAAGTCCAATTCTTCATTTTGTAAGGTGATTTCTTCCTGCCGTTCTTCAAGATTCTGATTGGCTTTTTTCAGCTCATTTGTGCGTTCTTCGACAGCCTCCTGAAGGATGGATTTTTGTCTATGCAGTGTTCTTAATCTGATGACAAAAACCCCGAAAATTAAAAGAATAATGAATAGGGTAATTAAAATCCGAAACCACCACTGCTTCCAGAAAGGAGGTTTGATAACGATAGTCAACTCAGAATAATTCTGATCCCAAGTACCGTCTGAGTATGCTCCGCGAACCTTGAAAATATAGGTTCCAGGATCAAGATTTGTATAACTAATTCTTCTGTTTTCACTATTTACCTCCAGCCAGTTTGAATTAAAGTTCTCAAGTTTATATTGATATCGATGCCTTTCAGGATGAAAATAATCCAGATTTGAAAATTCCAAAGTAAAAATGTTTTCGGAATAGCTGAGCTCTATATGATCTGTATAGGCAATGGATTTATTTAATAAGATTCGATTATTAATTAAGGTTCCGGGATTGATAGATTTCTTGAAAACAGAAAAATCAGTGAATTGGATGTTGGGCTCAATTTTCTTAGGTTTTATTTGGTCAGGAAAGAAGATGTTATACCCATTGCTGCCTCCAAATATTATCTCACCTTTTGAAGTCCTGAATGCCGATTTCTCGTTGAACTCGCTTCCCTGCAATCCGTCAAATCGATTATAATTTGTGAATTTGCACATCCATTGCTGGCTGTCAGCATTGTATTCAACTTCTATTTTTGAAATCCCATTTGAGGTACTGACCCATAAATTAGAGTCCAGATCTTCCAGAATATTCAGAATACGATCTGAAGGCAATCCATCGTCTTTGTAAAAGTGCTGAAATTCTCCAGTTTCTCTATTCAGAAGATTTAATCCACTACTGGTAGCTGCCCAGATTAATCCACGGGAATCTTCAAAAATATCAAATGTCCAATTGCTGCTAATGCTTGTTTTGTCTTCCGGATCATGGATGAAATATCCAAATTCCTTCTTTTCTTTATCGTATGATCGGATGCCGTCAATAGTAGCAAACCACAATGTTTTATTGTGATCTTCAATGATTGAGAAAATCATATTTGCACGAATTGAGGAATCATTCACCCATCGGAAAACTTCTATAACATGATTCGTTCGTGAGTCCATTATATTTACTCCACCAAGTAAAGTAGCAATCCATAATAGACCATCTGAGTCCTCGCAAATATCCCAGACCCTGTCATCAGTAATGCTGAAGGGGTTTGTGGTATCATTCCTGAAATGAGTGAATTTATTTCCATCATACCTATCCAGCCCACCAAGATAGGTTCCTATCCAAAGATTTCCTTTCCTATCAATGTTTAAACCTACTATTATATCGGAGCAGAGGCTTTTAGGATCTCTTGGCTTATTTTTGTACCGGGTATATATATTCGTTTTTCTGTCCAGGTAGAGTAATCCTCCTCCGTTGGTTCCAATCCAGAGATTTCCTAAACTATCCTCTGCGAAATTGTCAATATCATTGATTTCTGGAGGATCATTCTGATTGACTGTGATTTTATAATGGGGAAAATGATAGAGATTTTCATGATAATAGCTAAAACCTGATTTGTAAGTACCTAACCAGATAATACCTTCCTTATCTTTATAAGAAGCTTTGACAACATTTTCAGCCACACTTCTGCTATTCAAAGGATCATTTTTGATAATCCGAATTCTGAAATTACTTTTATCAATAACATTAATACCGCCATGATCAGTCAGAATCCAGACCTTACCATCTTCATCTTGTAAACACCCAGTAACAGCTTTACTACTGATAGGACATTTTTCAGATTCCGGAGTGAAATGTTCTATTTTACGGATTTGATTATTTATATAGATAATACCTGTAAAATTATTTGCATCATAAACCCAGAAATCATCATCGCTGTCGATAAAGAGAATGAAATTATTATCTATCGCTGCATTTATTTGAATGCTGTCAACAATTTTATTGCTTAGGTTCTCTATCTTTTGTATCAGTCCCCTGTTATCAATAGCCCAAATATTTCCTTTTGAATCTTCGGCTATACTATTTATTCGATAAGCCTGATCAAAGTACTTAACATTATCTGCATCCAGGAGCTTGATAAGGGAGTCGTTTTCAATATAGTATCTAAATAATCCCTGAAAAGAGCTATTAAACCAATAATTCCCAAATTTATCACAATGGAGATCCCATTTTGTATCAGGTTCAAAGATGAGTTGATCGTTGAAGACTGCATTTGCATGAGTGATTTTTTCTGTAGCCGGGTCGAGGATTTCCATGAAACTACTGGCGCCAATCCAGATACGTCCCAGGTGATCCTCGTCAAGGAAGTAAATTTCTGAGCTACGCAATGAGCCAGGGTCATTCGGATTATGACTGTAGGTTTTAAAAGAATACCCATCAAATCGGTTAAGACCATCTGAAGTGCCAACCCATAAAAATCCCTTTTTGTCGCGTAAAAAACAAGTCACCTGGTTGTGGGATAAGCCATCATTTTTATTTACCGTGGTGAACATGTATTGCTTGTCCTGGGCCTTCAGCTGAACAAAGATTATGGCCAGAATTATAAGAAAATATCCCTTTTTGAAACATCGAGTTTTTATCATAATTTTGGAAACAACTGCAAGGATAGGCTAGCAATCCGAAGGTAATTAATTAATTTGAGTAAGACAATTAATTTATTACTATTCAAAATGAGATAGATAGGCTATAATACTACTTGTACTTCATTTTCCGGAAGAAGTTTATCAAACGGTATTTGATTTCCTTCCATAGATACATTATTCAGAACTAATTTTGTAACTCCTTTTTGTTTTCCTTGGGGATTTTCAACCTTTATGTTGATTTTTTTACCTTGAAATATGCGCTCAGCAGTGAATTCTTTCCACTCTGAAGGTATGCAGGGATCGATAATCAATCCAAAGTAATCAGGTCTTATACCGAGTATATATTGCGCAGCAGCATAATATGCCCAGGTAGTGGTACCACTAAGCCAGGGATTTCTTGACGAACCAAAGCGCATATTGTATTTGCTGTTGGTGGTTTGGGCATATACATAAGGTTCTGTTTCCCGTATTTCAGCCTTATCATTATAAGCTGATGGAAGGTAAGATCTGTAATATTGATAAGCTCTATTTCCGTTGCCCAGCATGGCCTGGGCCATTACTGCCCACCCTTGGGTATGGCAAAATATCGCCGCATTTTCTTTCATTCCTTTGTTAAACAGAGGAGCTTTCACCACCGAATGCTCCGTTTTTTCATAGGGTGGATCAAGAAGGGCAACACCAAACTCAGTAGAAAGGTATTTGTCTACCTGGTCCATAATCTGTTGTGCTCTATCATCTACAGCATGCTCACTTAAAACTGCCCAGCTCTGTGGATTTAGGAATATACTTCCTTCATCGTTTTCTTTCGATCCGAATTTCAATCCATCATGACGGTAAGCCCTGAGGTACCATTCTCCATCCCAAGCATATTTTTCCAGGTTTTCATCAAGTTTGGAAAGTTGTTTTTTGGCCCATGCCAGTTCTTTCGGCTTATTAAGCATTTCATTGATCTCGATGTAGGTTTTAAGAGCAAACCGAAGCTGGAGGGCAACAAATACAGTTTCTCCTTTTTGTCCAAGAACCAGGCAGTCGTTCCAGTCAGCTGCTAATCCGCATGGTAAACCATGTGCCCCCGAACGTTCCAGGTTGAACTCGATGGCTCTGCGTAAATGACCAATGACTTTATCCTCACCTTTGTCTGCGTATGGCAATACCTTATTGTAAAAGTCTGTGTTACCAGTTTCTTTTACGTAGGCAGGAACTGTGTTGAACAACCACAAACAATCGTCAGATCTGTATTCATTCTCTTCGGGCAGTTTTTCTTTTCCGGGCTCGTGTGCAAAAGGTTTCACTACAGGCATAGCCCCGCCCGTAGAAGCCTGACCAGTAATCATCAATTCAAGCCTTTCACCTGCCTCCTGGGGAATATTGTGCAGTACGCCAATCATATCCTGTACGGTATCTCTATATCCAAGACCATCCCTTTCTCCACTATAAACCAGGCTGGCGGCCCTTGACCATGCATAGGTTATCAGGTTGTTGAATGGATTCCACATGTTGATCATGCTGTTGAAATCAGGATCAGGAGTTTGGGCTGTTAATCCTTCAATTCTGGTATGCCAGTAGTTTTTTAATTCAGCAAATTCCTTTTCCAAAACAGACTTATCCTTGTATACATCTACTGCCTTTTTCCCCTCCATGCCGGCTTTCCCAATGCCTAAGACAACAATAAACTCTTTGCTTTCACCTGGATCCAACTCAATATCTGCTTGCAGACTTCCGCAGCCGTTATCACCTTCTGCAAGCGTATTGCCGCATTCGCCCTTTTCAACGGAAAGAGGATTTGCATATGTACGGTAGGGACCAATAAACTTGTCCCTATCGGTATCATAACCTGTAACTTTTGCACCGGCAATACCGATAAATGAATGTCTTCCCTGGTCTTTTTCCTGGAAATTTTCTGGTTGTGGAGGGATATAAACATTTGAACCATGGTCAATGATGCCATTAACAACATTGGTTTTAATGATGTACTGAGTATACTGCAAATTGTTCATATCATCCAGGGCATTCCAGTTACTGGCAAATTCAACAAATGTAAATGCACGAAGTGAGCGTTTTTTACTGCTTTTGTTGGTAAGTTTAACCTGCCAGCATTCGTAGTTTCCCCCCAGTGGTACAAAATACAGAGTTTCTGAGGCTATACCTGAATATTCTGATTTGATAATAGTATAAGCAGATCCATGACGGCATTCCGATTTGTATTCCTTCAAAGATTTACCAACTGGCTGCCAGGAAGCCGACCAGAAATCTTTGTTATCTCTGTCATGAAAATAGATATACCTGCCGGGTTGATCCAGTGGTACTGCATTGAAACGCATGCGAAGAAACCTCCCCTGAGCTGATGAATGAAAAAAGCTGTATCCTCCGGCATTGTTTGTAATTATCGCACCATAATCTGTAGAGCCCAAATAATTACTCCATGAGCGTGGAGTGTCAGGTTGTGTAATGACATATTCTTTTTTTTCATCATCAAAATATCCGTATTTCATCTTAACTAAATTAGTGTGTTGGGCAAGTGGTAAAAGTAATGGATTGGAGGGGAAATGGCAAGTGTATTGAAATCATGGAATCAAAACGAATTCTCATATTGAAAGTCATACAGAGTCGAAACATTATCTCCTCAACTAACACTATTCGGCCAGGCTCAGGGTCATATGCAATAAAAGGTAAGAGTTATTCCGTACCGCTATTTTCTCTTCTTATTCCCAGCTCGGCTTGTATCTCAGCAACTTTCTTCTTAGTAAGTGGATAATTCCACATGCAAAGAATAGCTGCAATCATTGAAATTGTAGGTATTACAATGTAAGTCCAACGCAAGGTGAACAATTGATGGGTAGTCGGGTGAATATTGTCTCCTTTGAATCCAAGCCTTACAAGAACCCAGGAACTTATAAGCATAACCAGAGCAATGGCTGCTTTATTTAAAAACCCGAATACAGCGCTGTACATTCCTTCTCTGCGTCTGCCTGTTTTGAGCTCATCATAATCGCAAATGTCTGCACTAAAGGAGCCATTCAATACCCAACATGCACATAATCCAATGTTAATGATTACCGGAGGTATAATAGCAAGGTACGGATTGCTGGGGGTGAAAAGAAACCAGCTGGTCAGATACCCGATTATACCAATAAAAAGTCCTGTAATTAATACATTTTTCTTGTCGAAATATTTTGCAAAAAATCCAATGGCAATAGTTGCCAATATTTGTCCGACAGCCTGTATAGGTCCGGTAAACACTCCAAGTCTGCCAGTAAGTATTTTATCGCCCTCACAAACATGGTACAGGTTAATATAGGTTAGCAATGGGATCATATAAAATAAGGCCACAAACACGAAAAATACAGATCCTACCAATAGCAGAAAGGCTTTGTCTTTCAATGTAAAAAGTATTGCAGACCAGAGATCAATTTTTTCCTGCTTCTTCTGTGCATATCGTTCTTTACAAAAGATAGCTGGCATTATACCTGTGATGAGTATCAATCCTGCAATGATTGTTCCGACATATCTGGCGCCAACTACTTCGTCTCCTCCCCACCATTCAGTTTTAAGAGTAATGGCATATAGAGATGCGATCAATATACCTACAATAAAAGAAGGAATAACACGAAAGGTCATTAATCGGGTACGTTCATCGTAATCGGTTACCATTTCAAGACCTAGTCCACTATAAGGTATTACCCAAATGGTAAAAGCTACATAAAACAAAGAGCAGGTTGAAATAAGGTAAACTGCCTGTACAACTTCACTAGCCTCTCTTGGTGTGTACCAGATGGAAGCAAAAATAAAAGACATCATTATTGCACCGACAAATATATATGGCCTTCTTCTTCCCCAGCGGGAAACAGTATTGTCGGTAATATTTCCCATGATAGGATCAGTAACTGCATCAAGGATTCGTGAAGCTGACAATGCGATACCAATATAAAGGGGACTTATACCCATACCTACACCAAAGATGAGGTAGGCGAGACTTAATATTGTATTGTTTGAAAGATTTTCAGCGAAACCACCAAGGCCCCAAATGGCCTTTTGAGATAAGGGGACGGATGATTTTTTCATACGGTTATTTTCAACTGGAGTGTATATTGAAAGTAATTATCAAACAAGTTAGATTGGGTTTTCTCCTGTTATTTAATAAACACAGGGAGATGAATAAACTTCCTGTGTTAAGAATACAATACTAATCATTTGCATGAATAGAACAAAAACAATTTTACATTTTTGTCAGAGTTTAATAACAAAAAGCATCATTCTTTAAGCCATAATTGCCTCTACCTCATTTTTCTCTTCAAGTAGGTCAAAAGGTATAAAATTCCTTTCTATTGTCTTTCCGTTTACAACAAGTCTGGAAACTCCCTTTTCTTTATTGTCAGGGTTTTTGATTGTAATATCAATCATCTTTCCTCGGAACCGTCTGGTAATTTTTATTCCATCCCATTCAGATGGTATACAAGGATCAATGGTTATTCCATTGTATTCCGGTCTGATGCCCATCATGTATTGTGAAGCTGAATAGAAAGCCCAGGTTGCAGCACCACTTAACCAGGGTAGGCGAGAGCTACCATATCGAGGACTGTATTTGCTATGCGTCGACTGGCAATAAACGTAAGGTTCAATTTCCCGGATTTCTGCTTTTGTATTGTAAGCAGCCGGCATAAAAGCTCTGAAATATTTGTATGCCTGGTTTCCATGCCCCTGCATAGCTTCAGCCATTACAGCCCAACCCTGTGTATGGCAGAATATTCCTCCGTTTTCTTTTGTTCCGCCATTAAAAAGGGGTGCTTTGATTACACCCAGGTCTGTTTTTATGTAGGGTGGATCGCATACCATAATACCGTAATCCGTTACCAGATTTTTCTCCACATGTTTTAAAACTTGTTGTGCTTTTTCCCCTTTGGCATGACCACTGATTATTGACCATGTTTGAGGATTCAACCAGATCTTTCCTTCATCGCATTCTTTTGATCCGAACTTCATTCCGTCAACACGATATGCCCGAAGGTACCATTCACCGTCCCAGGCATATTTTTCAATGTTTTCGTCCAGTTCTTTTAAATAAGGTGCTGCCCAATCCACTTCATTTTGCTTATTCAGAAGAGTACATATTTCAATGTATGTGTTCAGCGCATAGCGTAACTGAAAGGTAACAAAGACTGACTCTCCATCGTGTCCAAGCATCAGGCAATCGTTCCAATCGGCAAACAAGCCACAGGGCAGGTTATGAGCTCCTGATCGCTCAATATTAAACTCTATGGCTCTGCGCAAATGACCTAGTACTGTATCTTCTCCCTTATCTGCATAGGGAAGGACTTTTTCAAAAAAGGACAGATCACCTGTTTCTTTAACATAGGCAGGAACAGTGTTGAATAGCCACAGACAGTCGTCGGAACGATAATCTTCTTTTGCAGGTGGGGTTTCTTTTCCGGGTTTATGTGAGAAGGGTTTTACAACAGGCATAGCGCCTCCGCTGGATACCTGTCCGGTGATCATCATTTCCAACCTGTTCACTGCTTCCTCTGGTATAGAATGCAAAACTCCCAGAATATCCTGTACCGTATCTCTGTACCCTAAACCATTTCGTTCTCCATTGTATACCAGGCTGGCTGCTCTCGACCATGCATAGGTTATGAGGCAATTATAGGGCCCCCACATGTTTAGCATCGAGTTTAGTTCAGCATCGGGAGTTTTTACCGACATGCCTAGCAATCTGTTGTGCCAATGGTTCTTCAATTTTGTGAATTCCTGTTCAATCTTACCCGTTTTACTATATTCTGCTACCGCTTTTTTGCCTTGCTCGGCAGCTGTTCCAAATCCCATTAATATAGTGAGTTCTTTTTCTTCTCCGGCTTCAAGTTCTACATCTACCTGAAGAGTTCCACATCCATTATCGCTCACTGCAACAGAATTTGTGCATTCTCCGTTTTCTACTACCAGTGGATTATGGTATGACCGGTAAGGGCCTATGAATTTTTTACGATCAGTATCAAAACCAGAAATTTTGGCTCCGGCTACACCCATAAAACTATGTCTTCCCTGTCCGCCTTCTTCAAGATCATTTGGATCGAAAGGCTGGTTTACATTTGTCCCGTGATCAATGATACCATCAACTACTTTCATTTCCATGATGTACTGAGTATATTGTAAATTCACAATATCCATCCATAGCTGCCAGTGACCGGTATATTCTGCATAGGTGAATAGTCGTAGAGTTCTCTTTTTGCGGTCGGTATTTTTAATCTTAATGTTCCAGCATTCAAAGGCTTCTCCCAGGGGAACAAAATACAGGGTCTCTGTAAGTATATTGTTGTATTCAGACGATATAGCAGTATATGCTGTTCCATGCCGGCAAATGGTTTTGTACTGGTCGAGAGGCTTCCCAACGGGTTGCCATGATGCTGACCAGTAATCTTTTGAATCTCTGTCGTGCAGATAAATATATCTGCCAGGCTGATCCATGGGTATTGTGTTGGGACGCAAGCGCATGAAGCGGCCATCAGCTGCGGAGTTGTAAAAACTGTACCCTCCGGCATTGTTAGTAATAATTGATCCGTATTCAGTTGATCCCAGGTAATTGCTCCAGGACTCTGGAGTATCTGGTTTTTCAATTACATATTCTTTGTTTTTGTCGTCGAAGTATCCGTATTGCATGTTTTAAAAGTTTGTTATTCGTAGTAAGTGATAAGTCACAAGTCACAAGTCACAAGTCACAAGTGATAGGTTATGGTTTTATGAAAAGCAAAGTAATTAATAATTGTATAATAGAATAAGCTTATTTATAGTTTTCTGATCAGGCTATTCAACATTTTTTCAATTTCATGTATTATTGTTTCAAATACTTCATTATCATTTGTTATATAATTGAGTCGTTTTGCTATTTCGGTTTGAGTTTGCAGTTCGTATAGGGAACCACGTGAAAAAGAAAGAAATCTTTTGTATTCAGCAGTATATTTTCTTCCAAATCCTTCAGCAATGTTTGAAGGAATTGAAATTGCACATCTTCGAATCTGAATTGATAAACAGTGTTCCTCATTTTTTGGAAAATGGCTGACAAGTTTATAAATCATTTCCACAAGATTTATTGACTTTTACCATACTATTAAATCTCTGTAGCTCATAATCATAAGGTGTTAATTTAAAATATTAAAAAAGAATTTACCTATAACTTCAATATCATTAACGGCTTATCCACATATCTCTTTTCCCCTTATCCTCTGCTCTCTACTTCCTTTCCCCTTATCCCTTATGCCTTATGCCTTGTGCCTTTATCCCTTCTAAAAAACGGGCAAACAGTGTTAAACTGAGATGCCCGTTTATAATTATCTAATTAGTATGCTATGCTGGCGAAGTACCTTCTTTTAGTCTCCTTTCCGATAATTCTTTTTCAATGACTTCAAGCTTGTCTTCACTTAAATTGTAAAATAAGGCTGCTAATACAACAAGCAAACTTCCCATTGCAGGCAATACACTCATCATAAGTTTAATTCCGACCAGAGTTTCCTGAGTTTGGGCTACATTTGGCTGATAGTGGAAGGATGCCAAAACCCAACCGGCAATAGCTCCACCAATTGTCCAACCCATTTTCTGACTAAAGGTACCTGCAGAAAATATCAGTCCGGTGGCACGACGACCAAATTTCCACTCAGCATAATCAGCTGTATCTGCAAACATCGACCATGTTAGTGGCATCAAAGGACCTCCAACAAATGAACCCAGAATATGAGAAGTATACATAATACCGAAATCTGTTGGTTTTGCAATAAAAAATGCAGCAGTAAGCGCGGCATTTACAGCTGACAAAATTATGAAAGCTCTTCTTTTGCCTTTGAGAAAGCGAGCAATGAATGTTGTAGATGCAACACCAGCCAGGCTAAATATAGTACCAACCACCATAAAAGGCGCAGCTTTTGCTTCACTACCAACATAGTAATTGAAATAATACATCATTGCGCCATTACGTATAGAAACCCAAACAAGAGTTAGAACTCCCATTAAGCAAAGAATCAGCCAGGGTCTGTTTTTTCCGAGGTCTTTTAAATCCTGCAAAATCTTATTCTGTTGATCCTTTGATGGGATAATACGTTCTTTTGTTGAAATGAAAGTATAGAACCAAAGTCCTGCGGCAACCAGAGCAAATGTACCCATGGCAAGTGGATAGCCAACCTTGTCATTGCCTTTTCCCAGAAAGGCAACAAGATAAATAAGTGTACCTTGAATAATAATATTGCCGCTAAATGCTCCTAGAAAGCGAAAACTTGAAAGCTGGGTGCGTTGATCAGGATTAGAGCTCATCACGCCCATTAGTGCTCCATAAGGAATATTAATGGCTGTATAAGCCATAGTTACCAATGTATAGGTAATGTAAGCGTAAATAATTTTTCCGGTAAGACTAAGATTAGGTGTATAAAATAAGGCAACTCCTGTAACAACATAAGGAATGATCATCCAGAGGATCCAGGGGCGAAACTTACCGTATTTTGTATTAGTACGATCGGTGATCATACCCATAATTGGATCATTGAAGGTATCCCAAATACGTGTTACAAGGAACATGGTTCCCACAGTAGCCGCCGAAATTCCAAATGTATCTGTATAAAAATACATGAGAAACATTGAAAATGTTTGAAAATATAAGCATGAGGCAGTGTCTCCAACACCATAGCCTATCTTTTCTTTAAGGGATAGAATTTGTTTAATCTTATTCATTGCAGATAATTTTGAATTTGAGCTTTAGATAAGTTGGGTTTGAAGATAATCAATTTATCAGGAAAATAGTTTCGGTATCTGTACAATAGTTATCAAGAGAATTGTATAATTCAATGACAGGATGTGATAATTGATTTAGTAATTATTTTATTCTGGCAAGTGCTTTTTCGTACTTAGGTATATTAGGATTCCCTGGATCAAGTTGTTTCAATTCAGGCAGAATTTTCGATGCATATTCATAATCCCTGAAGTAAATGGAAGCATAGCAAACCGTATTCAGGTATTCAAGGTCTGTCTTATAATCATAGTATACTTTTTTCAAAAAAAGCAGGGCTTTTTCATCTTTTTTCATTAACAGGATATCAGCCAAAAAGCGATCTGCAACGCTTGTTTCAGTGATTTGGTTTGCTTCAATCAGTAGGTTAAATGCTGAATTAATTTCGCCCTTTTGTAATAAACTTATAGCCTCTTCAATTAGTTTCTTTACTTCGGCAGGTACTCTCAAAACAACCTCTTGCCTGGCATCATCAGATGATTTCCTGTCAAAGATCTTCTTATTCTGGGCAAATAAAGTATTTGCCTTGTCAGTTTCACCTGTCTGGATATAATCATCATATAACAAGCTTACAACTTTATTTTTCCTGAATTCAGGGGATTTTTTATGCACTTCTTCAAGAAAAGGTATAGCCAAATCGAATTTTCCAAGAAAAGAATATGTTTCCCCAAGCCTGCTTAACACATAGTCATCACGATATAGTTTTAGTGCCGGGGAATAATAGTCTAAAGCTTCTTTAAAGTTTTTAATATTGAATAAAATATCGCCTGCTTCACTATAGTTAGTAATCTTATAAGGGTCACTTTTAAGAATGGATTTGTATTCCAAAACAGCTTTCTCAGCTTGATTATGTGTCAGATAATATTTTGCCAATGTTTTATGAGCTGACTCGAACGAAAAATCATCATACCTTACTGCCCGGTATGCTAATGAATCGATAAAAGATATTGGCTCATACGTCCTGATAAATGAATTTACAATTGAATCTGGCTGGAATGGCCAACCCCCTTTAAGTTTCCTTATTAAAAGGTTAGCAGAAAGACTGTCCAGGTCTGTAAATCCCCAATTCTTACGATACCACTCAGAAGATTTAGTATTCGTTGTATCAGGCTGGCCTAAAATTGAACTTTCGATCAAGGAGTTATAAAAAGCATCAGCCATAAGAAAATATCCATCAACATTTGGATGAACGTGTTCAGTTAATAAATTATCGCCTATAATGCCATTGGGAGAATTTTTTTCAAAAATTGGTTTCATTTTAACCAGGTAGGCATTATATTTAGTTGCCAGATTATTAATAATATCATTTATTTCTTCGGAAGCCCTGAAACGAATACCGTCAAGATCTTTGGCCTTATAATATAGATTTTTTGCCTCTTTGTATTCACCTCTATGTTCATAATCTAAGGCTTCATTATATACTTCATTTGCAGTAGGGTATTCATCAGATTCAACAGAAGCAAATGGTGGTAAGTCTTTAATATTGCAAATTACTTCGCTAAAAAATACCGGCACCTTATTTTTACTGGCTTTCCGGAGGACATTGCTCATGTTCTTCTCATAATGCACATGTGCTTTTTCATAGACATCACTTTTATATACAATTCCCAGGTTAGCCGCACTACGTTGCATGAGTGTTGCTGTTTCAGGAATTTGATCAGCATCTTTTCCGGAAATGCCAGAAGTGATTTTATTAATAAATGATTGAATCAGTTGATAGATTTTTAGGTCCAAAAACTGCAGGTGTAAGATCTTTATCCATCGAATTTTTCCGAAAGCATCTTTGGAACCTATCCCCATTCCACCATAGAATTCATTGTGTCCGGCATATATAAGAAGTGCATCCGGTTTTTCATTAAGAACTTCATCAATTTTGTCCTGAAAAGTAAAACTGTTGATTGCTGTAATTGCAATATTCACCACTTCAATTTTTTTCTCTGGAAAAGAATTTTGCAGGCGCTCCTGGAGAATTCGTGAAAACATCATTCCAGAATGATATGGGAATCCATATGCAGTTGAACTACCAAGAACAAAAATCCTGAAACTATTTTGTGGTTTTTCTTTTAGGAAAAGATCTAAATTAGGGGAGGTATAGGGCAAAAGGTTGAAATATTTCTTTCCATAGTCAGGATTGCATCTGCGATATGTCTGACCATAAAAATCTTGATCCTCAAACAGAACATAATTGTCACCATATGAGAATAAACGGAGAAGAATTTCGACAAGAAACAAAAAGAATATTGGCAGAAATACCATCAGGATTGAGAAAATAACCTTCCTTTTAAAACTAAGTTTAGGTTTTGTTACTTCTGTCATTCCTAAGAGATTATGATATTAAAAGAAAAACTTAATGAAATAAAAGTAGCCTATTAAGACCTTTCTGAAAATTAATGTTACATATCCTGATATATGGTCTTCTATTACTGATAATAAAAAGATAAAACAAGTTGCTGGTTTTTTGCAAAAAAAAGACTGCCTTGATGTAAGGCAGTCTTTTTTAAATTATCGGAATAAAATTATTTTACCACGAATTTTGTTACTACATCTTCGGTAGCAATGAAATAAACACCACTGCTAAGGTTTGAGATATTAATTGATTCGTTAACATTTTCAACTTCCATAACAACTGAACCTGTTACAGAGTAAATAGTTGCTGAACCAAAATAATTGTTAACATGCAGTACATCAACAGCAGGATTTGGATAAACCAGAACTGATGATACATTATTAACTGATTTAAGTCCTGTAACAATCGGATCATCAACAGGAGTACCACTAAGTGTAACCCAACCAAATACTCTTCTGTTCTGGTATGCATTGTCTTCATTTCCAGTTCCAAGAACTAATGTCGGATCATCAGTATCAAGATCCCAAAACATTTGAGCACCACCTGCAACGTTTCTGCCACCTTCAGTACCAGTACCATCGCCATCAGCATCAGCTATCCCAATATCCCAGCCAATAATTGCTGTGGTATCCATTTTAGCTACCATATCAATTTCGGTATCAGTAGTAGCAGTAAGCCAAGGTATACCTAATTCAACATGGTATCCATCAGGAGTTTTTTCCCAAGCTGATTTAAATTTACCAATATCACCTCGGCTAGAACTTTCTACAATAGAGTCTGCACCTGCAGCTGTTTCCAGACCAGGGCAAAAACGCATCTGAGTTGTAGATCTTTCGTCATAAGTGTTGGTAGTAGAGTTCGTATCCAAATCAATGAATATTTCAACATTATCCCAAGTCCATGAGTTAGCTTGACCATTTAGATAAGGCTCAAAAATGTCATCAGTAACTTCGACGTAGACATAAAGATAATTAGCACTCCAACACGTTTTAAACTGAACGTCGAAATCAGGAGCAGCTCCATCTGCATAAGGAACTGCAGCACCAGCTTCTTTACCGATTTTAAGATCGGTAACGAAATCACTGTAAGAAGCATCGCTACCATCTGCATCAACAACAACAGCTGCTGTAATAGCAGGGAAGTCGAGGGTCATGTTAGGTATTGCATATTGTGCTTTAGCAATGGTTGCTGCAAACATGATTACAGCAGCGAAAGTTAGGTTAAGTAATTGTTTCTTCATAATTGTGATAGTTTAAATTAGTAATACAATTAATAATAATTTACAAGTATAGTAATTTTCTCTTTAATCTACCAAAAAATCAGATCATATTTTGACCTGATCTATTGGCAGATAGAATATTAATATTGAGGGTTTTGTGTAATTAAACCCTGTGTTACGTCAATTTCTGTTTCACTTATCGGGAAAATTTCATTTTTCCCGATAACGAATTGATCTCCGAATTCTACTTCCGCAACTTCCGAGTTTTCAGGATTTGTTACTGTTGGGTATTCCATCGCATCGGTCTTAATTACCTGCTGTGCACGGCCTGTTCTTACAATATCAAAGAACTGGTGACCTTCAAAAGCAAGTTCTACCCTTCTTTCTGCATAAACATCTTCCACTGTCACACTACTGAGATCATGTGGATATCCTGTATTTCCTGATAATCTTGCCCTTGTTCTGACCCTGTTTATCCAGGTTAATGCTTCTGCCTGATGACCGGATTGAACTGCTGCTTCAGCACCGATTAACAAGAGATCAGCAAAACGCAGATACTTTGTATTTTGTGGATTTTCATACCATGAAGCACGCTGTTCAGCATCCGGATGATAGAAATACTTCCAGGTGGCATAGCCTGTACTTGGCCAATTTCCCCAGGGATGAAACAGGGAAGAATCAGAATACAATTCACGTATATTAGGAGCGTATTGGTAAGGTATGGAATCAGTTGGTTCGATCACTGTTATGTTGTACCTTGGATCAACAATTACACCTCCAACTTCACAACCCACATCTTCATAGGCAGTTTCAATAAAATACGGTGTGGGCAATATAAATCCCCAATAGTATTCAGTGGAAGCATAACCTAAAGTTGCAGAGGCATATGTCATGACTCTTCGTACACCGTAATACTGAGGAAGAATATTACCCTCTGTAGTACCGTCTGAGGTTCCTGCTACACCATCGCTATAATGCTGGACATCAAAAATTGATTCTGCGCAGTTATTTGCCTCCCATTGCCAGATATACTGGTATCCAGACATTGGTACGTCTACATAGCCATCTTTAGTCCAACGAGATACTACAAATGGACCTTCATTTCCGGGTTCTCCCATAAGTTTATAATCACCATCATCGATTACTTTTTTCGCTGCGGTATATGCTTCCGGAAATTTATTCTGATACAGGTATGTCTTTGCCAGCATGGCATTTGCGGCACCTTGAGTGGCTCGCCCTAGTTCAGAAGGATCGATCATACCAAGTCTGGGAAGAAGACTTGCTGCCTGAATAAAATCATTTTCAATTTTTGTCCAGGTTTCTTCAAGCGTTGGTCGTTCCTGGGTCCATTCCGAAGGTGTTAAAACATGATCAATAAAAGGAACACCTTTAAGTTGTCCGTCGAAGTCAGTCTGTAGCTGAGGGTATCCTCCAAAGAAAATTTGTAGTTTGAAATGGTATAATCCCCTGAGGAAGTAAGCATCACCCAGAAGACGGGTTCTGGTTTCTTCTGGAAAATCAATCAGATCATCAGGAATTTCTAAGTAGCTGATGAGTTTGTTACATCGGTATATTCCCGTGTACAAATTAGACCAGTAAGCAGCCATATATATGTTATTAGGGTTTGTTATAAACCTGGCAGCTGTTTGCATACTGGGTTGGTCATTAGCGCCTGGCTCTCCTCCGGGAAGTGCATCGCATGAGCAGACGGTTCCAAGCATTTCTACACGTTCAACAGCTTCACCCCGCTGAAGTATTTCGTAGGCAGCATATAGTCCCTGGGTTGCCCCGTCTACTGTAGTATAAAATGCCTTATCAGTGAGGTTATGAGGTTCCTGATTTAGCAGATCATCATTACATGCTGACAGAACCAGGAGAAATGTTATTAGTATATACAATATGTTTTTCATAATAGTAATTTTTTTGAATTAATTTTAGAATGTAAAGGATGCACCCACCATATAAGTTCGTGCAACAGGATATAATCCTCTATCAATTCCAATATCAAGAACTACATCTCCTGTACCTACTTCAGGATCAAAACCTGTATATTTACTAAATGTGATCAGGTTTTGGGCAGCAAAGTAAACTCTCAGTTTTTGAATTTTCAATTGATCACAAATTGGTTTTGGTAGGCTCACTCCAAATTGTAAATTTTGAATTCTGAAAAAACTGCCGTCTTTAACATACCTGTCAGACATTCTCAGGTTATCGTTAGAGTTGTACTGATCCAGACGTGGAGCACTGGCATTTGGATTATCAGGTGTCCATGTGCTAAGCATTGTAGGACTCATGTTCCAGTAAGCGTTGGAACTCTCATGAACCAAAGTCATTGCCTGAACAATTTCATTTCCATATACTCCCACTCCGAATATTGTCAGATCAAACATTTTGTAAGCAAGATTGATATTAATACCGTAGGTAATATCAGGACTTGGGTTACCAATAAACTTTCGGTCTTCATCAGTAACTAAGCCATCTCCATTAAGATCAACAAATTTAACGTCACCTGGTGATGTATACTGAGAATCATAATAGACAGAAGGATCACTAGTCTGGTCCTGTGCATTTTGATTGGCTGCATCAATGTCCTCCTGATTTTGCCAGTACCCGTCTGTTACATAGCCGTAAAAGCTTGCAATGGGTTCACCAATAACTGTACGACTGGGATTAAATGAAGCTCTGAATTCACCGGATGGAATAACGTCATCATCCGTCCCCAGTTCAGTTACTTCATTTTTTATAAAGGCAATATTACCACTAATTTCATATTTAAAATCTCCTACCTTGTTCTTGAATAACAGATTTAATTCCAGACCCTTGTTGCGGATGGAACCTCTGTTTACCAAAGGAGCTCTTTGTACACCAATGTACCCTGGGATAGGTACTTCAACAAGCATGTCTTTAGTTGTTCTGATAAAATAATCTGCATTAAGGGAAAGTTTGTTATCAAACATATACAGATCGAGTCCAAAGTTAGTCATTTCAGTGGTTTCCCATTTCAGGTCATCATTTCCGATTGAAAGAGGAGCAGCTCCAGGCATTGTTGTCTGTGCCTCTCCTGGCCCATTGACGTAATTCAAATTACCTGTAACATCAGTGTAGGCACGATAGTTACCCACTTCCTGGTTCCCTAATTGACCCCAACCAACTCTGATCTTAAGGAAACTAACATACTCGTTGTTTTTAAGAAAACCAAATTCACTGATTTTAAGTCCACCGGCAAAAGAAGGGAAAACACCCCATTTTGTTTCAGAACCAAATTTACTTGATCCGTCACGTCTGATGGATGCATGAACATCAATCATATTATTGTAATTATACATAATACGTCCCAGATATGAGATCAGGTATTCGTCATAAGGCACAAGCTGGGTATCGTATGGTTTTAATGGATTCCAAATCTCATAACCTCCAATGATATTAGTTGCATCTCCAAAACCACTACTTGCCGCATTTGAGATATAGTGCAAATTTGGATCTTCAGGTACACTATTTCCAACTGCTATTGAATATCGATAAATATTGGATTGACGTGAATAACCGGCAAGAGCTTGAATGTTATGTTTTTCAGCAAATGTCTTTGAAAAATTAAG